>NZ_BAAAHQ010000001.1:370050-605899 GCF_039525605.1 Nonomuraea longicatena | reverse complement strand
CACCGGGTCGGCGAGGGTGCTGGTGACGGCCGCGTGGCGCGCGTCCAGCTCCCGCAGCAGTTCGCCCTTCTCCTCAAGGACGGCCGGAGCCCGCACGGCGGCCACCGCCTCCTCGACGTCCAGGAATCCTGCCGTCTCCGCCGCCTCGCGGGCCGCCTGCTCGGCCGCCTCGTGCTCGCCCTCTGCGGTGACGGCCTGCTGGGTGGCCTCGATCGCCTCCCGCAGCAGCTCGGCCTCATCGCTCAACCGGGACAGGCGCGCGGCCAGCGTGTCGTCCTCTCCCCTGGCCTCGTCGAGCTTGGCGGTCAGCCGGGCCGCGTCGCCGCCCAGTTCCTCCTGCCGGGTACGGCAGGCCGCCACCCGCGCCGCGACCCGCCGCACCCGCTCGACCACCTCGGTGCGCTCCTGCGCCAGCCGCTCGGCCTCGGCGGCCAGTGCCGGTTCACGCGCCGCCGCCCGGCGCAGCCGATCGAGATCGGCCTCGGCCTCCCGCATCATCCGCGCGACCTCGTCCACCCCTGCCTCGTCCACCCCGGCCTCGACGTCACGGCCCACCCGGCCCTCGGCCGCACCCGCGACCGCCCGTCCATCGCCGTCCGCGACCTCACCACCTGATCGGCCCTCGGCCGCACCCACTCCTTCGCCGTTCGCGACCCCACCGCCTGCTCGGCCTTCGGCCGCCCACGCGACGGCCTGTCCCTCGCCGTCCGCAGGGTCGTCCGGGGATTTCGGGTCGGTGAGGCGGGCGAGCAGGCGGGAGCGCTCTGCTCGCAACTGCCGGTGCTGGGAGCGGACGGCGGCCAGTTCCTCCCCCAGCGTGCGCACCCGGTCGGCGGCCTGCGACCGCTCGGCCTCGACCGCCTCCACGGCCGCCATCGCCGCCGGTTCCCGGGCGGCGGCCTCGGACAGCCGGGCGAGCTCCGCGTCGGCCTCGGCGACCGAGGCTTCCGCCTCTGCGACAGAGGCTCCGACCACGGTCTCGGCTGCGGCGACCGACCCGTCGCGTGCCACCCCGCCGCTGGCCTCTCCCGGTCCTTCCCCCGGGCTCTCGGCCGCAGCGACGCCTCCTGCGGCCTCGACGGCGATCGCGAGACGGGAGGTGAGTGCGGCGATGTCGCGTTCGGCCGACTCGCGGCGCGAAGCCGCCGCCTCGTGGGCGGCCTCTGCCGCCCGCTCGTCGTCGGGCGACGGCGCGCTCGGCGCCGGAGAAGCGGGATTCGGGTGCTCGGCCGAGCCGCACACCGCGCACGGTGTGCCGTCGGACAGGTCGCGGGCGAGTTCGGCGGCCATGCCGTCGAGCCGCGCCTGGCGCACGTCGAGCCAGTGTTCGCGCCGCCGATGCGCCTCGTCGACCAGCCCCGTGAGAGCCCGGGACGCGGTCGCGAGCTCGCCCGTCAACGCGTCACGCCGCCGGGCGGCCTCCAGCACGCCACGGGCGGTGTCGAGCGCGGCGACGGCGGCGGGCAGCGCGGCCGACAGGGCCTGGACGTCGGACAGGCGCGCTCTGGCCTCGGCCAGCCGGGCGGGAAGCGCCTCGGCGGCGGCCTCGGCCACGGCGTGCTGGGCGGCCGACGCGGACAGCCGGGCCGCCCGCTGGGCCAGCTCGCGGTCCGTCTCCAGGACGTCGGCGACGGTGGCGCGGACCGCCTGCGCGGCGGGGATCCGCGCGGCGGCCTGGCGGGCGTCGGCGACCTGCGCCTGGGCGCGCTCGATGAGGGCGGGCAGGTCCGCGAGGCGGGCGGCGGTGGACTCGTCCTCGGCGATGAGCCCGGTGAGCTCCTGCTCGACCCGGCCCAGGTCGCGGCGGAGCACCGACAGCCGCGCCTCTTCCGTGAGCAGGTCGGACAGCAGGGCCACTTCGGCCCGGCGCTCGCGTTCGAGCGCCTCCAGCCGTACAGACGTCTCGACCGCGACGCCCGGCCCGGGGGCGGGCACGCGAAGGGCGGCGCGGCCGAGGGCGTCGAGGGCGAGCAGGTGGGTCTTGGCGCGCGTCTCCGCACGCTGACGCGCCGCCGTGACCAGCGGGAGGACCGTGGCCGCGCGGGCGGCGTCGTCGAGGACGGCCTGCAGGTCGGCGCGCTCCTCCGCACTCTCGTCGAGGGCGCGCAGGAGGGTGCGGGCCTCGGCGTGGCGCCGCTGGTGCCCAGAGAGTACGGCGGCCGCCTCGTGGGCGGCCCGCGCCCGGCCCAGCTCGCCGTCTGCGGCCAGGAAGCGCTCGTCGGCGGCGGAGGCGGACAGCCGTGCCGCCCCCAGCAGCGCCCCCGCCCACCCGAGCGGATCGGCCTCCTGATCGGGCGCGGAGAGCTCTCCCGCGGCCTCCTCGACGCGCTGGAGCGCGAAGTCGACCCGCTGCCGCTGCTCCTGGCACTCGCGCCCGAGCAGTCTGCGCCGCTCGGCCAGCCACGTCTCGGCCTGGGTGAAGACCTTGACGGTGAACAGCCGCTCCAGCAGTCTGCGGCGGTCTTCGCCACCGGCGCGCAGGAAGCGCGCGAAGTCGCCCTGTGGCAGCATGGCCACCTGGCAGAACTGGTCGGCGTTCATGCCGAGCAACCCGCCGATCAGGTCGCCGGCCTCGTCGAGGCGCGTGGTGAGCCCCTGCCACGAGGACCCGGCCTGCTCTTGCACGACGACCTTGGCGTTCTCCTCGGTGAACCCGCTGCCGCGCCGTTTGGGCCGCTGCCAGGCGGGCGAGCGGACGATGCGCAGTCTCCGCCCCCGTACGGTCACCTCCAGCGTCACCGACGGCCCGACGCCCGGCGGCGCGTGGTCGCAGCGCAGGCTGCGGGCGCTGTCGCGCTGGGCGTTGGCCACCTTGCCGAACAGCGCGAAGCACAGCGCGTCGAGCACGGTCGTCTTGCCCGCGCCCGTCGGCCCGTGGACGAGGAAGAGCCCGGCGCCCGCGAGCGCGTCGAACGACACCGTCTCGGTCGCGGGGAAGGAGCCGAACGCGGTGAGGGTGAGCAGGTGGGGCCGCACTAGGCCGTAGCCTCCTTGATCCGGGACGCCTCGATGGCCTGCCGCAGCAGGCGTTCCTCGTCGTCGCCCGCCGGTTCGCCGCGTACCTCGCGGACGAAGTCGAGCGCGACCTCCGCCTCCGGCCGTCCGTGCAGGCGCCGGAGGGGGGCCGCGGGCGCGGCCCCCGAGGGCTCGAAGGCGAGCGCGAGGGTGTGGGGGAAGCGGGCGCGCAGCCGGTCCATGGCCGAGCGGGGCCGGACGGGGTCGGTCAGGACCACCTGCAGCCAGTGGTCCTCGTAGGGGGTGTGGCGGGGGGAGGTGAGCAGGTCGTCGAGGTCACCGCGCAGCCGGCCGACGGGGCGGGGAACGGGCGCGGTCACGAACTCGGCCCGGCCGCCGACCTCGACCAGCCACGAGCCCTTGAGCTGGCGGGTCTCGGAGAAGGAGTAGGCGAGGGGCGAACCGGAGTAGCGGACGGTCGCCGACATGCGCTGGCGGCCGTGCAGATGACCGAGGGCGACGTAGTCGACGCCGTCGAAGGCCGACAGCGGCACGTGGGCGACGCCGCCGACGCTGATGTCGCGTTCGCTGTCGCTGGCCTCGCCGCCGACGACGAAGGCGTGGGCGAGGACGACGGCGTGCCGGTGCGCGGCCCGGTCGCGGCGGATGCGCTCCATGGCGTGGGAGACGGCGGCGGTGTGACTGCGTTCGGCGAGTTGCCAGGGGCCGCGCACGAGTTCGGGTTCGAGGTAGGGGATGCCGTAGAAGGCGGTGTCGCCGACGACGACGGGCTCCCAGGCCCGGTCCGGGTCGGTGCGCAGGTGGACGCCCGCGCGGTCGAGCAGGGTCGCGGCGACGCCGAGACGGCGGGCGGAGTCGTGGTTGCCGCTGATCATGATGACCCGGGCGCCGGTGTCGACGATCCTGCGCAGCGCCTCGTCGAACAGGGCGACGGCGTCGACGGGTGGCAGCGCCCTGTCGTAGACGTCGCCGGCGACGGCCACGACCTCGACCTGTTCGGCTCTGACGGTCTCGACCAGGTGGTCGACGAAGGCGGCCTGGCCCTCCAGCAGGCTCTCGCGGTGGAAGGACCTGCCGAGGTGCCAGTCGGAGGTGTGCAGGATCCGCATGTCCCGTGAAGCTAACAGGTCTCACCGACAAATGCGGTCCCCTCCGCCACACCCGCCGGGAGTAGTCTGGGCGAGCGGCGGGCAGTCCTGTATGGGTGGGCCTGTTATGGATAGGGAGACGGATGCGCGCGGGCCGTGGCACGTTGGGAGTCGCCGCCGGATTGGTGCTGGTGGCGCTGGCGACGGTCGGATACGCACTGCCTCCGGCGTTCGACCCGCCGCCGCTGAAGGGCGACGAGGCGTTCCGGTCGATCGTGCCGCAGCCGGCCCACGAGGTGCGGCCGGTCGTGGCGTCGGGGCCGGTGCGCACGGCGGAGGTGTCGATCCCCGCGCAGCGCCAGTGGCTCCACGGCACGGTACGGCTGCCGATGACGCAGGGCGACCGTCCGGGCATGGTCTTCGTGTCGGGTTCGGGCAACGGCTCGCGCGATGAGTTCACGCCGCAGGCCGAGTTCCTGGCCAGGGCGGGTGTGGCGACGGTGGCCTTCGACAAGCGGACGGACGGCTACTCCTTCCGCGAGCGCGACTTCGCGCTGCTGGCCGACGACGCGCTGCGCTGGGTGCGGTGGCTGCGTACGCAGCCGGGCGTGGACGCCGCGCGGGTCGGGCTGTGGGGTGTGAGCGAGGGCGGCTGGGTGGTGCCGATCGCGGCGGCCGAGAGCGGCGACGTCGGCTTCGTCGTCCTGGTGTCGTCTCCGAACGTCTCCCCGCTGCGGCAGGTTGCCTGGGCGCTGAACGAGCAGTTGCTGCGGCTGCACGCGCCCGTGGGCGCGCGCGACCTGCTGACCCGCGCGATGGGCGGGGTCGGCTTCAACTTCCTGCGCCACGACGCGATGCCCGCGCTGCGCGGCATGCGCCAGCCGGTCCTCGCCCTGTACGGCACGACGGACCCGTCGATCCCGTTCGTGGAGTCGACGCGGGCGCTGACCACGGCCATGCGGGAGTCAGGCAACGAGCGGTACACGATCCGGTTCATGGACAAGGGCGACCACGCGCTGCGCGTCGGGGGCGGCCCGTTCACGCGGGGCTACCAGGAGACGCTGGCCAACTGGATCAAGGGCCTGCCAGGCACGGGCCGGCCCGCCGTGCACATGGCGGGCGCGACGCCGGTGCAGCGCTTCGAGGCCTCGGACGTGCCCGTGGCGCCGTGGTACGCGGGCGGCACGATGCTGGGGTTGACGATCTGCCTGGCCGTGGTGGGCTACGTCGCGGGTCCGGTCGCCTCCATTCTGATCAGGCTGCGCGGGCGTAACCGCGTCCTGGTGCGGGCGGATGCCGTCCTGTGGCCGCCGATCAGGTCGCGGCTCTACCGGATGGTGTGGACGGGCCTGGCCCTGCTGGTGTCGGTGGTGGGGTTCATCGGGCTGCTGGTGTCGTTCTCGATCAACCAGGCGGGTGCCTGGCCCGCGGTGCTGGCCGGGTGGCTGACGGTGCGGGCGCTGGCGGTGCTGATGCTGCTGCAGGAGGTCACGGCGGTCGCCGCGGTGGTGGCGGCGGTCCGGGAGGGGTTCCAGCCGAGCCGCTGGCAGCACGTGGCGATGGCGGGGGTGGTCGGCGGCAGCGGCCTGCTGATGGTGGCCGCCGCCTACTACGGGCTGTTCTCGTTCCCCTGGTAGGCCCACGGGTACAGGTAGACGCCGGTCCAGCGGTCGATCTCGGCGAAGACCTGCTTGCGCACCGGCTCGGCCGACAGCACCAGGTCGTGCATGCCGTCGGTGATGCGCACGCAGGAGACGTGCGTGCCGATCGAGGTCGCCCAGCGGGCGATCTGGCGGGGGTCGAGGACGATGTCGGCCGACTTCGCCTCGGGGACGAAGTCGCGTACCCGCAGCCCGTTGGAGGAGGCGAGGACGAGAACGGGCACGTCCACGTCGAGCCCGGCGTGCAGGCGGCGCTGGGCGCGGCGGACGGCGGCCAGCCAGGTGGCGTGCACGGAGAACCCGCCGAGAGGCTTGAGTTCCAGGTCGTAGTCCCATTCGCCGCCCCGCGAGCGGTGGAGGCTGTCGCCGTACGCGGTGCTGACCCCGAGCGGCAGCGGCCTGCTTGAGTACGAGAGCGGGATCTTGAGCAGGTCGGCGGCGAACCTGAGCGGGGCGGGGACGTTCAGGTCGAGGAAGGGACTGTTCAGCACCAGGCCCTGCACGAGCCCCCTGCCGCGCACCCGGTCGGCCCACAGGGCGGCGATGAGCCCGCCCGTGGAGTGGGCGTTGACCAGCACGTGGTCGTGGTCGCGGCGGATGATCCGGACCGCCTCGTCGATCTCGGGGAAGTACTCGGTGATGCTCCTGACCAGGCCCCTGGTCTGGTGGGGCAGCAGCGACCGGCCGTACTTACGCAGGTCGAGGGCGTAGAAGTCGACGCCTTGACCGACGTAGTGATCAGCGAGATGATCTTGAAAGAAGTAGTCGGTGAACCCGTGGATGTAGAGTACGGCCCTGCGCGAGCCCGCTCGCCGCGACAGCAGGGTGGCGATGACCTCGCCCTCGTAGTCGTCCGGCAGATGCAGGACAGTGCTCTCGTACATGTCTTTCACGATAGGGGGCTTTCGCGCGTTCCGCTCGGGAGACCGAACTCCCCGGCATCGTAAAGCCGTGGGCGCCCGGGAGGCCGGGGGCGCTTCAATGTGACGGTGACGACGGACTGAACCGAGTTCAGCCTCCGTCGTTCACTCACCGACAACGTCATAGTTCGCATTCCATCCATAGGCTCCCGCTCCGAAACGGCCTACGGTGGACTGCGCGGAGAAGCGGGGATGGGCGTGGCGCGGAGTAACGAGCCGATGAGCACCGCCGCGGTGCTGGGGTGGACGCTGCTGTCCGCGCTCGCCCCTGGCGCGGCCCACCTGAGGGCCGGGTGGCGGCGCACCGGGCTGGTGCTGCTCAGCCTGTACGCCGCCGGCCTGCTGGCCCTGCTCTACCTCCGCCTCACCGCCGACGGCGACACCCTCGGCAGCGCCGTCACGCAACTGACCCCGATCATGATCGGCGTGAGCGTCCTCGGCACGGCGTGGTTCGTGCTGGTCGTCCACTCGTTCGTGGTGCTGCGTCCCGGCCGCCTGTCGCAGCGCGGCCAGGTGCTCGCGGGCACCCTGGCGGGCCTGCTGGCCGTCGCGGTCATCACCCCGTTCGGGCTGGTCACGCAGATCCTGTGGCGTTCGCAGGAGGCCTTCCACAACATCTTCCCCGAGGAGAGCGGACAGGCGGGCGCCGAACGGCCCGCCGACCCGTGGAACGGGCGCCGCCGCGTCAACATCCTGCTCCTCGGCGGCGACGCCGACGGCCACCGCGTCGGGGTGCGCACCGACAGCATGAACGTGGCCAGCATCGACCTCGCCACCGGCAACACGGTGCTGATCAGCCTGCCGCGCAACCTGGAGAACGTCCGCTTCCGGCCGGGCACCCCGATGGCCGCCCGCTTCCCGAGCGGCTTCCGGCTGCCGACGGACCCCGGCGGCGGGCGCAGCGACCTGCTCAACAGCGTCTGGGAGTACTCCGACGCGCACCCGGAGATCTTCGGCGGCCGCCAGCGGCAGGGCCCGCAGGTGCTGATGGACACGATCGGCCACACGCTCGGGCTGCGGATCGACTGGTACGCCCTGGTCAACATGTGGGGCTTCGCCCGGCTCATCGACGCGATCGGCGGCGTCACGATCACGGTCGAGCGCGACGTCGTGTTCGGAAGGCACAACGAGGGCCTGGTCAAGGCGGGCCGCCGCAGACTCGACGGCGGCGACGCGATGTGGTACGCCCGCTCGCGCACCTTCTCCGACGACTACACGCGGATGCGCCGCCAGCGCTGCGTGATGGCCGCGCTGCTCGACCAGGCCGACCCGGCCACGGTGCTGACCCGCTTCAACGGCATCGCCCTGGCCACCAAGGAACTCATCAGGACCGACATCCCGCACCGGATGCTGCGCTACCTGGTGCCGCTGGCGCTCAAGGTCAAGAACGCCGAGGTCACGAGCGTGCAGTTCATGCCGCCGCTCATCCACACCGGATACCCGGACTGGCAGAAGATCCGCACCATCACCGACAGGGCTCTCAAGGACTCGGTCAAGACCCGCCAGGTGGCCGCCTCAGCCACCCCCCGGCGCACCCCGGCCGCCGCCCCGAGCCGAACCGCCACCACCACCACTACCACCACCGCCGCCCCGGACCCGTCCAGGTCGCTGACGGACGGCTGCGGACGCTCAGGCGGTGAATGAGTCCTTGGCCAGGCGCTGGACACGGCTCTCATCGACGGTGTGACCCAGGCCGGGCTGGGTGAACGGCACCGCGATCACGCCCGCGTTGGCGCCCACGATCGGGTCGACGATCTGGTTGGTGCGCGGCGGCTGGGTCACGTCGCAGGCGAGAGTGCAGCCGGGCAGGCTGGCCACGGCCACCGTGGCCGCCCGCGCCAGGCCCGCGCCCTGGCCGCCCGCGCACTGGATGTCCCATCCGGCCGCCACCGCCCGGTCGTGCGCGCGGCGGGCGTCGCTGAGCGAGGAGAACGTGCTCGGCCGCAGCAGCAGCGCACGGCCCGCCCGCAGGGCGAGGTAGTCGTCGAGGTCGGCGCCCGCCTCGACCGCGACCGTCGCCGCCACCTGGTCCTGGAGGGTGGCGTGCAGATAGGGGTCGCCGGAGTCGAACGGGCGCTCGACGACCTCCAGGCCGTAGGAGTCGAGCGCGATGAGCTGGCCGGGCTCGGTGTAGGCGCCGCCGCAGTCGACGGCCAGGGTGAGCGCCGGGAAGGCGGCGCGCACGGCCCTGACGGGCTCGACGTCCCAGCCGGGCCGTACGTCGAGGGTGACGTGTCCGTAGCCCGCGCAGACCTGCTGGTTGACCCGGGCGACCAGGCTCTCGTTGGACCGGTCGGGGCCCAGCCGGACGGTCGCCACGACCGAGGTGCGGCTGCCGCCGATCGCGTGGGCCAGCGGGACGCCGCGCATCCGGGTCCACAGGTCCCAGCAGGCCATGTCGACGGCCGGGTCGCCGCTCGGGGCGCTGTCCGGGTGCTGCCACTCGACGCCGATGAGACGGGCGCCGAGGCTTTCCTCCAGCCTGCCCCACATCTTGGGCGGCGGGTTGACGGTCTCGCCCCATCCGACCATGCCGCCTTCGTCGATGAGCTTGACGAGCAGGGTCTCAAGACGGCCGCCGTACGGCAGGACCACTCTGAAGACCTCAAGCTCACGGACCTTCGGCATGTACCCCCCTAGTCACCCACTCCTCTCCATACTGCCCCCCTTCTCCGGCTGGGCAAAACGCGGGGCCAGGAAGGCGGCCAGGAGCGCGAGAGCGAGCGTGAGGCCGAACCCGGCCAGGTAGTTCTCCCCCGTCGCCGTGAACAGGGCGCCGGTGCCCGCGACGGCCACGACGGTGATGACGGACTCGCCGACGCCGAGCGCGGCGGAGTTCTGGCCCTCCTCGCCCTGCTTGGACATCCGCAGCACCAGCACGGACACCGTCGGGTGCATGGCGCCGATGCCGAGACCGGACAGGGCCATCGCCACGTAGGCGACCGCGACCGGGACACTGTCCACGAGCACCAGCGCGACCAGCGCGAACCCGGCGGCCATCAGGAGGGCGCCGCCGCGCAGGGCCGCCAGGTCGCCGATCCTGGTGTGCCCCTTGATCCACGAGCCCGCGGACCAGCCGAGGGCGCCCACGGTGAGCACGATTCCGGCGGCGGTCGCCGACATGCCCCGGGTGGTGTACAGCATGGGCGGGATGAGCACCTGGACGGCGGTCAGCGAGCCGAAGGCCAGCCCGCGCAGCACCGGACCGGTCGGCAGGCCGCGCGCGGCCCGCAGCGCGCCCTTGGGCAGCAGCCTCGGCAGCGCCACGGCCAGCAGCACCACTCCGGCCACCAGCAGCGGCACGCCGGGGGCGCCGAGCGCCGAGCCGTACTGGATGAGTGCGGCCGAGACGGCGGTGAGGGCCGCCCACACGAGCTTGCCGCCGATCCCGGGGCCGGTCCCCGCCTCGCCGCCGCTCACGTCGGTGCCCGAGGTGCCGCGCCACAGCACCAGGGCGGCCGGGACGACGATCAGCGCGACGCCGAGGAAGACCCAGCGCCACGAGGTGGTCTCCACGATGGTCCCGGCGATCGCGGGCCCCACCATGGACGGGATCACCCACGCGGCGGAGAACAGGGCGAACACCCTGGCGTGCATGTCGGCCGGGTAGGCGCGGGCGACCAGCACGTACAGCGAGACCTGGATGAGGCCGGTGCCGAGACCCTGGATGAACCGCCCCGCGACCAGCACCTCCATGGTCGGGGCGAATCCGGCGACCAGCAGGCCGACGACGAAGGTCGCGACGCCGACGGCGACCGGCCGCATCGGCCCGCGCGCGTCGGCCCACCGGCCGCCGAGGACGGTGGCGATGACGCTGGCGGCCAGCGTCGCGCTGAAGGCCAGGTGGTACAGGTGGCTGCCGCCGAGTTCGCGGGCGACCGACGGCATGGCGGTCACCACGGCCATCGCCTCGAACGCGGTGAGCATCACCAGGGCCACCAGGCCGACGCTCAGGGCGCGATACCGGCGGGATACCACGCTTTCCGGGGGGCCGGCGGATTCGGCCAGAGTGGCAGACATGACGGGAACGTATGGCAACCGGCCGGTCCGCCACATCGGGCGCCGGTCCTAGGGATTTCGGCCTAGGGCTGAGAATCCTGCCATCGGGCCAGGTCACGGCCTTCTACGGCCGCCTCCATGAGCGAGGGGAAGGCGTCCGGCGCACAGGCGAAGGCGGGCACGCCGAGCGCCGCGAGGGCGGCCGCGCTGTCGCGGTCGAAGGCGGGGGTGCCCGTGTCCGACAACGCCAGCAGCACCACGACCCGGACGCCCGCGCGGGTCAGCGCCGCCACCCGGCGCAGCGCCTCCTCGCGCGGGCCGCCGTCGTACAGGTCGCTGACCAGCACCAGGATCGTGTCGGAGGGGCGGGTGACCAGGCCCGCGCAGTAGGCGAGCGCCCTGCCGAGGTCGGTGCCGCCGCCGAGTTGGGTGCCGAACAGCGCCTCCACCGGGTCGTGCAGGCGGTCGCTGAGGTCGGCGACCGCCGTGTCGAACACCACCAGCCGGGTCCGCAGCGCCCTGACCGAGGCCAGGGCGGCGCCGTACACCCCGGCGTAGACGACGGACTCGGCCATCGACCCGCTCTGGTCGACGCAGAGCAGCACGTCCCGCTCGACCGCGCGGCGGCGGCGGGCGAAGCCGACCAGGCGTTCGGGCACGACGGTCCGGTGCTCGGGCAGGTAGGTGCGGAGGTTGGCGCGGATCGTCCGGTCCCAGTCGATGTCGGCGGCGGTGCGCGGGCGGTGGGTGCGGGCGGCGCGGTCGAGGGCGCCGGACACCGCCGCGCGCAACCTGGTGGCCAGGCGGCGTTCAAGGTCCTCGACGACGGTCCGCACCAGCGCGCGGGCGGCCTCGCGGGCGCGCTCCGGCAGCACGTGGCGCAGCGCGAGCAGGGTCGCCGCCAGGTGCACGTCCGGTTCGACGGCGTCCAGGAGTTCGGGTTCGGCGAGGAGCCTGGTCAGATCGAGACGTTCGACCGCGTCGCGCTGCAGGAGGTGGACCACGCGGGGCGGGAACAGCTCCCTGATCTCGCCCAGCCACCGGGCCACCCTCGGGGCCGACGCGCCGAGGTCGCCCTGCCTGCCGGGCTGCCCGCCCTCGTGACCGGTGCCGCCGTACAGCGCGGTGAGCGCGGCGTCCATGCGCGCGTCCGTGCCGTCCATGCCGTCCAGGCCCTCCGGGCCCGCTGCGTCGCCGAGGACCAGCCGCCATCTGCGCAGCCGCTCATCCACGCGTCCTCCCGAGAATCGCCAGCACCGTCGCCTCGGCGGCCGACGCGCGGCGCGCGTCGAGGTCCGGTCCGGGCGAGCGTCCCCGGCCGGGTGAGCGGACCCGCTCCCCTATCGCCCTTCTCTCCGGTACGGCGAAGCCCGCGAACGTCCGCCGCAGCAGCGGCAGCACCTGCGTGAAGCCGTCGGGCGTGAGCCGGGCGAGCCAGTCGTCGAGCAGGCCCAGCAGGCGCTGGTCATGCACCAGGAGCAGGCCGCCGCCACTCAGGAAACCCTCGATCCAGGCGGCCGCCCGCGCCGGGCCGCTGCCCCGCGACATCTCCCTGGACATGCGGGCCGGTACGTCGTCGAGGGCTCCGGCGTCGAGCAGGATCCTGGTCAGACGGCCCGCGACGGTTCCCGTGGCGGCCTCCAGGGCGCTCCGCAGCGTGCGCAGCCAGTCGGCCTGCTCGTCGCGGTCGGCGTACTGGGCGAGGGCGGCGTGGACGGCGTCGACGCGGGCGAGCATCGCGGGCGCCGCGTCGTCGGCCAGGCCGGTGAGGGCGGCGGGCAGGCCGACCCTGATGCGGGCCGACATGGAGCCGATCGCCGCCGCCAGGTCGCCCGCCGGAGTGCCGCGCACGTCGCCGTAGCGGTGGGCGCGGACCATCGGGGGCAGCGCGTCCATGAGGTGGGCGACGTCCGTGTCACGGGCCGCCCGGTCGGACAGCGCGCCCAGCACCTCGGGCAGCGCCTCGGCCAGTCCGGCCAGCAGGCACTGCTCCACCAGCGCGGCCAGCCCGCCGAGCCCGTCCCCCTGGCTCGACCGTGCCTCCCGCGCCCGTTCTTCGACCCGGGCGGTCGCGGCGCCCTGGACAGTGGTGCCGAGGGCCGCCGCCTCGATCAGGGTCAGGTCGAACTCGGGCCGCCATTCCAGGCGCCACGCCTCACGGAAGGTCCCCTTGCCGCGCGCCTCCCCCGGCCTCCCCCAGGGCACGCCGAGCAGCCGCAGCCGGTGCAGCAGGTGGCTGCGCTCACGGTCGAGCGGTTCCCGCAGGTCGAGGTCGAGCTCGCGAATCGGAGCCGCACCCCCCACACCGCCCATCCGGCCCGCACCACTCACACCGCCTGTGCCACCAGCACCACCCGCACTGCCCGCACCACCCGCACCACCCGCACCGTCCGCGCTGCTGGCACCAGCCGCACCACCTCTGCCACCATCCGCACCAACCGAACCATCAGCACCAATCGAACCACCTGTGACAGTCACATCAACAGCACCAACCGAAGCGCCGACACCACCAGCACCATCTGTGCCAGCCACGCCACCGGCACCACCTGTGCCACCGGCACCTCCGGCACCACCCGCATTGCCTGCGCCACCGGCACGACCTGCGCCGGCCGTGCCGCGCCGGGCGTCGGTGCGGTCGCGCAGGTGGAGTCTGCGGCTTTGTTCGAGGAGGTCGCGCCGGAGCGGGACCATCGGGGTGTCGTCGGCGACCCGGCCGAGACGGTCGCCGACGACCAGTTGCCGCTGGACGACGGCCGCCCTCAGGTCGTCGCCATCGCACATGACCGCGCGGACCGCCTCGGTGACCTCCGCCAGGCCGGGCAGCGGCCTGCCACGCAGCGCGGCGAGCGCCTCGGCCAGCCGTACGGACTCGATGATGTGAGCGGAGGACACCGGCAGGTCCGCCTCGCGCAGCAGGTCGGCGGCGCGGGTGAGCCACCGCTCCACCGGCCGGTCGGGGGACGTGAACAGGTGCTCGTACCAGCCGGGCGAGGTGATGCCCGCGCCGTAGCCGGAGTGGAGGGCGAGCCGTTCGTGTGTCCACGGCACCCAGGTGAGCTCGACCTTCACCTTGGGCAGGCCGCGCAGCAGGGCGGTGTCACGGGCGGCGGGCGGCAGCGGGTGGGTGAGGGCGGGCACGTGCCAGGCGCCGCAGATCACCGCGATCCGCTGGTATCCGGCCTTCAGGGCCGCGCGGACGGTCCTGCGCATGTACGCCTCACGCCGGGCCTCGTGCGCGTCCGGTTCGTACCCTTCGCGCACGGCCGTCATCGCCTCGGCGACCACCTCGAACGCACTGCCGCCGCGATGCTCGACCGCGTCCTCCCACCACCGCTCAGGGTCGTCGTAGCCCGCCGCCCGCGCCAGCCCCGCGATCGGGTCACGCCCTGGCCCGGCGTACCCGGCGAGCGGGTCGCGGTCACCGCGCCCGGCCTGTCGCGCTGGACTGGTCCTGGCAGGCGCGCCGGTCGGCGCCTCCTCGGTCCGCCGATGTCCACCGCCGCGCTCCCCACGCTCGGACTGCGGGTCGCCGTCGGGTTCTCTACGCCCGACCCGATGTCCGCCGCGCCCACCGCACTCGGACTGCGGGTCGCCGTCGGGTTCTCCGTGCCCGACCTGAGGGTTCCCGCGCCCGGGGCTCTCGCCCTCGGCGGGGGCCGCGAGGGTGGTGGCTGCGGGCAGGTCGCAGAAGCGGACGGGGACGGCGTGGCCGGTGCCGTACCGGATGGCCTGCCATTCGGGGGAGAACTCCGCGAACGGCCAGAACGCCGCCCGGCCCGGCTCGCCGGGCACGTGGGCGAGCAGCGCGACGGGCGGTTCGCACCCCGCCGCCAGCGGCACGAGCGCGTCGGCCTCCGGCGGCCCCTCGACGAGGATCAGGTCGGGCCGCATCCGCTCCAGCGCCTCGCGTACGGCCCGAGCCGAACCGGGCCCATGATGGCGAACGCCGAAAACCTCGTGGCGAGCGCCGGAAACCTCGCCGCGGACGCCCAAGACCTCGCGGCGGACACCCAAGACCTCGTCGCGGACGCCCAGGACCTCGTGGCGGGCGTCGAAGTCGTCGCGGACGCCCAAGACCTCGTCGTGGGTGTCGAAGTCCTCGTGGCGCCCGGTCATGACACCTCGCGGCAGGCGCGGTAGAAATCCCGCCATTCCGGGCGCTCTCGCACCACCGTCTCCAGGTACTCGCGCCACACCACCCGATCGGAGCCCGGCTCGCGCACCACGGCGCCGACGATCCCCGCCGCCACGTCACCGGCGCGCAGCACGCCGTCGCCGAAATGCGCCGCGAGCGCGATGCCGCCGGTGAGCACCGAGATCGCCTCGGCGGTGGACAGGGTGCCGCTGGGCGACTTGACGCGGGTGCGGCCGTCCTCCGTGACGCCCTCGCGCAGTTCGCGGAAGACCGTGACCACGCGCCGGATCTCCGTCAGCGCCGCGACCGTCTCGGGCAGTTCCAGCGAGCGGCCGAGTTGCTCGACGCGGCGGGCGACGATGCCGACCTCCTCCTCGGCCGTGGCGGGCACCGGCAGCACGACCGTGTTGAAGCGGCGCCGCAGCGCGCTGGACAGCTCGTTGACCCCCCGGTCGCGGTCGTTGGCCGTGGCGATCAGGTTGAACCCCCGGCGGGCCCGCGCCTCGATGCCGAGTTCGGGGATCGGGAGCGTCTTCTCCGACAGCGCGGTGATCAGCGCGTCCTGCACGTCGGAGGGCATCCGGGTGAGCTCCTCGACGCGGGCGAGGCGCCCTTCGGCCATCGCCCGCATGACCGGGCTCGGCGTCAACGCCTGCTCCGAGGGCCCCTCGGCCAGCAGCCGCGCGTAGTTCCAGCCGTAGCGGACCGCCTCCTCCGGGGTGCCCGCCGTACCCTGGACGAGCAGCGTGGAGTCACCGCTGATCGCGGCGGCGAGGTGCTCGGACAGCCAGGTCTTCGCCGTGCCGGGCACGCCGAGCAGCAGCAGCGCCCGGTCGGTGGCGAGCGTGGCGACGGCGACCTCCACCAGGCGGCGGGCGCCGACGTACTTCGGGGTGATCCGCCCGCCGTCACCGAGAACGTAGGTCGTCACCGCCCACGGCGACAGCAGCCAGCCGGGCGGACGCGGCCGGTCGTCGTCCTTGGCCAGCAGCGCGAGCTCCTCCGCGAACTCCTCTTCGGCGTGCGCGCGCAGGACCGTCATGTGAGCTCCTTCGACATCTCCGCCCGGAAGCGGAGCAACGTGGCCACGTCCCGCAGACAGGGCGCGCTGGTGGCAAGGTAGTGCAACGACGGGTCGATGCGCTCACCGGCGAGGGTGGCGAGTTCGCCGAGGTTCCACGGCTGCGTGGCCGCCACCTTGACGATCTTGTTGAGTACGGCGGCGGCCAGCGCGTCCCGCCAGGGCCGCTCCACCCCGCCCAAAACCATGATCAACTGGCTGTCCATCTCCTTCCTCGTGACGAACCCGGCCGCGAGTTCCTGCCGTTCGCCCGCCGGGAGCACGTCGAGCAGGTCGGCGATCGGATCGAGGGCGAACAGCGCCCTGGCCCACTCCGGGTGGCGCTGCGACACCGCCGCCCGCACCCACCCGGACCGCACCTCCCCCTCCCACTCGTCGAGCGGCGCCGCCAGCACCGCGCCGGGATCGCCCCACACCGCGAGCGGCGTCCGGCTCACCACCTGTTGCAGCCACCAGGCCCGCTCCCCGACGCCGCGCGGCGGGTGCGGCCGGATCCCGTCGCGCCGCATGCCCGGGTCGCAGGTCTCCGGCGGCACCACCTCGATCGCCCGCCCGCCGCGCGGCAGCCGGACGCACGCCAGGGCGCGCTCGGCCATCCGGGCGGCCAGCCGCGACGACGGCAGCCGGGCGAGCAGCCCCGCGGCCTCCTGCCGCACCTCTCTGCGCCGGTCGTCGAGAACGGACTCAAGGAACTCCTCGTCGTCGGCGGACAACCCGTCGGCCAGCGCCCCGACGAACACCGCCCGGTCGTCCGGCGCCTCCTGCTCCCAGGAGCGCGCCAGCAGGTCGCGCGCCGCGCCGGGCCGCTCGGCGCGCAGCCGCCGCAGGTGGGCGAGCCGGTCGGCGGGACGCCCGAACTCCCAGTCCGCCCCCGTGGGCTCGTCGAGCAGGTAGCCCCAGTCGGGGTTGCACCCGGCCAGCCAACGCCCGCGCCTGCCCGCGACGACGCCCAGCCGTCCTCTGATCGACCTGTCCCTTCTGCCGCGTTCGAGGAGTTCGGGCAGCACGTGTGCGGGCACGTGCCGCCGCGCGGCGGCCGCCAGCCGCAGCCATTCGCCCAGCAACCGTTCGTGCTCACCGCCGAGGATGCGCGTCAGCCTGCGCGCCGCCGCGCCCCCCACACCCGGCAGTTCCTCCGGCTCCGCGACCTCACCGGCCACCCGCTCGGAAGTGCCTCCACCCGCCGCCCGCTCCGGCACGACCCCACCCACCGCCAACCCAGGAGCGAACCCGTCGGACGCCGGCTCGGGGGCGAACCTGTCGGCAGCCGGCTCGGGGGCGGGCCGCTGGCCCGCGCGCCGCCGCAGCACCTCGACGGCCGCGTCGGCCAGCAGGTCTCCGTCGTACGGTCGCCGGTCGGTGCCCACGAGCGCGGCCGAGACCAGTTCCTCCCACGAACCGGCGCCGCCCACCGCCGCCCCGCCCACCACCGCCTCGCTCACAGGACCACCGCCGAGCCGTCCTCGTCCCACACGGTCATGGGCCGCAGCCCGTACGGTGTCCACTCCGCCGCCACCGTCACCGGCCGCCCGCCGGAGACGGCGATCAGCCGCCACGGGTCGTGAAACGACCAGTGGAAGCCGAGCCCGCCCAGCTCTGCGACCGTGCCCGTGACGACCACGGGCCAGGAATCGGTCCACGGATCGGCCGCCAGCGCCGCCCCCACCTCGGACAGCGCCTGCTCGGCGGACACCCCCGCAGGAACTTCTCCGATCGGCGGCCCGTCGGCGCAGGCCGCCGCAGAGGACGCGCATGAGCAAGCCGTCGCGGAGGACGCGTGGGAGCAGGTCGTCGCGCAGAGCCCGCCGGAGCCACCGTCGGCGACGGAGACACCGGAGACGGGGACGCCGGGGACAGGGACGGGGACGCCGGGGACGGAGGCGTCAAGGACGGCGCCGGGGAAGGGGACGTCTGGAATGGAGGCGAGGGCCCGCAGCGGTGCCGCGCCCGGGTAGAAGCGCAGGTCGATCTCCAGGCAGGCGCCCACGGCGGGCGCGTCGGGCAACGGCCGCCCCGGGCCCACGTAGGCCAGCAGCAGGGCCGCGCGCCCGCTGTCGCGCCCCCGCAGCCACACCCGCTGGGCCGTCACCCGGTCCTCCTCCTCGACCCGCGAACCCACCACCCGCCAGTGATCGCGCACCGGCGCCGCCGCCAGCACCTCGGCCCGCGCCACCGGGAACCCCACCCGGGTCAGCACCGTGCGCGCCAGCGGCGGCGGCAGGTGCGCACGGCGCCGGTAGGCGACGGCCAGCAGGCGCAGCAGGGAGTATTCGGCGAGCAGCCGCTCCGGCCACGCGCCGGAGGCGGGCAGCCGGACCAGCCGCGACACCAGCCCGGCCGCGCCGGGAGCCTGGGCGTCGACGAGCCGCCGCGCCATCGCCGACCAGCCCTCGGGGCCCGAGGCGGCGAGGCCGCCCCGGATCTGGTCGCCCAGCCACAGCTCCAGCTCGGACAGCCCCTCGGCGACCCTTGCGTGACGCGCGTCGATCATCCGTCGCAGACTAGCTCTCGCGTACGACAGTTTCCGTCGAGGGAATGTGACGGTTTCCGCCCAGGGCATGCGACAGTTTCCGCCCAGGGCATATGGCAGTTTCCGCCCAGGGCATATGGCAGTTTCCGCCGAGGAAGGAACAGGGGCATGGAGCTGAGAAGTCACCCGGACGGCCCGCCCGTCGAGGTAGCCGACGAGGCCGAGGCGCTCAGGAGTGGCCTGGAGGGGCAACTGGTCCTCGACGGCACCCGCTTCCTGCGCCGGGACGTCACAGGCGAGCCGGTGGGGTTCGTGGAACGGCCGCCGATCGCGCAGGCCCTCGACCTGCTGCCGCACCCCGAGGGCGGCTGGTTCAGGCAGACGTGGAAGACCTCCGTGCGGTTCTCGCCCGCGGGTTACGACGGGCCCAGGGCGAGCGCGACCGGCATCTACTTCCTGCTGATGCCGGGCGAGGAGTCGGTGCCGCACGTGGTGAAGTCCGACGAGGTGTGGCTGTGGCACCGGGGCGGCCCGCTCAGCCTGACGATCGGCGGCGAGCAGGTGGTGCTGGGTCCGGACGTGGAGCGCGGCCAGGTGCCGCAGGCGCTGGTCCCCGCGAACGTCTGGCAGTCCGCGCGCCCCGCCGCCGCGCAGGAGGTGCTGGTGAGCTGCGTGGTCTCCCCCGGATTCGAGTTCGCCGACTTCCGGGCCTGATCCGGGACACTCCGGAAAGTTTCGGAGAATGTGATTGTCTTTGCGGAGGAACTACGAGGAGGTCACCGGTGACCCGTCAGATTGTCTCCGTCGTCGGCGGCAAGGACGCCGCCAGCGCGAGCACCTACGACTCGACCAATCCCGCGCGCACCAGCGAGGTCGTGGCCCAGGTCGGCCTCGCGGACGCCGCGACCTTCGCCACCGCCTGCCGGACGGCCAAGGAGGCGCAGCGGGAGTGGGCGAAGGTTCCGGCCCCGGTCAGGGGGCGGGTGATCGCCTCGATCGGACGCCTGGTGGAGGCCAACGCGGAGAGTCTTGCCCGGCTGGTGACCGAGGAGATCGGCAAGCCGTACAAGGAGGCGCTCGGCGAGGTGCGGGAGATCGTCGACACGTGCGACTTCTTCCTCGGCGAGGGCCGCAGGCTGTACGGCCAGACGGTGCCGTCGGAGATGCCGGACAAGAACCTGTTCACCTTCCGCATGCCGGTCGGCGTGGCGGCGGTGATCACGGCGGGCAACTTCCCGGTGGCCGTCCCCTCGTGGTATCTCGTGCCCGCGCTGCTGTGCGGCAACGCGGTGGTGTGGAAGCCGGCGGAGTACGCCGCGGCCTCCGCGCACGCCCTGTTCCGGTTGTTCGCGGCGGCCGGACTGCCGGACGGCGTGCTCAACGTGGTCTTCGCCGACGGCGCCGCCACCTTCGCGGGGCTGGAGCAGGCCCTGGGCGAGGGCAGCGTGCAGAAGGTGGGCTTCACCGGCTCGTCCGAGGTCGGCCGGAAGATCGGCGAGCTGACCGGCCGCCACCTGCAGTCGGCCTGCCTGGAGCTGGGCGGCAAGAACCCGATAGTGGTGATGCCGGACGCCGACCTGGACCTGGCCGTGGAGGGCGCGCTGTTCGCCGGTTTCGGTACGGCGGGGCAGCGCTGCACCAGTCTCGGCACGGTGATCGTCCACGAGAGCGTCCACGACGAGTTCCTCGAACTGTTCGCCCGCGCGGTCCGCAACGCCAAGATCGGCGACCCCATGGGCGACGTGCTGGCCGGTCCGCTGCTCGACGCCAAGTTCGCCGAGCGGTTCGAGGAGTTCCTGACCTGGATCGAGCCGCACCACCGGGTCGTCAGCGGCGCCACCGGCCGCATCACCGAGGGCAGCCCGCACCACGAGTTCACCGGCGAGGGCGGCCTGTTCTACCACCCGGTGGTCGTCGCCGGGGTCCGCGCCGACGACCGGATCTTCCTTGAGGAGACCTTCGGCCCGCTCGTGGGCGTGACCGCCTTCCAGACCATGGACGAGGCGCTGGAGCTGGCCAACCGGCCCGGCTACGGCCTGTCGAGCTCGATCTACACGACCGACCCGGCCAGTGCCTTCCGCTTCCGCGAGGGCATCTCGGCCGGGATGGTCAGCGTCAACAACTCCACCAGCGGCGCCGAGGCGCACCTGCCGTTCGGCGGCAACGGCAAGTCGGGCAACGGCAGCAGGCAGTCGGGCGTGTGGGTGCTCGACCAGTTCACCCGCTGGCAGGCGATGAACTGGGATCATTCCGGCAGGCTGCAGAAGGCCCAGATGGACGTCGCCGACATCACGCCGGACTTGGACTTCAGGCTGGCCTAGCCTGATCCCCTCCGGAGCACCACAATGTGCTCCGGAGGGGATGCCCAGTGGCTCCACGACAGCACCTCGAGGCCCTGTCCCGATCGGCGCGCTCGCTGCGCGACCTGGTCGGCGAACTGTCCTCCGCGCTGGCGGAGGACGACGACGAGGGCGCGGCCTACGCCCGCGACGGCCTGACCCGCCTGGCCCGCGACACCCTGGGCGAGGACCGGCTGGGTTTCGAACCGGCCGACGCGCCCGGCCCGGCCGACCCCGGTTTCCTGCTGGCGAGCGTCGCCCGCGACCTGGCCTTGTCGGGCGCGCTGCTGTCGGCCGAGGCCGGCGACCCCGGCCGCCTGCACGAGGCGGAGAGCGCCCTCGACCGGCTCGAAGGCGCCCTGACCGCCCCCGGCCGCCTGGGCTTCGAGGGCTCCGGCGGCCGCTCCCCCGATCTCCCGAGCGCGATCACCGCGTTGCGGCTGGAGTGCGCCGGCTGCCTCGACCACATCGCCGAGCGCACGGCCGGCGTCGCCGCCGCCGCGCTGACCGAGATCCCGTTCGTCGGCAGACTCGCCGAGCACGTCAAACGGCTCGGCGACGACCTCGGGCTCGGCGCCGCCGCCGGCACGCTGGCCCGCCTCGCCGTCCGCGTCCTCGAACGCGCGCTGACCGCCCTGCGCGGCCTCGTCACGGCCCCGCTGCTGGAGCGCGCCGGCCGGGCGGTCGCCGGGTACGCCGACGGCCTGGAGCAGAACAAGGGCGCCGGCGCCCTCCTGATGGCAGGGGTCCTCGGCGTCGAACGCACCAAGCGCGACCTGACCGCGCGGCTCGCGGCGGACGGCCTCGACTCCGCCCGACTGGATCGGGCCACGGCGGAGCTCACGGAGTTGTCGGACGGCTTCGGCCGCCGCATGGACCTGATCGCCCTCGCCGTGTCCCTGGGCGCCGCCGTGGCGGCCTGGCTGGCCTCGCCCTTGGCGGCGGGGGCGGTGGCGGCGCTGCTGCTGGCCGCCGCGGTGGTGACGGCGGCCGACCACGCCGACACCTGGCGGCGGCCGGTGCTGGTCAGAGGCGTGCGCGCGGTGGTGGAGGAAGCCACAACCCCATGATCGACACAGCATGATCGAGGCCCACGTGCGCGCCGAGATCGAGGCCCTGGAGCGTACGGCCGAGCTGGTGCTGCGCGTGGCGGGCGACACCCCGGTGGCGCAGGCGCTGCGGGCCCACGCGGGCGACCTGGTCAGGGAACTCGGCCGGGTCCGCACCTGGGCGGCGCTGGCCGACCGGCGGGCGCTGTGCCGGAAGGCGCGGGCGGAGGCGCTCTGCTACACGCAGGCCGTACTGCTGCGTGAGCACGGTCTGGACGGCGGCGCGATGGCGGCGGCGGAGGGCCTGGTGGCGCACCTGTGCCGGACGGCGGGCGTACCGCCGAACGTGGTCATCGGCGTCAGCGCGGGCCCCGAGTCGTTCACCCGTGCCTTCGACCTGGTCAGGCTCCCGCCGCACCCGACCGTCTGGCACCTGCCGGTGCTGGCCCACGAGGTCGGCCATTACGTGGTGCGCGAGCTGCGCCACGTCCGCGAACGCGACGAACGGCCGCTGCGCGAGCTGGCCGACCGGACGGGCGAGGAGGAACTGGTGGCCGACTGCTACGCCGCCTACACGATCGGTCCGGCCTACCCGCTGTCGTGCGTATGGCTGCGGATCGACCCCGAGCGCGCCGACGTCCCCGGCACCACGCACCCGTCGTGGCGAAGACGGGTGCGCACCATGGTCGCCCTGCTGCGCTCGATGACGGCGAAGTACGGCACCGGCCAGTACGCGGCCGCCGCCGAACGCATGATCCTGCCCGCCTGGAGCCGCCTGACCGGCTCGCCCCTCTGGCCGGAGGGCGATGCCCCGCCGGAGGAACCCGGGCCGGCGCGGGCGATCCTCACCCAGCTCGACCGGCATCTCGGCCCCGCGCGCTACGACGTGGGCCCGCACCTGGCCAGTGCGGCGCAGGCGCTGGCCGGGGACGGTCCGCCGGGGCCGGGCGTCACGGCGGCCCACCTGCTCAACGCCGCGTGGAGCGCCCGCCTTCGCGGCGACGGCGGACCGGACCTGGACCGCAGGGCGCTGGCCCTGCTGGCCGGAGGGGCGTGACATGGACGGACGCGCGATCCTCAGAACGCGCCTCGACACCCTCCTGTCCGACCTGGCGAAGGTGAGCCGGGCCGTGGACCTGGCGACGGCCAAACGCGAGCACATCCACGCCGCCCTGGACTCGCTCGCCCACGCCGAGGCCGGCGTCCGCGTGCTGGAGGTCACGGCGGCGGTCGTCGGCATCGAGCTGGGCGCGGGCGAGGACGGCCAGCTCGGTGCGGTCACCGAGCACCGGCTGCTGACCAGCCTGAACGACCTGGGGGCAGACGTGCGGAAGGTCCAGGAGGAGCTGGCCGCGATCAAGCGCCTGCTGGAGCCGGTCAGGGACCGGATGGTCGTCATCGGCAACCAGAAGGCGCTGGAGGCCGCGCTCCAGGACGACTGCTTCGACCTGACGGAGGAGGCCAGGGAGCTGCGGGAGCTGGCCGACGACGACGCGGCGGACCTGCCGGGGCTGTGGCGGGACTACCTGGGCTTCGTGGACACCAAGGCGCGTCCGCTGTTCGACGCCTACGTGGACTTCATCAGCGGCCTGGCCGTACGCGACAGCGATCTGGACGGGAGCGTCTGCGCGATCAGCGACCACCTGCTGACCCGGCTGCTCGGCCAGCACGAGGCGCTGTCGCTGCCCGCGCGGGAGGCGGCGCTGAGCATGCACGCCATCATCAAGCTGGGCTTCCCCGAGTGGGGCGTCTGGAGTGTGCCGCTGGCCGCCCGTGAGGCCGGGGCCAACCTGCTCAGGAACGCCAAGATCAGGACCTTGCACCGGTTCCTGAACGGCCCGCGCGGCCGGGTTCCGGGTGCCGAGCAGCTCGCCGAGGACGCGCTGGGGGCGTTCATGCTGGGCCCGGCGTACGCGCGGGCGATGTTCACCTTCCGCCTGCGGCCCGGCTGGCCCGCCCAGCCCGGCATGCCGCCGGACACGCAGCGCGCCGAGATCATCCTGGGGATCCTGCGGCGGCAGGGCGACCCCGACGGGCAGGACGCCTTCTCCGACGAGGTGGCCCGGCTGTCGGCGTTCTGGGAGAGCGCGGCCACGGACCTCGGCGCCGATCCGGCCGCGCGGCTCGACCCGGGCTTCGTCGCGGGGGTGCACGAGGCGCTGCGCATGGGCAGGCGGCGCGACTTCTCCGCCGCGAACTGGGGCGAGACCGTCCTGTGGGCCCGCCACCTGCTCGACCGGCCCGGCGGCGGGCAGCCGCCCGAACTGGTCGAGGCCGACCGGGTGGTCATCCTCCTCAACGCGGGCTGGCTGGCGCGGCTGGAGTCGCCCGAGCGCGAGCCGGCCGTCGCCGACCGCCTCATGGAGCTGATCAGGCAGAACGGCACGAGCCGCGCCTCCGGCGCCCGTCCGCTGCCGCCGCCTGCCTCTCCTCATCTGCCACCAGGGAGAAGCCGATGACGCACTACGTGGTGCTGGGCGAGCTATGGCACGACGGCCTGCGGGCCGAGCTGCACCCACCGGTCGGCGTGTACCGCGACCGGGTGGCCGAGCTGGTCGCGGCGTACTGGGAGGAGCGCGTGGACGGCCTGGCCGCCCGCTGCGCCGACGCCGAACGCGACCTCGGGCTGGCCCTGGCCGCCGGGGCACGGCACGAGCACCGGGAGCTGACCGGCCTGCTGGCGCTCACACTCTGCGTCCGAGGTCTGGTCGCCGAGGAAGGCGCGGCGATCCTGCGGCAGGCGCTGGACAGCGCGGAGGTCTGGCTGTCGCCCGCGATGCACGCGCTCGCGCTGCTGCGCACCGGGCACGCCCAGGAGGCCGCCTCGGCACTCGCGGAGGCCGACGGGCCGGAGGAGCCGTACGAAGCCTACGTCCACGCGCTGGTGGCCAGGGAGAGCGACCCGGAGACGGCGCTGGCGCTGCTGGATACGGCCTGCGGCCGCTGGGACACCGAGCTGAGGCTGGCCCTCTTCCGCCACGAGCTGGCCGCCGAGCTGGACCGGCTCACCCCGCAGAGCTGGGGCGCGCTGGCGCGGGCGCTGTCCGAGGCGGGCCGGTACGGCGAGGCGCTGGAGGCGCTGGAGCACGCCGACCCGGCGGACTCCGGCACGCTGCTGCTGTCCGCCGACGCGTTCGCGGCCCTGGGCCGGTATGTCGAGGCGGGGCGGGCCA
This sequence comes from Nonomuraea longicatena, assembly GCF_039525605.1. Taxonomy (NCBI): domain Bacteria; kingdom Bacillati; phylum Actinomycetota; class Actinomycetes; order Streptosporangiales; family Streptosporangiaceae; genus Nonomuraea; species Nonomuraea longicatena. The sequence continues at coordinate 581,008 of NZ_BAAAHQ010000001.1, read as the reverse complement.
CCGCCGAGGCCGCCGGCCGGTTGCGCGAGCCGTACCTGCACATCCTGGCCGCCGACCGGTTGTCCCGCGTCGATCTGGACGACGAGGCGACGGCGGAGATCGACCTGGCCCTGCGGGCCGAAGAGCCGGGCGCGCCCGACCATCTGGTCCGGTTCGGCGCCGCGCAGATCCTCCTGTCCACAGGCGCTGCGGACCGGGCGCTCGGCCTGGTCAGGGAGATCCGCGCCGACCTGCCCGACGACCCGCGCCTGCTCGCCCTGGAGGGCCTGGCCCTGTACGGGACGGGCGACCTGCCCGCGTGCGAGCCGCTGCTGCGGCGGGCGGGCGAGCTGCTGCCCGGCGAGCCGGTCCTCGCCCGCCATCTCGGCGTGGCGTTGCTGGGCCTCGGTGAGCTGGAGGAGGCCGGGCGGCTGCTGGACGCGGCCGTGGCGCGGGAGCCCCACGACTCGTGGGTCCTCGCCGTGCGGGGTGAGCTGAGACGGCGCGTGCACGACCTGCCGGGCGCGGAGGAGGATCTGTCCGCCGCGATGGAGCTGGGCTTCGACACGCCGTGGGTACTGCTGTCCCGCGCCAGGGCGCTCGCCTCCGCCGACCCGGACCGGGCCCTTCGGCTGCTGGACGACGCGCTGGAGAACGCTCCCGACGACGCGGAGGCGTACGCGGCCCTCGGCGACGTCCACACAGTCCAGGGCCGGTACGCCGAGGCGGAGGAGGCGTTCATCAAGGCGCAGACGCTCGACCCGTACCACCCGGCGGCCGTCGCCGCCCTGGTCGCCTCGGGGCTGGAACGGTGGAGCGACGAGCAGGCGGCCGAGTCCCTCGACGTGGTGGCGGACGCGGTCGCGGTCTCCCCGTCGGACTTCCGCCTGCGCTCGGCCCTGTGCGACCTCCTCCAGCGGCTCGACCGGACCGAGGAGCTGGCGGAGCAGGTGCGCACGATCATCGGCATGCGGCCGCTCGAACCGGAGGACTTCCGCGTCTTCGGCCTCGCGCACAGCAGCCTCGACAACCACGCCGAGGCGGCGGAGGCGTTCCGGCAGGGGCTACGGCTGGCTCCCGCGCATTCGGCCCTGCACGCCAACCTGGGCGTCGAGCTGCACCGCTCAGGCGACAGGGAGGGCGCTGAGCGGGAGCTGCGCGAGGCGGTCGCCCTCGAACCCACCTCGGCGTTCGCGCTGTCACGGCTGGGGACGGTGCTGCTGTCCGCCGAGCGGCTGGAGGAGGCGGAGGAGCACCTGCGCCGGGCCTTCGCTCTGACTCCGGGCGACCCGGACCTGCTCCTCGACCTGGCGGAGGTGCTGCGGCTGACGGGACGCGCGGCGGAGGGCCTGGCGCTGGCGGAGGAGGCGGCGCGGGCGCTGCCGACGGCGTACGCGCTCGGTTCCCTGGGCCAGCTGCTACTGGCGACGGGGCGGCCGAAGGAGGCGAGGCAGACCCTGGAGCGGGCCGTCGAGCTGGATCCGAACCTGCCGTGGGCGCGCGGCACGCTGGCGGAGACCTGCCGGGTCACCGGGGACCTCGCCGAGGCGATCACCCACGCGAGCATCGCCATCGACCAGAGTGTCTCCCGCGACGGCGGCCCGGAGCGGGGCGAGCGGTGGCTGTACGCCGTGCGCGGCACCGCCCGCTTCTCGGCCGGCGACGACGTGGACGCCGAGTCCGACCTGCGCACGGCCGTCGACACGGACGATGGGCAGGCGGATCCGATCGCCCTGGGCACCCTGCGCGACCTCCTCCAGCGCACCGGGCGCGGCGAGGAGGCGGTGCAGACGCTGCGCGGCCACGCCCTGGCCGACGGCCTGCCCCGCACCGACCGCGACCCGCTGATCGTCGTCTACCTCATCGAGGCCCTGCAGACGGCCGGTCACCTGGAGGAGGCGAAGACCACGGCGGACTGGGCCGTGTCACTGCGCCCCGAGGAGGCGGTGATCCACTCGGCGCTGGCCTGGGTGGAACTGGCCCTGGGCCGCGACGAGGAGGCGCTGCGCGCGGCCGCCCAGGGGGTGGCGCTGGCGCCGGGCGACCCGGAGCGGCTGCACACCCTGGGCGCCGTCCAGCGCGCCACCGGAGACGCGGTGCAGGCGGTCGGCACGCTCGCCGAGGCGGTCCGGCTCGACCGGGAGGCGGCCTGGATCTGGGCCGAGCTGACGGCGGCGCTGTGCGACGTGGGCGCGTGGGAGAGCGCGCGGGCGGCGGGCCTGGAGGCCACAGCCGAGGGCAGGGCGCACACGGCGTACTGCTTCGAGATGCTGGGCTGGGCCCGGCGCTACGGGGAGCCGAGGGCCGACCGGGAGGCGCTGGCCGCCTACGAGCGGGCGCTGGAACTCGACCCCCGCTCGGTGGGCGGCCTCGCGGGGCGACCGTACGCGCTGGCGGCGCTGGGCGAGAGGCAGGCGTCGCTGGAGGGCTACGAGCGGCTGCTCGCCCGCCTCGATCCGAAGGAGACCGAGCATCTGGCGATCCGGGCGTGGGCGCTGTACCGGCTGGGCCGCTTCCGCGAGGCGCTCGACTTCTACCAGCGTTTCCAGGCGCTCAAGCCGGTACAGCCGGACTTCCTGCTGTTCGACATGGCGCTGCTGGCGTGGGCGGAGGGCGACGACGAGGCGGCGCGCGCCGGCTACCAGGACGCGCTGGTCACGCTGGAGGGCCGGGCGCCGGAGCGGGCGCGGGGCGTGATCGACGTGGCCGTCAGAGACCTCGAACACGACGATCGCGGCAGAGCGGACACCCGGGCCGACTTGCTGGCGTTGCTGCGGACGAGCGCGTCCAGGCTGCCCGAGTACGAACCTCACCTCGGACTCTAGATCCTTCCACCGCGGTGGAAGAAAGGCACCCCGGCTCGCGACAGCGGGCCTTTACAGGAGGTGCGGCCGTGGCACGATTACGGCGCCTTCGATTACTGGGAGAAGCCGTTGCGTGACGATACGAAGCCAGTGGCCGCCGGGCAGACCCTTCGCCTACGGGCCGGATTCCCCTGCCGCTGGAGTGTGTGGACAGAGGACGGACGCGGATGGTACCCGGCGGGCACCTCGCCCGCACGCGATCTCGACGGGCTCCCGTACTTCCACGGCGACGACATGGTACTTGAGGTGCCCGCCCAGCGCCTGACGGTGCGGGCGGCCAGGGGCATGGAGTACGGCCACGCCCAGACGACGCTGACGCCCGACACGGGCGAGACGCTGGTGGAACTTTCACCCGCGCGCATCTACGACGCGGCGGCGCGCGGCTGGTACGGCGGCGACCTCCAGGTCCACCTCAACCGGCCGCCGCAGTGGGTGGCCGACTCCCAGCACGGCGAGGACCTCCACGTGGTCAACCTGCTGGCGGGCGAAGACACCGCGGCGTTGTGGACGGGCCGCGACCTGCCGTGGTCGGACGCCACCCACGTGGCCCAGGTGGGGCTGGCGCACGACGCGCTCACCGTGTGCAGGGACTCCGTCGACAAGCTGCGCCAGCGCGGCGCGCTGATCGGCTACGCCAACGCCTTCAGGGGGCCGGTGGAGACGCCGGAGCAACTGGTGGCGGGCGGCTACCCGGTCTACGACGCGCGCATGTCGGTGGTGGACGCGGCGCTGGGGCTGGTCGACAGCTTCTCGTCGGCGATCGGCTCGGCGCGGGCCTACCGGCGCCTGATCGGCGCGGGCAACCGGGTCGCGGCGGTCGCCGGCACCTCGCAGCGGCTCGGCCCGATCGGCGGCGAGCGCACGTACGCGCACGTGGACGGCCCGCTGACGGCGGAGTCCTACGCGCGGGCGGTCCGGCAGGGCCGTACGTTCGCGACGACCGGCCCGTTCCTGGAATTAGCGGTGGACGGGCAGGGGCCGGGCGCGACGATCAATCTGAAGCCGGGCGAGCGGGTGCGGGCCACCGCCCGGGTGATCGGCCCGCAGGCGGAGCGGATCCGGCTGCTGACGGCCGACGGGGAGCTGGCCTCCGGCCCGCCCCACGAGGTCAGCGCCGAACTGCACGCGGACCGGCCGACGTACGTGGTGGCGGTGGCCGAGGACAGCGGGCTGCCGACGGCCCACACGAGCCCCGTCTACCTGGACGTCGAGCACCGCCGCGCGGCGCGAAAGGACGACGTCACGTTCTGCCTTCGCTGGCTCGACCTGCTTGAGCGGGTCGTCGAGGATCACGACGGGCGCGTGAAGGAGGCACGCAGGGTCTACCAGTCGCGCCTGGCGTGAACATGCGGGAACGCGGGTCCCTATCGGGGGTACCCGCGTTCCTCGTCCGTGCGGTCCGTCAGACCTGGCCGGCCTTCTCCAGGGCGGCGCAGCAGGTGTTGACCAGCAGGCGGGTCACCACGTACGGGTCCACGTTGGCGTTGGGGCGGCGGTCCTCGATGTAGCCCTTGCGGTCGACCTCGACCTGCCACGGGATGCGAACCGAGGCGCCTCGGTCGGAGACGCCGTAGGTGTAGCGGTTCCACGGGGCGGTCTCGTGGGCGCCGGTCAGGCGGGACTCGATGTCGGCGCCGTACTGCTTGATGTGCTCCAGCGGCTTGTCGCCCTCGCCGAGCGACTCGCAGGCGGTGATGATGGCGTCGTAGCCCTCACGCATCGCCTTGGTGGAGAAGTTGGTGTGCGCGCCGGCGCCGTTCCAGTCGCCCCGGGCGGGCTTGGCGTCGAGGGTGGCCTCGACACCGAACTCCTCGGCGGTCCGGTAGAGCAGGTAGCGGGCGACCCACAGGTGGTCGGCGACCTCGATGGGACCGGCCGGGCCTACCTGGAACTCCCACTGACCCGGCATGACCTCGGCGTTGATGCCGGAGATCTTCAGACCGGCGGCCAGGCAGCGGTCGAGGTGGAGCTCGACGATCTCGCGGCCGAAGACCGCCTCGGCGCCCACGCCGCAGTAGTAGTGCCCCTGCGGGGCGGGGAAGCCGCCCTCGGGGAAGCCCAGCGGGCGGCTGCCCTTGAAGAAGGTGTACTCCTGCTCGATGCCGAACCAGGACTCCTGCGCCGCGAACTGCTCGGCGATCGGGCGCAACCGGGCACGGGTGTTGCTCTTGTGCGGTTCGCCGTCGGTCTCCTCGACCTCGCACAGCACCAGCACGGCCGCCCCGCCCCTGATCGGGTCCGGGCAGGTGAACACGGGGCGGAGCACCCGGTCGGAGGCGTGACCCTCGGCCTGGTTGGTGCTGGAGCCGTCGAATCCCCAGACCGGCGGCTCGGCACCGTCGGCCAGGATCCTGGTCTTGGCGCGCATCATGGCGGTGGGCTCGGTGCCGTCGATCCAGATGTACTCAGCCTTGTAGCTCACAGCGCGGTCCTTTCGGGTTAGCTCAACCACGCCGAGGTTGCCAGTCGACCGTTTCCCGGTTTTTGCCCGAATGTGAACGCCGTGTTAATCCGGAGGCGATGATGGTCTGCGGCAGCAGGATGATCGCGGTGATCCCCCCGTATGCCGATTTGCCCAAAGTGACCTTGATGTTGTGGCGGCGGGCCAGCAGCGCCACCACGAGCAGGCCCAGCCGCTCACTGTCGGCCAGGTCGAACTCCGGCGGATCGGCCAGCTTGGCGTTGATCTCCTCGCGTTCGGCGTCGGAGATGCCGAGACCCCGGTCCTCCACCTCGATGGCGAACCCGCTGCCGACGAGCTGGCCGTACACGTGGACCGTGGTGTGCGGCGGGGAGAAGGACGTGGCGTTGGACAGCAGCTCGGCCAGCAGGTGGGTGACGTCCGAGGCGGCGCCCGCGTCGAGGAAGGCGTCGGCGATGGGCGGCGCGTTCACCCGCGTGTACGCCTCGACCTCGGAGACGGCCTCGCGCACCACGTCGGCGATCGGCACCGGGTCGCCGGTGGTGGGGTCGGAGGTGCCGCCGGACAGGATGATCAGGCCCTCGGACTGGCGGCGCATGCGCGTGGTCAGCCGGTCGAGGCGGAACAGCTCCTGAAGGGTCTCCGGGTCGTTGATCTGCCTGCGGATCGTGTCGAGCTGGGCGAGCTGGCGGTGGACCAGCGACTGGTTGCGCCTGGCCATGTTGCGGAAGACCCGGCCGAGGCCCCTGCGCATCTCGGCCTGGCCGACGGCGGCCTCGACGGCGGTGCGCCGTACCTCGTCGAAGGCGTGGCCGACGTCCCTGACCTCCTGGGTGGCGCCGTCCGCCGTGATGGGCGGTGCCTCGGCGGCCACGTCCACCTGCCTGCCCGCGCGCAGCCGCTCGACCACCGTCGGCAGCCGTACGTCGGCGAGGTCGGCCGCCGCGTGCCGCAGCGTGTCGAGCTCGGCGACCAGGCCCCTGCCGAGCTTCACCGACCACACCACGGCGCCGAGGATGGCGGCCAGGCCGAGCGCGGCGACGGCGGAGATCTCCAGCACGATGCCGGTCGAGGCGGAGGAGGTGCGCTCGTTGAGCAGGTCCGAGCGGCTGACCAGGAGCCGGTCGAGGCTGCTGCCGAGCCGTTCGGCGACGGGCGCCCAGGCGCTCTGCATGACGGGCAGCGAACCGGTCTTGACGATCTCGTCTTCGAGCTCCATCAGCCGCTGGTTGTCGGCTGAGGTCGCGAGCAGGTCGAACGGCCCGCGCAGCTCGGAGTCGAGGGCGCCGACGCCCTCGGTGAACAGCAGGCGGCGGGAGGGCATGAGGTGCTCGATGGCCTCGTACTCCTCGCGGGACAGCCTGCCCACGATGGTGGCCCCCGCGACCAGGGCGTCCTCCCTGGACATCATGTCGCGGGCGTGCGAGATCCGCTGCAGGCCCATGGCCTGCTGGTACAGCTTGATCTCAGGGACGCCGACGGCCTGGTCGTAGAGGCGGAAGACGTCGTCGGTGGCGTCGCCGTAGGCGCTGACCACCTCAAGTCTGCTGGTGCTGCGGTCGTCCACGGAGCGGCGGATGGCGCTCAGGCTGCCGAGGCGCTGCCGTACGGCCTGCACGGACTTGCGCAGTTCGGCGCTCGTGACGGTCTCGGCCTCCTCGGAGCCGGCCAGCGCCTCGAAGCGCTCGACGGCCGCGTCGACGCCCTTGCGCGACTCCAGCAGTTGCGAGCCGTCCGGCGGCGGCGCCGACAGGAACATGGCCGACGTCTTGCGCTCGTGCTGCAGCGCCGTGATGAGCGTGGCGGCGGGCGCGTTGATCCTCTCGTACACGGTCTGGGCCGTGCGCAGGTCGAAGTACTCTCCGACGACGTGGCCGGCGGCGAACGTCCATAACGCGATGAGCGCGACGATCGGCAGGCTGAGAAGGGAGTAGAGCTTGAACCGCAGACTCTGGGATGACATCGGCAACGGACGCTAGCACTAGTTGGGGCGACTTACAGGACCCAAACGATTTTTCCTCCCGAAACGGTGCCTACGCAGCGTCCGGCGCCGGTTTCCACGAGGGCCCGGTACGGGTCACGCGGGTCCACGTCGAAGACGGCGAAGTCGGCCCGCGCCCCGGGGCGCAGCATCCCGGCCCGGTCTTCCAGGCCGAGCGCCTGGGCGCCGCCGAGCGTCGCGGCGGCCACGAGGCGACGGTCGAGGTCGGGGGCGCGGTAGCCCTGCCGTACCGCCAGTTCCTTGACCGCCGCGAGTTCGGCGAGCAGGTCGAGGGACGGCGAGGAGGCGAGCGAGTCGGTGCCGACGGCGAGCGGGTTGCCCTCGGTCAGCAACGCGGCGACGTCCGGCCCCTCCTGCCCGAGGACCCGGTTGGAGCGCGGGCAGATCGCCAGCGTGGTGCCGCGCTCGCGCAGCAGCGCCCGGTCGTCGGCGTCCAGGTGCACGCCGTGGGCGACGTGGCAGTCGGGGCCGAGCAGTCCGAGCTTGTCGAGGTAGGCGGTGGGCGAGAGGCCGGGCGCGGGCGCGCTCTGGCCGGTGAAGTCCATGCCGAGCGAGGCGATGTAGGCCATGAGCGGGCCGGTGCCCGCCATGGTGAACTCGCGTTCGTAGGCCGACTCCGACAGGTGGACGTGCAGGCGGGCGCCGCGTTCGCGGGCGATGCCACCGAGGTCGGCGAGCACCCCGGCATCCAACGAGTACGGCGCGTGCGGCGAGATGCCCGCATCGTCCCCTCCGCCCGTGTGGAAGCCGAGGAAGCGCTCTCGGCCGCCCTCGCGCCAGCTCCGGTCGCTGTCGCCGATGGACTCCATGTAGCGCACCCCGCCGAGCGGGGTCTCGACGACCGCCTCCGGGTCGGTGACGATGTCGGCGGCCGAGGTGGTGCCGGAGCGCAGGCACTGCCAGGCGCCGTCGGCGACGCCTTGGGCCCAGTCGTGGACGCCGCGGCGGTGCTCGGCGTTCCAGCTTCCGTCGGCGCCGTCGAAGTAGACGCGGTCGAAGACGGCCGCCCACTCCTCGAAGGAGGCGTAGGCGCGGGTGCCGACCTTGGCCATGCACGTGTACTGCAGGTGTGTGTGGGCGTTGACGAGGCCGGGCATGAGCACGCCCGGCCAGTGGATCTCTCCTCTGCCGCGCCCGATCTCGACGATCACGCCGTCCTCGACGGTGACGGTGCCGCCGGTGATCGGCGGGCCGTCCATCGTGAGGACGAGCGGGGCGCTGTGGACTACGGCACCCATACGATGTCCGTCCCGAGGACCTTGTAGGCCACCAGTGCGGCGGCGAAGGCCGCGAACCCGCCGAGCAGCAGGTAGTCGGTCCTGTTGAAGATCAGTTCGCGCATCCAGGTGCGGTGCTTGGCGCCGAAGCCGCGCAGGTCCATGGCGTTGGAGGTGTCCTCCGCGTCGATGAGTGAGTTGACCGTCAGGGGGATCACCACCGGCTTGAGGGAGATCAGGCGCCTGACCGGGTTCCGGGTCCGGGGGTGAGTGTATCCGCGCACCCGCTGGGCGTCGATGATCTCCGTCAGTTTCGCGGCCGTGGACGGCACGAACCGGAAGGTCAGGTCGACGCCGAAGGCCAGCCGCTGCGACACGCGGAACCTCGCGAAGGCCACTCCGAGGTCGCCGGGCGCGACGCAGAAGGCGATGGGGAAGCCGACCATGGCCAGCGCGATGTACCTGACCAGCATGGTCGCGGAGTACGACAGCGTGGCCGCGCTGACCGGGTTGCCGGTCAGCGGCATCTCGAACAGCGGCTGCGCCTGCCGGGTCGCCTCGATCTGGAGGGCGTCGGTGAACAGGCTGTTGACCGTGACGGTCAGCAGCGCGAGCGAGAGGAAGAAGATCCAGTTGGTGCGGGCGGCCCGCCAGGGGATGCCCCCGGCCAGATAGTAGGCCAGGGCCACCCCCGCGCAGACCAGCATCACCCGCAGGTCCTCGGTGCGCGCCACCGCCACGAGATAGAACACCGGGACCAGCAGGAGCACCCGTGGATCCCGGTGTCCGAGGAAGGAGTTCCCGCCCAGGTACCGTGGCGTGACGTCCACCGGCTACCTGCCCATGCGCTTGGAGATCGGTTCCCAGATCGCGTCGAGCGCGGGCACCAGGATGAGCATGACCAGCGAGTTGCTGAGCAGGGTGGCGCCGAAGGCGGTGGCCGCCCACGCCTCCAGGGTCAGGCCCTGCAGCCACATGTCGGTGATCGTGGACAGGAACGCGAGGAACATCGCGATCCAGGAGAGCACGGCGACGAGCACCAGCCTGACGACCTCACGGTTGGCCCTGGCCAGGAGCACCGCGCCGACCAGGCCGCACAGGAAGCCGGTCAGGCCGTTGGCGACGCTCCAGTTCCAGTACGTGAGGATGCCGTAGCCCTGGATCTGGTCGATGATCATGTTGCCGACCAGGCCGGTGAACAGCCCGGCGATCGGCCCGAAGCGCAGGCCGATGAAGGCGACCAGCGCGAACGCCGGGCGGATGTCGACGTTCTGGGTACCCGGGATGCGGATGCTGATCACGCCGAGGACCGCGTAGAGCGCGGCACCGACGGCGGCGAAGACCACGACTCTGGACGAGATGGTCCATAAGGGGGCGCGCGTCTCGGCGAGTTCCTTGCTCATTGGGGGGTTTCCTTTCGAGCCAGAAGGAAGGGGTGCGGAACCTTGCCTTTCTCCGGCAGCCTGTCGCGGATCGCCCGAAGCAGGCTGGTCTCGCGCAGACCGGCGGCAGCCCACAGCATCTCGTCATGGGCGAGTTCCGCCGGTGACGCGTCGGCGACGATCCGGCCACGATCCACCACCACGACACGGTCGGCGGAGGTGAGCGCGAGGTCCACGTCGTGGGTGATGAAGTAGACGCTGTCGGTGCCGCCGAGCACCCGTTCCATGAACATGGTGGTGGACCGCAGGTCCTGCCCTGCGGTGGGCTCGTCGAGGATGAGGGTGCCCGGCCGCATCGCGAGCGCGAGGGCCACGGTGAGGCGGCGCTGCTGGCCGTGCGAGAGCGTGTGCGGGGGGCGGGCCATGATGTCCGGCTCCTGGTCGAGCAGCATCGCGGCCACGGCCTGCTCGGAGTCCCTGGCGATCTCCTCCGCCGGGCGGCCGAGGTTGCGCGGGCCGAAGGCGAGTTCTTCGGCGACGGAGGCGGAGAACAGCGCCTGACCCGGGTTCTGGAAGACGTAACCGAAGGTGGTGGCGAGGCTGAGGATGCTGCGCTCGGTGACGGGGGCGCCGTCCACGAGCACCTCGCCCGCGACCGGTTCGAGCAGCCGTACGGCGGCGCGCAGCAGCGTGGACTTGCCCGCGCCGTTGCGGCCGAGAACGGCGACCCGCTCGGTGGCGCCGAGGTCGAGGTCGGCGTCGGACAGCACCGGCTGCGCCCCGTACGCGAGGCTGACGCCCCGGTAGGTCAGGCGGGAGTCGCCGCGTCCGTCGCCGGGCGGCCGGGCGGGCGGCTCGGGAAGTTCGGCGGCCCTGGCGACCAGCGTCTCGAAGGGCAGTTTGACCTGATCGACGGGGGCCTCGCGGAGGAAGCCGGGGATGTCGCCGGCGTAGCGGGGCCGCCCGTCCTCCAGGTAGAGCGCCTGGGTCGGCCCGAACTCGAGGAGTTCCTCCAGCCGGTGCTCGACGACCACGGCGGCGCCGCCGTCGTCGACGAACCGGCGCAGCGCCGTGAGCAGCCGCCGCCCGGCGTCGAGGTCGAGGTTGGCCAGCGGCTCGTCCACGACGATCACCCTGGGCCGCATGACGAGCACCCCGGCGAAGGCCACCATCTGCAGTTCGCCGCCGCTGAGGGAGTGCGTGGGCCGCCGTAACAGGTGCTCGATGCCGACGCGGGCGACGACCTCGTCGATCCGCGCGCCGATCTCGGCGCGCGGCAGGCCGAGGTTCTCCGGCCCGAAGGCCAGTTCGGTGAAGACGGTGGTGCCGACGATCTGCTTGGCCGGGTCCTGGAGCAGGGTGCCGACGACCGTGGACAACTGCCTGATCGTCTGCTCGGCGGCGGGTCTGCCGCCGATCTCGACCCGGCCCTCGACCTCGGCCCGGTAGGCGTGCGGCACCAGGCCGTTGAGCAGGCGCAGCAGGGTGCTCTTGCCGCAGCCGGAGGGGCCGCCGACCAGGGTGAAGTCACCTTCGGAGACGGTGAGGTCCACGCCGTGGAGCACCTGGCGGCCGGTGGAACGGTATCTGACGACGGCGTCGCGGACGTCGATGATCACAGGCCCCTGCCCAGGAACTCGCGTTGCAGGTCGCTCACCGGCTCCAGTCGCAGGCCGAGCGCCTGTGCCTTCAGCCGGGCGACGCGGTCGTCCAGGCCGGCGGGCAGGAGGTGGACGGCCGGCGGCAGCGGCGTGCTCAGCAGGTGCTCCACCGCCAGGGCCTGCAGTGACAGGGACAGGTCCATGATCTCGATCGGGTTCCCTTCTGCGGCGGCGCAGTTGACGCAGTCCCCGTCGGCGAGCAGGTACCAGCCGTCGTGCTCGGTGACGCCGGGACGCACCGGCCGTCCGGCGCCAGGGTTCTCGATCTCGCCGGGCACGCCTCCGGCCACCGCGACGTACGCGCCGGGCTTGAGGACCCGCTGGTGTTCGGCGGCGACGGTGGCGGCCACGCCGGTGGCACTGAAGAGCAGGTCGGCCTCCGGGCAGGCCTCGGCCAGCGGCAGCACCCGCAGGCCGTCGTGGTGGGCGCGCAGCGCGGCGACCGGGTCCACCTCGCTGACGACGACCCGGGCACCGAGGGCGGCGGCGTGACGGGCGACGCCCTGGCCGACGTGACCGTATCCGGCGACGACGCAGGTACGTCCGTCGAGGTCGAGGCCGCTGAGGTCGAGGGCGGCCAGCACGCAGGACTGGCCGGTGCCGTACACGTTGTCGAACAAGGTCTTCGAGCGGGCGTCGTTGACCGCCATGACGGGGATCCGCAGATCGCCGCTCGCGGCCATGACGCGCAAGGGGCGCAGGCCGCTGGTGGTCTCCTCGGCGGCGCCGCTGAGGGGGCCGAGGCGGTCCTCGGCGTGGGCCAGCCTGATCACCCGGGAGCCGTCGTCGACGAGGGCGTCGAGGCCGTGGTCGAGCAGGCGGCGGGCGAGGTCGTCGTCCTGCGCGCGCGTGGTGCCCGAGCGGGCGAGGACGGGCACGCCCGCGTGGACGAGCGCGGCGGCGACGTCGTCCGAGGTCTCCCTTCCCGGGCAGTGGACGACGACCTCGGCGCCGGCGTCCTTCAATGTGAGGGCGAGGACGGCGGTCTTGGGCTCCAGAACGAGGACCAGGCCGACGCGCCGGCCGTCCAGGTCGAGGCTGCCGGACAGGGCGTCGAGGACGGGCATGTGCCGGCGCGCCCAGGCGATGCGGTCCTCGCCGTCGCGCCACAGTCCGGGGTCGGCGATGTCGCTCAGCATGCGAGGTCCACGGCGAAGATCTCGTGGCCGTGCGCGTTGCGGTGCCGGGTGACGCCGTCGCGCACGCGGGCGCCGGGTGCGGCGCCGGGTGCGAGGGTGCCCGCGACGATCGCGCCGGGCTTGAGGGAGTCGGGGTCCACGCCGTCGCCGATCACCAGGTCGGCTTCGGCGAGCGCGGTTCCCGGGTGCGCGCCCATCGCGCGCAGCCGCGAGGCGAGGGCGGGGGTGTCGGTGAGCAGGGCGACGCGTTTGCCTGCGATCAGCAGGTTCGTACGGCGTGACACGGCCTGGATGACCGCTTGCGCACTGAGGAGCCGGGTCAAAGCACTCTTCCGATCTTTACGGGATCGCACGACATTAGACCACTTTGTCGTGCTGTGCGAGAAATGCGTTTCAGTCGCCTTCGGCCCGGCGGGCCCGCGCCCTGGCCGCCGACAGGGGCTCGGCGATCTGCTCCAGCGCCACACGCTCCGCCCTGACCCCGAAGAATATCTCGACGACTCCGGCGAAGATCATCAGCCCGGCGGCGAACAGGTAGCCGACGAACAGGCCGGTGGAGTCCGGGCTGGCCGCGTCGCCGATGAGCGCGCCGAACACCACCGGGCCGAGCGAGCCGACTACCTGTCCCAGCGCGAAGAACAGCGAGATCGCCTGGGCCCGCATCTCGATCGGGAAGATCTCACTGACGGTCAGGTAGGCCGAACTCGCCGCCGCCGAGGCGATGAAGAAGATCACCGACCACAGGACCGTCTGCGTGAGAGCCGTCAGCAGGCCTTGGTGGAACAGCCAGCCGCTGATCGCCAGCAACGACCCGGAGGCGATGTACGTCCCGGCGATCATCTCCTTGCGGCCGACCGTGTCGAACAGCCGGCCGAGCGTCAGCGGGCCCAGGAAGTTGCCCAGCGTGAAGGCGAACAGGTACGTGGGGACCCGGCCGGCGGGGATGTCGTAGAAGTGCGTCAGCACCAGCGCGTACGTGAAGAAGATGGCGTTGTACAGGAACGACTGGCAGATCATCAGCGTGGCGCTCAGGAACGAGCGCCTGGGGTAGGTGCGAAACAACGTCCGCGCGACCACCGACATCGGCAGCCGCCGCTCCGGCACCACCTCGATGGCCTGATCGGGCGGCACCGGCTCCAGTTCGAGGCGGCCCTCCCTCTCGATCTCCGCCTCGATCGCGGTCACGGTACGCTCGGCCTCCTGCTGCCTGCCGTGGGTCAGCAGCCAGCGCGGGCTCTCCGGCAGGTGCCTGCGCAGTCCCCAGATGAGCACCCCGATGGCGGGGCCGACGAGGAAGCCGAGCCGCCAGGCCCAGTCGGGATCCAACGGGCCGCCGTCGCGCAGCAGGACGAAGGCGACCGAGGTGCCGAGCAGGGCGCCCAGCCAGTAGGTGCCGTTGACGGCCAGGTCCACGCGACCCCGGTACTTCGACGGGATCATCTCGTCGATGGCCGAGTTGACCGCGGCGTACTCCCCTCCGATGCCGGTGCCCGCGACGAAGCGCAGCACCAGGTAGCTGGGCAGATCCCAGGAGAAGGCGGTCAGGCCGCTGGCGATCAGGTAGACGCCCAGCGTCAGGATGAACAGCTTGCGCCTGCCCATCCGGTCGGACAGCCAGCCGAAGAACAGCGCGCCCACGACCTGGCCGATCAGGTACACGGTAGCCGACAGGCCGACCTCGGCGGAGGTGAGGCCGAGGGTGTCCTGGCGTTGCAAGAAGGCGCCGATGCTGCCGGCGATGGTGATCTCAAGGCCGTCGAGGGTCCAGGCGACGCCGAGCGCGATGACCAGCCGCGTGTGGAACGGCGCCCACGGCAGGCGGTCCAGCCTGGCGGGCACCAGGCTGCGGACGATCGCTGAGGTCATCGGGATCTCACTCCATAGCTCGAAGATCTCACCCTAAGCAATAGAGTGGCGACATTCGGTGATCACCCGTGTCGGCGCGCCCGGCCCGGGGCCGCGCCGCTCGCCGCAGCCCCGGGCCGGTTCGGCGCAACGTCGGCGCAACCCCTGTTGGTCCATCTCCCGAAGTGACGAATGATGTGAGGATCACCCGGAAAGGGAGCCGCAGCCCCATGACAGAGATGCACTTCGCCGACCTGTGGTCACGGGATTCGCTCTCCTTCAGGGACCGGCGCCTGCTGCTGCTCGGCCTGTTCGTCGGGCAGGGCGGCCTCGACGAGGAGATCGCGGTCCAGCTCGACGCCGCGCTGCGGGCGGGCGAGCTGAGCGTCGAGGAGGCGCGCGAGCTGGTCGCCTTCCTCACCCACTACGCCGGATGGGCGCGCGGCGCCCGCCTCAACGCCCAGCTTGAGAACCTGGTCGACGGGCTCAGCCAGGGCTGATGGTGGCCGCCAGCGTGGCGCCGAGCTCCCAGCAGGCGTCCAGGTCGGCCCGGTCCGCCGCGCCCACGACGCTGACGACGGCGGCGGCGCGCTCCCATCCGAGGCCGCCCGCGATCGACTCGACCGCGCGCACCGCCCCGGTCGTGTCGTCGTTGCCGTGCACGTACAGGCCGTAGGGCAGCTTCCCGGTCTCGGCGAGGCACGGGTAGTAGACGGTGTCGAGGAAGTGCTTGAGCGCGCCCGACATGTAGCCGATGTTGGCCGGGGTGCCCATGATCAGCCCGTCGGCGGCCAGCACGTCGACCGCGGTGGCGGCCAGTGCCGCCCGCGTCACCACCTCGACGCCGGTGACCTGGTCGGTGCTCGCGCCCTCGCGCACCTTCTCCAGCAGTTCGTAGGTGACCGGCGAGGCGGTGTGGTGCACGATCAGCAGCCTGCTCACGGCCATGCCCCAGATCGTCTCACGGCGTACCGGACAATGGCTGCATGGCTACTGGACTGATTACGGGAGCGACCGCCGGGATAGGCGCCGCCTTCGCCCGGCGCCTGGCCGCCGAGGGCTGCGCGCTGGTGCTCGTGGCGCGCGACGACAAGCGCCTGGCCGAGCGGGCCGAGGAGCTGCGCCTGCGGTACGGCGTCGCCGTCGAGACCCTGCCCGCCGACCTCGCGACGGAGGAGGGCCTGGCCGCCGTGGAGGCGCGGCTGCGCGAGGGCGTCGACCTGCTGGTCAACAACGCGGGCTTCGGCCACCCCGGCACCTTCCCCGACGTGCCCGTCGAGGACGAGGTGCGCATGCTCAAGGTGCACTGCGAGGCGGTGCTGCGGCTGACGCTGGCCGCGCTGCCCGGCATGACCGCGCGCGGGCGGGGCGCGATCGTCAACGTGTCGTCGGTCGCCGCCTTCTTCACCCGGGGCACCTACAGCGCCTCGAAGGCGTGGGTGGTCAGCTTCAGCCGCTCGGCCGCCGCCTCGGTCCGCGGCCCCCGGGTCAAGGTGATGGCGCTGTGCCCGGGGTTCGTGCGGACCGAGTTCCACGAGCGGGCCTCGATGGACACCTCGGGCATCCCCGGCTTCCTGTGGCTGCGGGCCGAGGACGTGGTCGACGCGGCCGTCCGCGACCTGGCGCTGGGCCGTACGGTCAGCGTGCCCGACCCGCGCTACAAGGCCATCGTCGCGGTCGGGAAGTTCGTCCCGCTCGGCCTGGCCGATCTGGTCTCGCGGCGGCTCGGCCGCTAGAGACGATTCCACCCGGGCGGGCACGTGGGGTTCCCACCCGGGTGGAAGCCGGGAAACGACTGATCCCCACCGCAGGAGGGGGTTGCGGTGGGGATCAGGGTCACTTGCCGATGTTCGCCGCGTGACCGATCGACAGGCCCGAGGCGGTGTCGAAGAAGTGCAGGTTGTGCGTGTCCAGGACCAGGTCGACGTTCTGGCCGGGGCGCACGTGGCTACGGGCGTTCACGCGGGCGGTCCACAGCGACTTGTCGCCGGCGAGCGGCAGCGCCGTCTCGTCCTCGTCGCCGGTGTCGGCGGCGGCGACGGTGTCCTTGTGCTCGACGGGCGGGGCGTCGATCAGGAACAGCACGTTGATCTCGGAGCCGAGCTCCTCGGTGACCTCCGCCTTGACCGGCAGCGTGGCCCAGCCGTTGGCGTGGTTGCCCGCCGCGGTCGCGTCCTCGAAGTCGGAGGGGCGGATACCGAGGATGATCTTCTTGCCGATGTACTGGTCGAGGCCGGGCTTGTCGGAGAAGGTGGACTCCGGGATGGCCAGGCGGATCCCGGCGAAGGTCACGGCGGCGCCGTTCGCGTCGCGGACCAGCTCGGCGGTGGCGAAGTTCATCGAGGGCGAGCCCATGAAGCCGGCGACGAACAGGTTGACCGGCTTGTCGAACAGGTTCTGCGGGGTGTCGACCTGCTGCAGGAGGCCGTCGCGCAGCACGCAGACGCGGTCGCCGAGGGTCATGGCCTCGACCTGGTCGTGCGTGACGTACACGGTGGTGACGCCGAGGCGCTCGTGCATCTGGTTGAGGGAGGCGCGCATGGAGACGCGGAGCTTGGCGTCCAGGTTCGACAGCGGCTCGTCCATGAGGAAGGCCTGCGGCTCGCGGACGATGGCGCGACCCATGGCCACACGCTGGCGCTGACCACCGGACAGAGCGGCGGGCTTGCGCTTGAGGTACTGCTCAAGGCCCAGCATCTTGGCGGCCTCGTTGACCCGCTTCTGGATCTCGGGCTTGGGCATCTTGCGGAGCTTGAGGCCGAACGCGAGGTTCTCCTCCACCGTCATGTGGGGGTAAAGCGCGTAGTTCTGGAAGACCATCGCGATGTCGCGGTCCTTCGGCGGCAGGTGGTTGACCACCTTCTCACCGATGGAGATCTCACCGCCGCTGATGTCCTCAAGACCGGCGATCATCCGGAGCGCGGTCGACTTCCCGCAACCGGAGGGGCCGACCAGCACCATGAACTCGCCGTCCCTGATCTCCAGGTTGAGGCCGTTCACGGCTTTGACGCCACCGGCGTAGATCTTGTCGACGTTCGTCAGAACGATGGAAGCCATGCGCACTCCTGCGTGGATACGTTTTCATGCATCTCACCCGAAACGGACATGCGTGTCAAGAGCCAGGGCGGATACTGGAAAGCGAACGGAAAGCATGATGGAATCGTTTCCATGAAGCGTGCGACCATCAAGGACGTGGCCGAGGCGGCGGGTGTCGGCGTGGCCACCGTGTCCCGGGTGCTGTCGGGCGGTTCGGCCAGCGCGAGCACGCGCGAACGGGTGCTGGCGGTGGCCGCGCAACTCGACTACCGGCCCAGCGCCCTCGGCCGCAATCTGCGCCAGCGGCGCACCGGCGGCATGGGGCTGCTCGTCCCCGACCTCACCGACACCTTCTACGGCCAGCTCGCCGAAGGGGTGCTGGCCTGCGCGCGGGCGGCGGGCGAGCCGGTCGTGCTCGGCTCGACCGGCGACGACCCCGAGCAGGAGGCGGAGCTGATCGGCATGCTGCTGGAGCAGAGCGTGGACCGGCTCATCGCGGTGCCGTGCGGCGGGGCCCACGCCTGGCGCCCCGCGCTGCGGGCGGGCATGACCGTGGTCTTCGCCGACCGGGTGCCCGCCGCCGACGGCGAGGACGACGACCTGCCCGCCTCCCTCACCGAACTCATGCTGCTCGACGGCGCCGGGCCCGCCCGCTCCCCCGCCCGGCCACTGGAGGTGCCGTCGGTGCTGGCCGACGACCGGGCGGGCGTCCGCACCGCGGTCCGCTACCTCACCGGCCTCGGCCACCGCCGCATCGCCTACCTCGGCGGCCCCGGCCACGGCAGGCGCGTGGACGCCTTCCGCGCCGCCCTCGGCGGGCGGACCGACGACGAACTCGTCGTCCACGCCGACGGCAGCCGCGACTCGGCGTACGCGGCCGCCTCCGGGCTGCTGCAGAGCCGTCCCGACCTGACCGCGCTGGTCGCGGGCGGCAACATGCTCGGCGAGGCCGCGGTGCTCGCCGCCCGCGAACTCGACCTGCGCCTGCCCGGCGACCTGTCGCTCGTCATGTACGACGACGTGCCCTGGGCAGAGCTGTGCCACCCACCGCTCACGGTCATCGCCCAGCCGGGGCGCGACCTCGGCTACCGGGCCGCCGAACTGGTGCTGCGCTCCGACGTGCGGCGTCCGAAGAGCGTGGTGCTGCCCACCGAACTGATCGTGCGCGGGAGCTGCGGCCCCCGCCGCTAGAGCGCCGCCTCCAGCGCGGCCAGCACGGCCGGGTCCTGCGGCTCGGTCGCGGCGCGGAACCGCGCGAGGACGGCGCCGTCGCGCCCGACGAGGAACTTCTCGAAGTTCCACTGGATGTCGCCCGCCTGGCCGTCGGCGTCGGGCGCCTCTGCCAGCTCCGCGTACAGGGGGTGGCGCGCCTCGCCGTTGACGTCGGTCTTGGCCAGCAGCGGGAAGTCCACGCCGTACGTCGCCGAGCAGAACTCCCTGATCTCCTCGGCCGTGCCGGGCTCCTGGCCCATGAACTGGTTGCACGGCACGCCGACGACGGTGAAGCCGCGCGGGCCGTACTCCTGCTGCAGTTTGACCAGGCCCGTGTACTGCGGCGTGAGGCCGCAGCGGGAGGCCACGTTGACCACGAGCAGCGCCTTGTCGCCGGCGAGTTCGGCGAGGGTCGTCGGGGCGTCGTCGAGGGTGCGGACGGGGATGTCGCGAAGGCTCATGGCCCGACCCTACCCATCCGCAAAGCGGCCGCCCAGTGTTCGGATGCCCCGGTTCACGCGGCCACCGGGCCGAGCCAACGCGCGGTCGTGAGGCGGCAAAGTCCTGTCCTGTGCAGGCCGGATGTCTCAGGTCGGTAACGGCGGCGGCGGCTACAAATCGCCTTAGGACACGTCGTGGCGCTTCCGGGCCGCCCTCCGGGGCGGAAACCAGATCCCGGCAAGCCACGCGGACCCTCCCCGCCCGAGCCACGGGCGGGGACAGGCAGGTCGGCCCGGCGCCTCGGCGCCGGGCACCCGTCCGCACGCGACCTGACAGCAAGGATCGATTTGGACAGCAAAAGCGCTCTGCGCAGCACTCTCGTCACCGTCCTCGCGTTCGCGAGCGTCACCGGCGGGACTGCGAGCGTCGCCTCGGCTCACGTCGAGGACGACAGCCTGGGCTCCTGGCGGACCGGCGCGACAGCGGCGATCACCGCAGAGGGGATCTGGACCACCGGCGCCTCGGCCATCGTGACAGGGACCTGGCACCCGGCCGTCAAGCCCGTGAAGTCCTCTCCCAGACGTCCGACCGACCGGAACAAGAGGATCGCGCTCGGCCTGGTGGTACAGCGGGCGTGGTCCATCCGCGAGTTCCGGTGCCTGGACAGCCTGTGGACCCGGGAGAGCAACTGGAATCACCGAGCGTACAACCGCTCGTCCGGCGCGTACGGGATCCCGCAGGCGCTGCCTGCGGGCAAGATGCGCGGCGCCGGGCGGGACTGGCGCTACAACCCTGCCACACAGATCCGGTGGGGCCTGATGTACATCAAGGGCAGGTACGGCAAGCCGTGCGGTGCCTGGAGTCACTTCAGGTCGCACAACTGGTACTAGGTCAGCTGCTCAGGGGAAGGGGCAGCGGCCTCGGAGAGGGCATCCGGCTCACCGGGTGCCCTCTTCGCGTGGGCGGCGGCGGCCCGGACGAGGAGTTCGAGGCCGAAGTCGAACTCCTCGTCCGGGTCACCGCCGCTGAGCAGGGGCGCGAGCTCCGCCACCGTCGGGAACAGGTCGGCGTCGACGGGCCCGGCGCGGCGCTCGGTGTGCCGGGGGGCGAACGACGGCGTCGCCCCCACCTCGCGCAGCAGGGCGCCGACGATGAAGTCGATGAACACCCGCAGCGTCTTGACCGCCTCCGGGCCGTCGAACCCGGCGCCGCGCAGCGTCGCGAGCGCGGTCTCGATCGGGATGAGCCCGACGTCCGAGTGGAGTTCGCGGCTGAGGACGAGCATCGTGCAGCGCGGGTAGTCGCGCGAGAGCTGGCGGAAGGCGCGGGCCTGCAGGCGTACGCGCTCGGTCCAGTGGGCGGTGGGGTCGTCGGTGAACTCGACCTTGCCGAGCACCGTCTGCGCCACCCCCGACAGCAGCGCGTCCTTGTTGGGGACGTGGTTGTACAGCGACATCACGCCGACCGACAGCTCGGCCGCGATCCGGCGCATGGAGACCGCGTCGGCGCCCTCGCGCTCGATCAGCTCGATCGCCGCGGCGACGATGCGCTTCTTGGACAGCGGTTCGGTGGGCATGCTCCATTCTATTGACGGACGTACGGTGTACGTGCCACCTTCGGAATGAGTCCCCCCGCGGAGGTCGCCATGTCCACGCACGATCTCTACACGACCCCTCCCGAACTCGCCACCTGGGACGTCGAGATGTCCGGGACGAGCAGGTTCACCTGGGAGTACGACGACGGCAGAGACCGGATGCTGGCCCTGTACCAAAAGGGCAAGGACAAGCAGTGGGACGCCGCCAAGCGCATCGACTGGGACCTGGAGGTCGATCCGTACGACGTGCTCGGCATCCCCGACCAGACCATCGCCATCCACGGCACCCCGTTGTGGGAGCGGATGTCCGGCGCCCAGCGCCGCGAGGTGCGGCGGCACGGGGCCGCATGGCAGTTCTCCCAGTTCCTGCACGGCGAGCAGGGCGCGATGATCTGCTCGGCGAAGATCGTGGAGTCGGTGCCCGACCTCGACTCCAAGTTCTACGCCGCCACCCAGACCATGGACGAGGCTCGCCACGCCGAGACCTACGCCCGCTTCCTCCAGGAGAAGGTCGGCCTGGTCTACCCGATCAACGAGCACCTGAAGTCGCTGCTCGACAGCACGCTCAGCGACTCGCGCTGGGACATGCCCTACCTCGGCATGCAGGTGCTCATCGAGGGGCTCGCGCTGGCGGCGTTCGGCATGCTGCGCGACGTCACCACCAAGCCGCTGCCGAAGCAGATCCTCACATACGTGATGCAGGACGAGGCCCGCCACGTCGCCTTCGGCCGCATGGCGCTGCGCGAGTACTACCGGGAGTTGTCGGACGGCGAGCGGCGCGAGCGCGAGGATTTCGTCATCGAGGGCTGCTACCTCATGCGCGACCGGCTGCGCGGGGTCGAGACCTGGGAGAACCTCGGCCTGTCCAGGAGCGAGGTCGGCGAGGCGATGGAGGCGGTGGAACACTCGGAGTACATGCGGTTGTTCCGCTCGCTGCTGTTCAGCCGGATCGTGCCGTGTGTGAAGGACATCGGGCTGTGGAGCCCGCGTCTTCAGGAGGCCTACGCCGAGATGGGCGTGCTGGAGATGGCGGGGCAGTCGCTGGACGCGCTGATGCGCCAGGACGAGGAGATCGCCGACCGCCTCGACGCCGAGCGCTTCGCCCGCGAGGACGCCGAACGGCACGCCGAGGTCGCCGAGACCGTCGCCCTGGGGGCCCGGGAAGCCGCAGAGACCCCGGAAGCCGCAGAAACCGCACCGGCCCCCGGAGCCACGCCCTGAGCCTGCCCACGCCGCTGCCCACGCTGCACGCGGACGGGCTCACGATCCGGGCCTGGGCGGACTCCGACGTGGCGGCCGTCAGGGAGGCGGCAGCGGATCCGTACATACCGCTGGTCACGTCGGTGCCGGTGCCGTACACGCACGCCGAGGGGCTGGCCTTCGTGGCGCGCCAGCACGACCGGGCGGCCCGGGGCGTGGGCTACTCCTTCGCCGTCGCCGACGGGCGCGCCGTGGGGCAGATCGGGCTGTGGCCCGCCCGGGACGGCGGCGCCGTCATCGGGTACTGGGTGGTGCGGTCGGCGCGCGGGCGCGGGGTCGCCGGGCGCGCGCTGGCCGCCGTCGCCGGCTGGGGGCTCGACGTGTTGCGGCTCGACCTGCTGACGCTCCGTGTCGAGCCGTGGAACGAGCCGTCGATCAGAGCCGCGACGCGGGTCGGCTTCGAGCGCAGCGGGTCCGTCTCGATGGAGGTCGGCGGTGTGGACAGGGAGATGTGGGTCTACACACTGCTGCCCTGAAGGACGTGGCTACGTGCCGGGGTCGCGGGTCAGGGGCAGGAGCAGGAGCAGGCGGGCGCCGACGCCCGGGGACGGGTCCTCGGCGGTGAGGGTGCCGCCGTGGGCGGTGGCGATGTCGCGGGCGATGGGCAGGCCGAGCCCGCTGCCACCGGTGTCGCGGGAGCGGCCGGTGTCGAGGCGGGTGAAGCGCTGGAAGACGCTCTCCCGCTGCTCGGCCGGGATGCCGGGGCCGTCGTCCGCGACCTCGGCGAGCGCGTGGGCGCCGTCGGCGGAGCGGGAGACGGTGACGCGCACGCGGCTCTCGCCGTACCGGTCGGCGTTGGCGAGCAGGTTGGTCAGCAGGCGCTCCAGGCGCAGGCTGTTGCCGCGCACCCGCAGGCCGGGCTCGACGAGCGTCTCGACGGGCAGTCGCATGGGGCGGCGGGAGACCTCGGCGGCGACGAGCACGCCGAGGTCGAGGACCTCCGTCGGCACCCGGGTGCCGGAGTCGAGGCGGGCCATGAGCAGCAGGTCCTGGACGATGGCCGACAGCCGGGTGGCATCGTCCAGGGCGCATCGGACGGTGTCCTCGTCCGGGTGGTCGAGGCCGTCCTCCAGCCGCACCATCATGGCCGTGAGCGGGGTGCGCAGTTCGTGGGAGGCGTCGGAGACGAAGCGGCGGTGGCGGGCGACGGCGTCCTCCAGCCGGCCGAGCGTGTCGTTGACGGTGACGGCCAGGCGGGCCACCTCGTCGCCGGTGGCGGGCACGGGCATGCGCCGGCCGAGGTCGGTGGCGCTGATCTGCTCAAGGCCGCTGCGGATGCGCTCGACCGGGGCGAGCACGCGGCCGACGATCATCCAGGCGCCCCAGGCGATCAGCGCCAGGAGCAGGAGCGAGATGCCGGTCATGACGAGGGGCAGCAGGAGCGGGCCGAGGACGATGGACTCGCGGACGGCGGCGTAGGAGACGGCGGGGCCGTACACGGTGGTCCTGTCGGCGGTGCCGACGACGATCAGGCAGCTCTCGGCGCCCTGCGGGCACACGCGGGCGCTGACCCGCGACTGGCCGGGCGCGGGCCGGGCGGCGGTGAGCGGCGGGCGGCCGCGCAGGACGGAGCTGGCCGCGACGACCTCCCCGGCCGCGTTCACGACCTGGAGGAGCAGCACCTCCGCGTGCGGCGGGATGGGGCCGGCGAACGGCCGGTCGCCGATCTGGGTGCTGACGTGGTGGCTGGCGAGTTCGGCGCGGGCGGTCAGTTCGCTGCGCACCCACGCGGGCACGCTGAGGCTGATCGCGGCCGAGACGATCAGCTGGATGACGGCGAACACCGCGACGGCGGTGACCGTCATGCGGCCCCTGATGGAGCGAGCCATGGCACCGACTGTGTCACGGCGGGTGCCGGTCACCGTCCGACCGGCGCGGGCTTTTGACCGGCTCATATATATGAGGGCTGTTATATTAGCGCTGTGACATCTGCCGACCCCACTGCGGAGCCGGGCCGCTGGGACCCGCTGCACGCCATGCTCGCCCGCATCGACGCCCAGATCCACTCCCTCTACACCGAGCGCGGCCTCGGCGGCGTCCGCCCCCGGTTCGTCTCCCCGTTGATCCGCCTCGCCCACACCGGCCCGCTCACCATCCGCGAACTGGCCGAGTCGCTGGGCCGCACCCACTCGGCCATGAGCCAGACCATCGCTGCGCTGCGCGCCGAAGGGCTCGTAGACTCCGCGCCCGGCGACGATGCCCGTACCCGTTACATCACGCTCACCCCGCGCGGGCACGACCTGATCCCCTTCCTGGAGGCCGAGTGGCGGGCCACCGAGGCCGCCGTCGCCGAACTCGACGAGGAGAGCACGCACCGCCTCAGCGCCGTGGTCGCCGAACTCGACGCGGCGCTGCGGCGGCGCCCGATGCGCGAGCGCATCCTGTCCCATCTCCGCCCGCCGTCGTGAGCTGGTTCATCGACCTGCGTCCGCTGCGCTCCGGACGCGCCTTCCGCAGCGTGTGGCTCGGCTCCACGCTCGCCGCCGTCGGCCGCCAGATCACCAACGTCGCCGTGCTCCTCCAGGTGTGGGAACTCACCCGCAGCCCCGTGTGGACCGGGGCCATCGGCCTGGCCACCGCGCTGCCGCTGCTGGTGTTCGGGCCGCTCGGCGGCGCTCTCGCCGACGCCCTCGACCGGCGCCGGCTCATCCTGCTGACGGTGGCCGGCCAGAGCGCCGGGGCCGCCGGGCTGGCGGTGCAGGCGATCGCGGGCAACCGGTCGGTCATGGTGCTGCTCGGGCTGCTCGCCGTGTACTCGACCTGCTCGGCCCTCGGCTCGGCCGCCTGGCGGACGCTGCCCGCCCGGCTGCTGCCCGGGGAGCAGGTGACGGCGGGAATCGCGCTCCACACCACGAGCTTCCAGGCCGCCATGCTCACCGGGCCCGCGCTGGCCGGGTTCGTGATCACCTGGTCGGGGGCGCAGGGCGCCTACCTGGTCCAGGCCGTGGCCTGCGGGCTCTCGCTCTCGCTGGCCCTGGCGCTGCCGCGCCTGCCCGTGACCGGCGCCCGCGCGGGACGCGGGCCCGCGCCGGGCGGCTGGTCGGTGATCCTGCGCCGGCCCGCCCTGTCCGGCTCGCTGCTGACCGACCTCGCCGCGACCGTCCTCGCCATGCCGGTCGCACTGTTCCCGCTGGTCAACGAGATCCGCTTCGGCGGCGACCCGCGCACGCTCGGGCTGTTCCTGTCGGCGATCGCCGTCGGCGGCCTGGCCGCCGGCCTGCTGTCCGGTACGGTCACCCGCCTCCCCCGCTCCGGCCTCGTCCAACTCCTGGCCGCGACCGTCTGGGGCCTGGCGCTGGCCGGGTTCGGCCTGGCCGGACCGCTGTGGGCGGCCTTGGCCTGCCTGACGGTCGCGGGCGCCGCCGACAGCGTCTCGGTGATCACCCGGGGCGCGCTGGTGCAGTTGGAGACGCCGGACGAGTACCGGGGGCGGGTCTCGTCCGTCGAGCACGTGATCGGCGTGGCGGGGCCGGAGGCGGGCAACTTCCGGGGCGGGCTGCTGGCGGCGCTGATACCCGCGCCCTCGGCGCTGGTCGTCGGCGGGCTGACGGCAGCGGCGGCGGTGGCCGCGATCGGTCTGCTGAACCGCCCGTTGCGCGCCTACCGGACCCCGGCCCCCGCGACTGTGGCCTGAAGCCTCAACACCGGCGAGAAGGTCACCACGGCGCGAAGGGCGGCGGGTGGAAATCCGGTCGCGCGGAACGTGGGCGCCCTACTACGGTGCCATACCGGTCATCTACCTTGGAGGCGCCTATGACCCCCGAATACACGAAATATGCCCAAAAAGCGATCGATTGGGCGATGGATCGCCTTGGGTCGCCCGACTACGCGACCCGGTGCCTGGCCTTCGTCGAGGACGCCTACGAGCGGGCCAACGACATCGAGATCTTCGGCGGCGACTTCGCCGCCGAGTCCGCCGAGCAGTACGGCGCCCGCGCCGACCTCGGCGAACCGCCCCTCGGCGCCTTCGTCTTCTACGACACCACCGGCACTCTCGGCGGCGAACGCCGCAACTGGGGGCACGTCGGGCTGTGCGTCGGCGCGGGCCGGGTCGTCCACGCCTGGGACGAGGTCCGCGTGGACCACTACCTCGACGTCGAGCGGCTGGAGAACGCGCCCGGGTGGGAGGCGCCCTCCTACGCCGGATGGGCGCCGGTCGAGCGCGTCTTCGAGGGCCATGCCCCGGTCAAGGACTGGAGCGCGGCCGGGGACGCGGCGGCGGCCGCCGTACGGGCTCAGGAAGAGAGGTTCGGCACGGCGGGGACCGGCCCCGCCGTGCCGTGAGACCTCAGCCCATGCCCGTGTCGGCAGTGTCGCCGTCGAGCACCGGCCCGGCGTCGTCCCCCTGATCGGTGTCGCCCGACGACTTCGGCACCGAGCGGCAGTTCTGCGAGCAGCCGCCGAAGCGCGCGGCGTCGACCGGCGTGAAGCGCCGCGCCTTCACGCCCCTCAACGCGCCGATCATCGTCTCCTTCCAGATCGGCCCGGGGATGCTCGCCCCCTGCACCGAGCCGTAAGGCACCCCGCCGATCGTCACGCCGGTCAGCTTGTTCTCCTGGGAGCCGCGCGGGTCGCCGATGCTCACCGCCGAGGCCAGGTCGGGGGTGAACCCGGCGAACCAGGCACTGGCGTAGCCGTCGGTGGTGCCCGTCTTGCCCGCCGCGTCCCGTCCGATGCCGCCGACGCCGCGCATGGTGCCCTGGGTGAAGACGCCGGACAGGACCTCGGCCGTCGCGTCGGCGACTCCGGGATCGAGCGCCTGGCCGCACTTGGGCTGGTACGACCGGGTCTTGCCGTCCTGCAGCGTGATCCGGGTGATGGCCGTGGGCTCGCAGAACTTGCCGCGCGCCCCGATGGCCGCGTAGGCGGCGGCGACCGTCACCGGGTCCATCTCGTTGGTGCCGAGGGTGAAGGTCGTGAACTCCTCCAGATCCTTGCCGTCGGAGCGGTGGATGCCCAGCGATTTGGCCGTGGTGACGGTCTCGCAGAGGCCGACCCGCTGCTGCAGTTCCATGAAGAAGGTGTTCACCGAGGCCCAGGTGCCGGTCTTCAGCGACTTCCACCCGGGCGAGCCCTCGTCGTTGGTGACCACGTGCGAAGGGTCGCCGACGTTCTTGCCCTGGCAGTTCTTGAAGGACGCGTAGCCCGGCGCCCGGTAACCCGCGCCCGCGGCCAGGCCGTCGTTGAGCTTCATGCCCTTCTTCAGGGCGGCGATCAGGGTGAACGTCTTGAACGTGGACCCGGCCTGGAACCCGGTGAGACCGCCGTGGTCGGAGTCCGCGACCAGGTTGTAGTTGATCTCGCCCTTGTCGTCGCCGTACCGCTTGCTGGCGGCCATGGCCCGGATCGCGCCCGTGCCCGGCTCGACGAGCGCCTGGGCGGCGACCGGGTTATCGGAGGGGCGGACCCGCTTCCTGATCGCCCGGTCGGCGGCGGCCTGCATCCTGCGGTTGAGCGTGGTCCTGATCGTCAGCCCGCCGTTGTTGAGGACCTTCAGCCGCTGCTTGCGGGTCTTGCCGAAGTCGGGGTTGTTGAGGATCTCGTGCCGGACGTACACACAGAAGTAGCCGTACCTGCTGGACTCGCAGCCGCCGGGCAGTTCGACGCCCTTGTAGCCGAGTTTGGCCGCCTTCGCCTGCTTGGCCTGCTCCGGAGTGATCTTGCCGAGTTCGGCCATCCGGTCCAGGACGATGTTGCGGCGCTTGAGCAGCAGCGCCTGCTGCTTCCTGCCCTCTTCGGGGTCGGTGGCGTTAGGGTCCTGTACGGCACCGGCCAGCGTGGCCGCCTGCGACAGGGTCAACTGGCTGGCCTTGACGCCGAAGAAGCGTTTGGCGGCGGCCTCGATGCCGTTGGCGCTGGCGCCGAAGTACGCGATGTTCAGATATTTCTCGAGGATCTGGTCCTTGGTGTACTTCTCCTCGACGCCCATGGCGTACCGCAGCTCTTTGAGCTTGCGCGCGTACGTGGCCTCGGTGGCGGCGCTCTTCTCCGCATCGTTCTCGGCGCTGTTGAACAGCACCTGCTTCACGTACTGCTGGGTGATGCTCGACCCGCCCTGCGCGGTCTTGCTGGAGCCGAGGTTCGTGACGAGCGCCCGGATCGTCCCCTCGATGTCGATGGCGCCGTGCTGGTAGAACCGGTTGTCCTCGATGGACACGACCGCGACCTTCATGATGTCGGCGATCTGGTCGAACGTGACGACCTCGCGGTACCTGTCCCAGAAGCGGCCGATGACCCGGCCCTGGGCGTCCTCGATGGTGGACACCTCCGACAGCGGGGGCTCGACGAGGTCGACCGGGCGCAGGTCCACCTCCTCGACCGCCGCCTTGACGCCCATGCTGCCGCCGCCGACGATGGGCAGCGCGATCCCGGCCACGAGCACCCCGCCCGCCACCGCGGAGGCGGCCAGGCGCAGCAGCATCTGTCCCCGTTGCATCAGTGGCCGCCGAACCGGCGGTCCGTGGGGAACGGGATGCTGTCCAGCGGAAAGCGGGTCGCCCGCGAATCCGCCCGAACTTCTTGGCTTCGCATGTCGTCTTTCTTTGTTGGACGTCCGATGGAGGGCAGGAGCCAAGCAGGTCGGCTCCGGCACTGTCCAATAGCAATATCACGGACATGTCGATATCCGGGTTGATATGACTGCAGTTGAGGCGAGGAATCACCAACAGTGGACGTAAAGCGACAATCCATACACAACCACCCCTAACCATCACCGCCGTCCTCGCTACCCGCTACCCGGACTCGATGTCCTACCTCCCCGGAGGCGGCTGCCCCCGTAGGCTGATACGGCAACAGGTCAGTTTGAGGGAGGTATCGTGACCAGCACGCCTGAGTGGGCTTCGCATCCGGAGTCTCTGACTCTCACCGAAGAGCAATACGACTCTCTTCCGGACCAGGTCCGCAAGATCATCGAAGTGGTGGATGGCAACGTCATCTTCTGCCAGAGCGGCACGGCAGAACACAGCGACGTCAGCAGGCGTCTTGCGAACGCTCTCGAAAGCGCCAAGCCGGGCGACCCCTGCCATCGGGTCTCCACCGATATCGATGTCTACTTCGTGAAGCGCCGGCGGCTCGACGGCAAGCTCACCTTCCGGCGTCCCGACGTCACTGTCTACCGCTGCATCGACCGCGGCGCGAAGCTGACCACCTCCGAGACCCTTCTGGTCGTGGAGGTGGTCTCCCCGGGATCCGGTTACCGCGACACCGTGGACAAGCTCGCCGAATACGCCCACGAGGGCATCGAGGTCTACTTGGTGATCACCCTGGACGACGACCTGTACGTCTCCACGATCCGCGAGTACCGCCTCGACTGGGCCAGCCGCACCTATCGCCTCGCCGCGACCCACGAGGACGTCCTCGAACTGGAACGGCCGTTCCCCGCGCAGGTCGCGTTCAAGGAACTCGACGGCTGACGACGGTCAGGGACGCTGCCCCGCGCGGTCGACGACGGCCAGGCCGGTGCGGAGCGACGAGAACCAGACCGTCCCCTTCTCGACGGTCCACAGAGCCTCGGGCGGCGCATCGGTCCAGACGCCGTTCCGCTTGACGCGCTTGCTCACCCCGGAGCCCGGCCACAGCTCGGTGTGGTCGGCGACGGCCGTCTCGCGCACACCCCGGTAGGCATGGGTGCGGGGGTCGAAGAGCACCTCGACCCGGCGCCAGCCGTCCGCGATCCGGGAGACCGACAGTACCGGGGCACCGTCGAGGCCCACCGCCGACCGGTCCACCGTCGCGCCCCGTACCAGCGACAGCGCCTTGAAGAGGGCGACCTCGTGCGCCGGGGGGACGGGGTTCCGGCGCAGGATCTCCTCCAGCTTCCGGAAGAGCCAGTCGTCCGGATCCTGGCCCGGGGTCCGGTAGTCGCGGACGGCGGCCAGCAACTTCGCGGGGGCGGTGGGCAACGCGACCAGCAGCGCGTAGGTGTTGTCAGGCTCGCGGGCCCCCGGGTTGCTCGTCGTCAGCTTGCCGTTCACCAGGTAACCGACGCGGCGGCCGTCCGCCCGCGTCCAGAACTCGAAGACCTCCGTCGGCGGAGGGGAGCCGGGGGTGAACCCCTGCCCCCTGGGCGTCCCTTTCCGGAACTGCCGCAGGACGGCGCGCGTGTAGATCCACTGGTTGTCACGCGGCGGGACGACGGTCGTCGGCACCGGCGTGGGCGTCACGTGGGCGGACGGCGTGACAACGGGCTTGACGGAGGTCGCCGGCTCCGAGCCGCCCGCCAGGGTCGTGCCCGCCACGACGACCGCCGTGACGGCGGCCACCGCCAGCGCGGGCAGCCGCCAGTTCGCCCGGGGCCGGGCGGCGGCCCGCGACAGCAGTGCCCGCCTGGCGGCCGACCTGGCCTCGGGTGTCGGCGGCGCAGGCCGCTCCCACGCCTCACGCAGTCTCTCAAGGTCGTTCACGACGTCTCCTCTCCCAGAGCGGCCTGAATCCTCTTGCGCGCCCGGTGCAGCCGCGAGCGCGCCGTACCCGCCGGAATGCCCAGCGCCTGCCCCGCCTCCTCCGACGTCAGCTCGGCCCAGGCGACGAGCAGCAGCACGTCCCTGTCGCGGCCCGCGAGTTCGGCCAGCGCGCGGGCGAGCCCCGGCCTGCGGGCGCCCGCGTCCACGGCGCGGGCGACGCGGTCGGCGTGGTCCTCCGCGCGCTCGTCGGCGCCCGTCCTGGCCAGCGCCCGGTACTGGCGGATCTCCGCCCGGCGGTGGCGGGCGATCACGTTGGAGGCGATGCCGTAGAGCCACGGCCGGGCGTCGTCGCGTGCCAGGTCGAAGCGGCGGCGCTTGTCGAAGGCGATGAGAAAGGTCTCCGCCGCGACGTCGTCGGCCAGCGTGGGGCCGAGCCTGCGCCCGGCGTAGGCGTGGATCTCCGGATAGTAGCGGTCGAAGATGCCGGCGAAACTGTCGGGCTCGCGGCGCGACCGCTCGATGATCACGGCGTCTCCGGCGTACACGGCCGCTTCCGTCCTCGGGTTCACGCCCCTCCTTCGCCGATCCCCGCAGGAGTGTTCGCGCGTTCTCACCCACGCGTCGGAGCTGGGACGTCGAGGCGCGTTACGCTTCGTGAGACACAGATTTCAGAGCCTGGAAGTGCACATTTGTCTAGGCCCGCAGTTAGAAAACGGGTTGTTGTGTCGGATTAGCATTGATTGAGTGCCTACGGATACCCCATCTTCTCCTCGGCGTTCCCTACTGGCTGACAACTCCCTGTGGCGGATGAAGAGCTACCTCCGCCCCTACGTCCCCCGGCTGGTGTTCATCTGGCTGATCACCCTGCTGGGCATCGGCACCGGCATCGCCCTCCCGCTCATCGGCAAGGAAGTGGTGGACGGCCCCGTGGCCCGGGGCGAGGCCGCCGGGCTCCTGCCCCTCGGCCTGCTGGCTCTGGGGGTCGGCGCGCTGGAGGCGTTGCTGACCTTCCTGCGGCGGCGGACGCTGATCGGCCCGGTGCTCGGGCTGGAGACGCGCATCCGCGACGACCTCTACCGGCATCTGCAGCGCCTGCCCATGGCCTTCCACAACGGCTGGCAGTCGGGCCAGCTGCTCTCGCGGGCCACCACCGACCTGTCCACGATCCGGCGTTTCCTCGGCTTCGGCATGCTGTTCCTGGTCATGAACATGCTGCAGCTCACGGTCGTGACGCTGGTGCTGCTCAACATGTACTGGCCGCTCGGCCTGCTGGTGGCCGCGTCGGCGGTGCCGATCACCCTGGTCAGCCTGCGGTTCGAGAAGAAGTACATCAGGATCTCGCGCAGGGTCCAGGACGAGCAGGGCGACCTGGCCACGCTCGTCGAGGAATCGGCCATCGGCATCCGCACGATCAAGGCGTTCGGCCGCCGCCACCACGTGTTCGACACCTACGACGTCGCGGCGCTGAAGGTACACGGCACGTCGATGGACAAGGTGCGACTGTCCTCGCGCTTCTTCACCTTCCTGGAGATGATCCCGAACTCGACCCTGGCGCTGGTGCTGCTGCTGGGCGCGCTAGCGGTGGGCGCGGGCGAGCTGTCGCTGGGCACGCTGGTGGCGTTCACGACGCTGATGCTGCAGCTCGTGTGGCCGATCGCGAGTCTCGGCTTCATCCTGGCGATGGCGCAGGAGGCGATGACCTCGGCCGACCGGGTGATGGAGGTCATGGACACCGTCCCGTCGATCCAGGACGGACCGCACGCCGCCGACCGGCCGCGCGGGCACCTGCGTTTCGAGGGGATCGAGTTCCGCTTCCCCGGCGCGAAGACCCCGGTTCTGTCCGACCTGTGGCTGGAGGTACGGCCCGGCGAGACGGTGGCGATCGTCGGCGCCACCGGCTCGGGCAAGACGACGCTGACCGCCCTGGTGCCGAGACTGCTGGACCCGACGCGGGGCCGGGTGACGATCGACGGCCGCGACATCCGCGACCTGGAGCTGTCGTCGCTGCGGCGGATCGTGGCGACCGCCTTCGAGGAGCCGACGCTGTTCTCGATGAGTGTGCGCGAGAACCTGACGCTCGGCAGCCACGACGCCTCGGAGGAGGAGCTCGAACAGGCGATCAGGACGGCGCAGGCGCAGTTCGTCCACGAGCTGCCGTGGGGCCTCGACACCCGGATCGGCGAGCAGGGCATGTCGCTGTCCGGCGGCCAGCGCCAGCGGCTGGCACTGGCGCGGGCCGTGCTGAGCAAGCCGCGGGTGCTCGTCCTCGACGACACGCTGTCGGCGCTGGACGTCGAGACGGAGGCGCTGGTCGAGGAGGCGCTGCGGCAGGTGCTGCGCGACGCCACCGGCATCGTGGTGGCGCACCGGGCCTCGACCGTCCTGCTGGCGGACAAGGTGGCGCTGCTGCGGGGCGGCACCATCACGCACGTCGGCACCCACCAGCGGCTGTTGGAAGAGGTGCCGGAGTACCGCGAGCTGCTCGCGCAGGACGCCGACCTCGACCCGACGGAAGGGGCGTTGCGATGACGGTGACGTCGCAGTCGTGGCGGGGGGGTGGCCAGCGAGGATCAGGACCAGCTCGACGAGCGGGTCTCGGTGCTGCTGCGGGAACGCTCCCGCAGGCTGCTGGGCGACCTGCTGACCCCGTACCGCAAGGCGATCGCGGCACTGACCGCGATCATCGTCGTGTCGAACCTGGCGGCGCTGTCGATCCCGTACCTGGTGAAGGTGGGCATCGACGAGGGCATCCCGCCGATGCTGAAGGGCACGGGCGCGGGGACGCTGCTGACCGTGGTCGGGGTGCTGGTGGCGGCGGCGGTCACGCAGGCGCTGACCCGGCAGGCGTTCCTGAAGCTGGCGGGCCGGATCGGGCAGGACATCCTGCTGGAGCTACGGCGCCGGGTCTTCGACCACTTCCAGCGGCTGTCGCTGTCGTTCCACGAGAAGTACACCTCCGGGCGGGTCATCTCCCGGCTGACCTCGGACGTCGAGGCCATCGCCGAGTTGCTGCAGTCGGGCTTCGACGGGCTGGTGACGGCGGTGCTGACGCTGTTCGGCACGGCGGTGCTGCTGCTGGTCCTGGATCTGGAGCTCGGGTTGGTGGCTCTGGTGCCGCTGCCGGTGCTGCTGCTGGTCACGCGCTGGTTCCGCCGGCGGTCGGCGATCGTCTACCGGCGTACCCGGGAGACGGTGGCGCTGGTCATCGTGCACTTCGTGGAGTCGATGACGGGCATCCGGGCGGTGCAGGCGTTCCAGCGCCAGGAGCGTAACCAGGAGATCTTCGCCCAGCTCAACGACGACTACCGGGCGGCCAACGCCGACAGCATGCGCCTGGTGGCGGCGTTCATGCCGGGAATCAAGCTCATCGGCAACGTGACCGTGGCGGGTGTGCTGGTGTACGGCGGCTGGCTGGCCGTCAACGAGGAGGTCACGGTCGGTGTGCTGGCGGCGTTCCTGTTGTACCTGCGGCAGTTCTACGAGCCGATGCAGGAGATCAGCCAGTTCTACAACACGCTGCAGTCGGCGGGCGCGGCGCTGGAGAAGCTGTCCGGCGTGCTGGAGGAGGAGCCCGCCGTGCCCGAGCCGCGCAAGCCGGCCGAGCTCGCGCGCTCGCGCGGCGGGGTGCGCTTCGAGGGGGTGAGCTTCGCGTACACGGCCGACCGGCCGGTGCTGCCGCATCTGGACCTGACGATCCCGGCGGGGCAGAGCGTGGCGCTGGTCGGCACGACGGGCGCGGGCAAGACGACGCTGGCCAAGCTCATCTCCCGCTTCTACGACCCGACGGCGGGCCGGGTGCTGCTCGACGGGGTGGCGCTCACCGACCTGGACGAGGCGACGCTGCGGCGAGCCGTGGTGATGGTGACGCAGGAGAACTTCCTGTTCTCGGGTACGGTCGCCGAGAACATCCGGTTCGGCCGCCCGGGAGCCTCCGACCGGGAGGTGCGGGAGGCGGCGATGGCGATCGGCGCCCACGAGTTCGTCTCGGCGCTGCCGGACGGCTACGACACCGAGGTCGGCAAGCGGGGCGGGCGTATGTCGGCGGGGCAGCGGCAGCTCGTGGCCTTCGCTCGGGCCTTCCTCGCCGACCCGGCGGTGCTCATCCTGGACGAGGCGACCTCGTCGCTGGACGTGCCGAGCGAGCGGCTGGTGCAGCGGGCGCTGCGGACGATCCTGGCCGACCGGACGGCGCTCATCATCGCGCACCGGCTGTCGACGGTGGAGATCGCCGACCGGGTGCTGGTGATGGAGCGGGGCGAGGTCGTCGAGGACGGCAGCCCCGGTGAGCTGGTCGCGGCCGCCGGCCGGTTCGCGGCCCTGCACCGGGCGTGGGTGGAGAGCCTGAGCTGACGGTGATGATGGAGACCAGGGCTCCGCCGTACCTGGGGGCGGTGCGGCGGGGCCGGGCTCAGATGAGGTGTTTGGGCACCGGGCTGAGCAGCCTGCTCTCGTCGGGGACGGCGGGCTCGCCGATGCGGCGGGCCTCGGGATGGCGGTCGAGGTAGCCCTCGGGGAAGGTGGTGACCTGGGCCGAGCCGCAGGCGGGGCAGGTCGCGGCGGTGGCGGGCGGCGCCACGTGCACGCCGTCGTGCAGCCACATCTCGCGCTGGTGGCCTCTGCCGTCGTCACCCTGTCTCACGAGGTATTCCTCGTCCCACACGTGCCAGCATCGACGGCACTCGAACTGCAGGTTCCTGAGCTCTTCTTCTTCCATGGAGGACACACCCCCTCACATCTATGGTGTGCCCACCCGGACATGGTCGCAACTTCCCTCAAAACAGGACAAAGAACACGGCACCCAGGACCACGGACAGCGTGCCGAGCCAGGCGATCAGCACGTCGGCGCCCGCTTCGAGCGGGCGCCCGTCGTGCAGGGCGCGCTGGTAGCGGCGGAAGCGGGCGCCGGTCCTGGCCAGCAGGACGGCGCCGCAGAGGACGGCGGGGGCGAAACTCGCGGCGGCGGCGGGCGGATAGCCCGCGCGCACGCTCAGCCCGGCCGCGCCCAGCCCGACGGTGGACATCACCACGCCGGTGCGGACCCAGGCGAGGCGGGTGCGCTCGCTCTGCAGTCCCGGGTCCCAGATCTCCTCAGACATGTCTGAGCGAGACGACGATGAGCACCAGTGCGACCACGGCGACGAGGGCGACGCCGTAGCCGAACAGGGCCGCGAGGGCGGGCGGGGGCAGAGGTGCCTGATTGCGCAGGGCGCGCTGGATGTTGCGCCAGCGCGGGTAGGCCATTCCTGCGGCCAGCGCCGACAGCGCGACGAGCATGATGGCGAGGACGGCCCGTATCCAAGGGACGAAGACGTCCTCGGGCAGGGCGGCGATGCCGACCCCGCCGGCGCTGAGGGCGAGAGCCGTGCTCAACCAGGTGAGAAAGGTACGTTCATTCGCAAGAGTGAATCGAGGGTCCGGCTCCATACAAACGACCGTAATTCGTACATATTTCCCCTAGAGAAGGCGGGATTCGCACTCGCCAGGGGCTACGAGCAGGCCTTGCGGATCTGGTCGAGGTAGGCGGCCGTCTCGGTGGTCACCTTCTGGGCGGCGTCGACCGCGCCGTTGACGTCGGTGACGTTGAGGCCGCCGAGGGTCTTGGCCAGGTCGTCGGTGGCTTCCTTGACCGTGGTGTTGGCGGCCTTGTCGGCCGTTTCGCCGAGCTTGGCGGCGGCGTCGTCGAGGGCCTTGCTCATGCCCTGCGGGTCGTTGGCGAACTTGGTCACGTCGGCGACCAACTGGGTGACGATCTTCGGCGCCTCAAGGCACGCCTGTGCCTTGTCGATGGTCTGGTTGATCTCGCCGCAACCGGCGAGGAACAGAGCGGAGGCGAACAATGCCAGAGGAACGAACCTGAGTCGCATGTCATCGACACTACCCAACGGTCGCCGACGTTGACGCGGAGTGCACAACCTCACACCCGGTGGCGGAGGAAGCTCCCTGCTGGTTCTACGATCACGGTATGGCTATGTGTGAGCATCTTTCCAGTGCGGACGACCCTGCCGCCCTGACTCCGGAGGGCTGCGCGGAGTGCCTGGCGGCGGGTGCCCGGTGGGTCCATCTGCGCCGCTGCCTGGAGTGCGGCCACATCGGCTGCTGCGACTCCTCGCCCAACCGGCACGCCAGCAAACACTTCCAGCGGGAGGGTCACCCGGTGATGCAGTCCTTCGAGACGGGCGAGAGCTGGCGGTGGTGCTTCGTGCACAACCAGATGGGGTGAGCCTCAGCGTTCGAGGATGGCCTCCTCGAAGTCGAGTTCGGCCATCATCCTGCGCAGCACCTCGTCGTCGATGCGCCGCTCGTCGCGCAACCGGACCAGGGTCGCGCGCTCGGCGTCCAGCATCATGAGGCGCACGCGGCGGTAGAGAGCACTCGGCGTCTCAGAGCCGCCCGCTGCGGTGCCGCCGCCGAGACGCTCCCACGCGGTCAGCGCGCGGCGCTCGCTCTTCTCCCTGACCTGGTCGAACACACTCGCCTGCAGCTCGTCCGGCTCACCCTCCAGCTCGATCACCCGGTCCAGCACCCGCAGCCCGGCGTCACGGGCGGCCTCCTGGGCGGCGGCCTCGGCGAGCGTGTCCTCGTACTCCTCCCCCGCGCTCGACACGCGCAGCCGCCTGATCAGCGCGGGGAACGACAGCCCCTGCACGAGCAGGGTCGCGATCACCGTCGTGAACGACAGGAACAGCAGCAGGTCGCGGTCGGCGACCTCCTCGGGGATGGCGAAGGCGGCGGCCAGCGACACCACGCCGCGCATGCCCGCCCAGCCGAGCACCACGACGTTCTGCGGCGGCGGCCTGAACGAGCTCTTGAACACCGCCGACGGGAGGTAGGTCGCGGGGAAGACCCACGCGAAGCGGGCCACCACCGTCACCACGAAGATGACCACGGCGTACAGGGTGACCTGGAGGATGTCGCGCTCGGAGGCGGCGACGCCCTCCAGGATGGGCAGGAGCTGCAGCCCGATCAGCGCGAAGACGATCGTCTCCAGGAAGAAGTTCGTCACCCGCCACACGCCGGCCGACAACAGGCGGGTGCCGAAGCCCTGGAGGTACATGCGGTGCCCCAGGTACAGGCCCACGAGCACCACGGAGATGACACCGGAGGCGTGCACCAGTTCGGCCGCCAGATAGGCGGCGAACGGGATCAGCAGCATGATGGTGTTCTCCACGAGCGAGTCGTGGCACATCGCCAGCAGGCGGCCGAACAGCCAGGCCAGCGCCAGGCCGATCGCGATGCCGCCCGCCGCCGCGTAGACGAACTCCAGGATGCCGTCGAACAGGTCCACGCCGCCGCCGACCAGGGCGCCGATCGCGACGCGGTAGACGGTCAGGGCGGTGGCGTCGTTGAACAGGCTCTCGCCGATCAGAATCGTGAGCAGGCGGCGGGGCAGCCCGAGCCTGCGGCCGACGGCGACGGCGGCCACGGCGTCCGGCGGGGCGATGATCGCGCCGAGCGCGAACGCGGCGGCCAGGGGGAGCTCGGGCAGCAGCAGGTGCGTCACCCAGCCGACGATCAGCGTCGTGAACAGGACCAGCCCGATCGACAGCAGCGCGACGGCGCGGGTGACGTCGCGCAGGCGGAGGTAGGAGCTCTCGATGGCGGCCGAGTAGAGCAGAGGCGGCAGGAAGACGAACAGGAC
This sequence comes from Nonomuraea longicatena, assembly GCF_039525605.1. Classification (NCBI taxonomy): domain Bacteria; kingdom Bacillati; phylum Actinomycetota; class Actinomycetes; order Streptosporangiales; family Streptosporangiaceae; genus Nonomuraea; species Nonomuraea longicatena. The sequence continues at coordinate 542,913 of NZ_BAAAHQ010000001.1, read as the reverse complement.
GAGTTCGGGGTCGAGGGGGACGACGGGCAGCAGCGGGGAGACCAGGAGACCGGCCAGGACGAGCAGGAGGGGGGCGGGCCAGCCCTTGCGCCGCGCCAGGGCGGCGACCGCCAGCGCGCCGCCGGCCACCAGCAGCAGGTGCAGCGCCGTCTCAGCGTTCACGTGCCGTCCTCTCCGGTAGGTGTGTGGCTCGTGCGCCAATTCTGTGCCAGAGCGGGGGGATGTGCTCGTCTTTCAGCTCGTGTCGGCGACTGCGAGTCATATCCGCCTGTTACGGGCGCTCCTGTCACGACACGGCCACGGCACTCCCGCTGTCACGTGAGAAGCCCCGAACCTCCCGGCGTCACGGGAGACCCCAGAATTCAGCCGTCACGTGAGCCCCCAGTTGTTGCGTAAGAGACCCCAGAACTCCAGCCGTTACGGCAAAGCCCCCGAACCGCCCCCCGCCGCCGTGCGCCGACGGCCTCCAAGGCACGCTCCTCCTCCGGCCCCGTCCCACCGCGACGACTCCGCTCTTACCCGGGGCCCGGCCCGCGCCGGCCACCGTACGAGGCGCCGATGTTCGCCGCACCGCACCCCGCCGTCGCGGCGCCACGAAACCCGGACGCCGGGGAGCCTCGGGCGAGCACGCGGCACACGTCCAGGGGCCGGGTCATCGCTCGCTGGCGTCTACCCTGTCAGGCGCGCACCCACCCAGAGGGCCGGGTCACCACTCCCTGCGGTCGGGGCGGCCGTCCTGTTGCTGGTCGGGGCGTAGGCGCTCGCCCGTCGTGAACATCGGGTCGTGGACGTACGGGCGGGTCGTCTCCGAGTCCGACTGCTGCTGGTTGCTCAGCGCGAGCAGCGGGTCCACCGGGTTGGGCGCGGCGCCGGACGGCGGGTAGTCGGCCGGATCCGCAGCCGGGTAGGAGTCGCCGGAGGTGTACGGCTCGGCCTGGCGGCGGCCCGCGCCGGGGATACCGTGCATCGGGGTGCCCAGGCCCGCCGTGCTGCCGCCCGGTGAGCGGTAGCCGCTGGGGCGGGTGTGCTGGCCGGTGGAGTACGGGTCCGGCTGGGCGTAGGACTCGCGGGGGGCGTAGTCGCCGCTGGAGTAGTCGGGGCCGCTCGTGTAGTCGGAGCCACCTTGGGAGGAACCGCCCTGGGAGCCGTACGAGCCCTGGGAGGCGTGCGGATCGTAGGACTGACGGTGCTGCGGCGGCTGGAACGCGTCGCCGCCGCCGAGCGGATCCTGTCGGTGGTGCTGCGACAGACCGAGCGGGTCCTGCTGGCTGGGCTGAGCAGGAGTACCGAGCGGGTCCTGCCGGGACGCCGCCGGGAAGCCCAGCGGGTCGGTGCTGAGCGGGGCCTGACGGTAGCGCTGGTCGGGCTGACCGGGCAACTGGTAGACGGGCCCGTTGGCGCCGGTGGCCGGGTCGGCGGAGTACTGGGGCTCCGGGCTGTACTGCGGACCGGTGAAGGGCTGCTGGCGTGCGGGGTCGCCGTAGGACTGCTGGTCGGCGTAAGGCTGCTGGTCCTGGTAGGACTGCTGGCCGCCGTACCCGGGCTGGTCACCGTACGGGGTCTGGTCGGCGTACCCGGGCTGGTCCTGGTACGCGGGCTGGTCCTGGTACGCGGGCTGGTCCTGGTACGCGGGCTGGTCCTGGTACGCGGGCTGGTCCTGGTACGCGGGCTGGTCGCCGTACAAGGGCTGGTCGTACGGCTGACGGCTCTGGGCGGGGTCGCGCGGCTGGCCGGTCTCGTAGGAGGCGACCAGCTTGTCCTGCTGGGCGGGGGTGCCACGGGCGACCAGGACGTCGTTGGGCGACAGCGCCGCCGTGGGGCGGTCGTCCGGGGCCTGCGCGGGCTGCGCGGCCATGGGCGGGCTGGTGGGCGGGCGGTGGTACTGGCCGGTGCCGGGGATGACCTCGGGCGCACCCGCCTCGTCGGCGGGGTCCTCCAGGTGCTCGCCGGTCGCCTCGGCGTAGCCGTCGTCGAGGGTGTCGAGCAGGCGGCCGACGTCGTCCATCGGCATGCGGAAACTGCCGGTGCACATCTCCCCTCGCCACAGGCTGAGCACCAGGGTTCCCTCGTGCCAGGTCACCCGGAGACACCGCTCCTGGCCTCGGGCATCGAAGAACACTTCGCCGAACGACGGCAACGGGACAACTTCCGACATGGCAGACATACTGCTTTAACCAGCCTTTATTCGTCCACTCAACCCCGGAAACCCTACCGAGCGGGCGGTGCCAGTCCTTCCGCCGCCCCCGGCCGTCACACCGGGAAGATCTTTCTTGACCAGTTGGGATCCCGACCGCCAGTGTGCCACGCGAGATGCCCGAACGGTTCACGAACGCCGGGATGCGTCCACGCGGTCACTCCCCGATCACTCCGCCGGAGCCGGTAGCGTTGTGCCGTGCCGGACTCCCACCTCCCTCCAGTCGAAGAGCTTCTCAAAGCCGCGGTCGCCGCTCTCGGAGGGAGCGATCGGCCCGGCCAGTTGCAGATGGTCAACGCCGTCCAGCGGGCCATCGACACCGAGGAGCATCTCGCCGTGCAGGCCGGCACGGGCACCGGCAAGTCCCTGGCCTACCTCGTGCCCTCGGTCAGACACGCCATGGGCACCGACTCCCCCGTCGTGGTCTCGACGGCCACGATCGCGCTGCAGCGCCAACTCGTCGACCGCGACCTGCCGAGACTGGCCGAGACGCTGGTCAAAGAGCTGCCGCACGAGCCGACGTTCGCGATCCTGAAGGGCCGCCGCAACTACCTGTGCCGTTACAAGGCGACCGCGGGCTGGCCCGAGGAAGACGAGCACGACCAGCTCTTCGACGTCCGCGACGTGAGCGCGACCGGCCGTATGGTCCAGCGCATCCAGGAGTGGGCCGAGGAGACCGAGACCGGCGACCGCGACGAACTGGTCCCAGGCGTCAACGAGCAGGCGTGGCGGCAGTTCTCGGTCAGCGCGCAGGAGTGCCTGGGCGCCCAGCGCTGCCCGAGCGGCCCCGAGTGCTTCGCCGAACTGGCCAGGTCGCGGGCGGGCGAGGTCGACATCGTGGTGACCAACCACGCGCTGCTCGCGATCGACGCCATGGGCGACATCCCCGTGCTGCCCGAGCACGACGTCGTGATCGTGGACGAGGCCCACGAACTGGTCGACCGGGTGACCTCGGTCGTGACGAGCGAGCTGTCGGAGGGCAGCGTGTCGCTGGCGGTGCGGCGGGTCTCCCGACTGATCGAGCAGTCCGTGGCCGACCAGCTCCTGGAGTCGGGCGAAGACCTCAAGGCGCTGCTGGCGGCGGCCCCGCCGGGGCGCATCGACGAGCTGCCCGAAGTACTCGGGCTGACGCTGGCGCTGGTCAGAGACGCGGCGGCGCGCTGCGTGACCGCGCTCGGGCCGCGCGGGGCCGACAAGGACGACCCGGAACGGGCCGGGCAGCGCAAGGCCGCCTTCACCGCCCTCGACGAGGTCCACGACACGGCCGTGCGCATGCTGGAGGCCTACGGCCACGCCTCGGAGAACGACCGGGCCGAGGTGGTGTGGCTCGACGAGGGCAGCGACCGGCGCCCGCCGATGCTGCGGGTGGCGCCGCTCAACGTGGGCGGCATGCTGCGCGAGCGCCTGTTCGGCGAGCGCACGGTGGTGCTGACCTCGGCGACGCTGGCGCTGGGCGGCTCCTTCGACGGGATGGCCAAACAGTGGGGGCTGGGCGAGCCACCGGCTCCGGAGGGCGGCGAGCAGGTGACCGTCCCGGGCGGTGAGAAGGGCCGCAAGCAGAAGGTCAGAGGGTGGACGGGCATGGACGTCGGCTCGCCGTTCGACCACCAGCGCTCGGGCATCCTGTACGTGGCCAAGCACCTGCCGCAGCCGGGCCGTGACGGCCTGCCCGAGGCGTACGTGGACGAGATCGCCGAGCTGATCGAGGCGGCGGGCGGGCGCACTCTCGGGTTGTTCTCCTCGATGCGCGCGGCCAAGGCCGCGACGGAGGCGCTGCGCGAGCGGCTGGACGTGCCGCTGCTGTGCCAGGGCGACGACTCCACGATGCTGCTGGTCAAGCAGTTCGCGGAGGACGAGTCGACCTGTCTGTTCGGCACCCTGTCGCTGTGGCAGGGGGTGGACGTGCCAGGGCCGTCGCTACGGCTGGTGATCATCGACCGGGTGCCGTTCCCCCGGCCGGACGACCCGCTCACCTCGGCCCGCCAGCGGCACGTGCAGTCCAAGGGGGGCAACGGGTTCATGGCGGTGGCGGCGACGCACGCGGCGCTGCTGCTGGCGCAGGGGGTCGGGCGCCTGCTGCGGGCACAGGACGACAAGGGCGTGATCGCCGTCCTCGACCCGAGGCTGGCGACGGCCCGTTACAGCGGCTTCCTGCTGGGCTCCCTCCCCCCGTTCTGGCGCACCACGGACCCGGCTGTCGCCCGTAGTGCTCTGAAGCGCCTCTCCGTCTGATCCGGCGCTGTGGGGGCCGGGGCTAGGAGAACGGGGTCAGGTCCGGGCGTTTGGCCGACAGGCCGTCGCCGGAGGAGGCGCCCCGGATGCGGCGGGAGACCCACGGGACCAGGTGCTCGCGGATCCACACCGCGTCCTCGCGGCGCTTGGCCCTCGGATCCACCAGGCGTTCCGGCCAGGTGATCTGCCAGGAGTCCTCGACCGGGACACCCAGCATGTCGAGCACCCGGGCGGCGACCAGGCGGTGACCGTCCTCGTTCATGTGCAGGCGGTCGGTGCTCCACGCCCGCCAGTCGCGCAGCCCCTGCATCGACCACTGGTCGACCAGGCGGCAGCCGTACAGGTCGGCGATCGAGCGGACGTGCAGGTAGAAGATCGCGAACTTGCCGCGCATCCGCCGCATGAGCGGTGTGTCGCGCGGGTCCACGCCCGTGAACAGCAGTACGTCAGCGCCCGTGGCGCGCAGGTCGCGGACGGCGCGGGCGAGCTTCTTGGCCATCGCGTCCGGGTCGCTGCCTGGCCGCAGCAGGTCGTTGCCGCCCGCGCACAGGCTCACCAGGTCGGGCGACAGTTCGACCGCCACCGGCACCTGCTCGGTGACGATCTGGTCCAGGAGCTTGCCGCGCACCGCGAGGTTCGCGTAGCGGAAGGACGGGTTCTCGACGGACAGCCGCTGGGCGACCCGGTCGGCCCAGCCCCGGAACTCCTCGCCGACGCCCGGGTCGTTGAGGCCCTCGGTGAAGCTGTCGCCGAGGGCGGCGAAGGAGGCGTAGTGGCGCGTCACCCGCGGACCAGTTCGGCGACGGCGCGCAGCGCGTGGACGTACGAACGCAGCCCGAAGCCCGCGATGGTGCCGGTCGCCACCCCGGCGACGACCGAGGTGTGGCGGAACTCCTCGCGCGCGGCCGGGTTGGAGATGTGCACCTCGACCAGCGGCGCGGTGCGCTGGGCGATGGCGTCGCGCAGCGCGTAGGAGTAGTGGGTGAACGCGGCCGGGTTGAGCACGACGGGGATGCGGTGGTCGGCGGCCTCGTGCAGCCAGCCGATCATGGTGGCCTCGTCGTCGGTCTGCCGGACCTCGACCTCGATGCCGAGTTCGCGGCCGGTGTCCTCGCACAGCCGGGTCAGGTCGGCGAAGGTCTCGGCGCCGTAGACGTCGGGTTCGCGGGTGCCGAGGCGGCGCAGGTTGGGACCGTTGAGCACGTAGATCATCGCGCGATCTCCTTGTAGGCGGCCTCCAGGAGCGCCTCGGACGGGTCCTCCAGCCGGGCGGGCCTGGCGAGTTCGTCGAGGACGACGAAGCGCTGCTTGGCGCCCCGGTTCTTCTTGTCGAGGCGCATGTGCTCGCGCAGTCGCGGCCAGGCGTCGGCGCGGTAGCCGACCGGCAGTCCCACGGAGGTGAGGACGGCGCGGGTGCGCTCGACCAGGTCGGCGCGGCCGGACAGGCGCGACAACTCGGCCGCGTACGTCATGCCGATGGCGACGGCCTCGCCGTGGCGCATCTCGTAGTGCTCGTGGCGCTCGATGGCGTGGGCCAGCGTGTGGCCGTAGTTGAGGATCTCGCGCAGCCCGGCCTCGCGCAGGTCGGCGCCGACCACGTCGGCCTTGATGCGGATCTTGCGCTCGATGAGCTCGCGGGTGTGCTCGCCGTCGGGGCGGGTGGCGCCCTCGGGGTCGGCCTCGACGAGGCGCAGGATCGTCGGGTCGGCGATGAAGCCGCCCTTGATGACCTCGGCCAGCCCGGCGACGTAGTCGGCCTTCGGCAGCGTCGCCAGGGTGCGGAGGTCGCACAGGACCCCGGCGGGCGCGACGATGGTGCCGACGAGGTTCTTGCCCTCGGGCGTGTCGATGCCGTTCTTGCCGCCGACGGCGGCGTCGACCATGCCGAGCAGCGTCGTCGGCACCAGCACGGTGCGGACGCCGCGCAGCCAGGTGGCGGCGACGAACCCGGCCAGGTCGGTGGTGGCGCCGCCGCCGACGCCGACGACGGCGTCCGAGCGGGTGACGCCGTAGCGGCCGAGCGCCGACCACAGGCCGGCGGCGACCTCGACGCTCTTGGCCTGCTCGCCGTCGGGGACGGGGAGTTCGACCACGTCGTAGCCGGCCTCGGCCAGGCTCTCGCAGACCGGGCGGGTGATCTCGGGCAGCGTGGCCGGGTGGATGACGGCGACCGTGCGGGCGCCTTCGCCCACGAGGCCGGGCAGGTCGCCGAGCACGCCCTCACCGACGACCACGTCGTACGGGCTGTCGCCGCTCACGCGGATGCGGGTCGCGCTCACGCGGGCAGTCCCTTCACGATCTCCGCCACGACGTCGGCGGGCTCGCGGCCGTCGGTGGCGACGGTGAGCACGGCCAGCCGCTCGTAGATGGGACGGCGCTGCTCCATGAGGCGCTTGAGCTGGCTGCGCGGGTTGAGGACCAGCAGCGGGCGGGCGGTGCCGAGGCCGACCCGCTGGACGGCGTCGGCCAGCCCGACCTGGAGGTAGACGACGGTGTGGCCCTGAAGCAGTTCCTGGGTGGCCTCGCGCAGGATCGAGCCGCCGCCCAGGGCGAGGACGCCGTCGTGCTCGGCGAGCGCGGCGGCCACCGCGGCGGACTCCAGGTCGCGGAAGCGCTCCTCGCCGTCCTCGACGAAGATGTCGCCGACCTCCTTGCCCGCGACGGCCTCGACGTCGGCGTCGGTGTCGCGGAAGGCGGCGCCGAGGCGCTCGGCCAGCAGGCGGCCGACGGTGGACTTGCCGGATCCGGGCGGGCCGACCAGCACGGCCCTGGGCTTGACGTTCACTTGATCACCATCGACGACAGGTAGCCGGACAGGTTGCGGGCGACCTCCTCGACGGAGTCGCCGCCGAACTTCTCCAGGGCGGCGTCGGCGAGCACCAGCGCGACCATGGCCTCGGCGACGATCCCGGCGGCCGGGACCGCGCACACGTCGGAGCGCTCGTGGTGGGCCTTGGTGGCCTCGCCGGTCTTGACGTCGATCGTGGCCAGCGCCCTCGGGACGGTGGAGATCGGCTTCATCGCGGCGCTCACCCGCAGGATCTCGCCGTTGGTCATGCCGCCCTCGACGCCGCCCGCGCGGTTGGTGACGCGCCGGACGCCGTCGGCCGTGGAGTACTCGATCTCGTCGTGCGCGCGCGAGCCCGGACGGCGGGCGGTCTCGAAGCCGTCGCCGACGGCCACGCCCTTGATCGCCTGGATGCCCATGAGCGCCCCGGCCAGCCGGGAGTCGAGGCGGCGGTCCCAGTGGGTGTAGCTGCCGAGGCCGGGCGGCAGGCCGTAGGCGAGGACCTCGACGACGCCGCCGAGCGTGTCGCCGTCCTTGTGGGCGCGGTCGATGACCTCGACCATGGCCGCGCTGCCCGCCGGGTCGAAGCAGCGCACCGGGTCGTCGTCGACGCGCGCCAGGTCGCCGGGGGCGGGCAGGTGCTCGGACGGCGTGCGGGCGCCGCCGATCTCGGTGACGTGGCTGATGAGGTCGACGCCGAGCGCCTGCTTGAGGAAGCGCCTGGCGACCTCGCCGAGCGCCACCCGGGCGGCGGTCTCGCGGGCGCTGGCCCGGTCGAGCACGTTGCGGGCGTCGTCGAGGCCGTACTTCTGCATGCCCGCGAGGTCGGCGTGGCCGGGGCGGGGGCGTGAGCGCGGCGCGTTGCGGGCCAGCCCCTCCAGCTCGGCGGGATCGACCGGGTCGGCCGCCATGACCTTCTCCCACTTGGGCCACTCGGTGTTGCCGACCCGGATGGCGACCGGGCTGCCCATGGTGCGGCCGTGGCGCACGCCGCCGACGATGGCCACCTCGTCCTGCTCGAACTTCATGCGGGCGCCGCGCCCGTAACCGAGGCGGCGGCGGCGCAGGGCCTCGTCGATGGCGGCCGTGGTCACCTCGACCCCGGCCGGCAGGCCCTCCATGATGGCGACGAGTTCGGGGCCGTGTGACTCTCCGGCGGTCAACCAGCGCAACATGTGTCCAAGTCTTCCATGCGCGGCGGGGTGGTGAGGTCTGGGGTCAGCTGGTGAGACATAGCGTGGCGAACGCTCCGGCGAGCATGAAGGGGCCGAGCGGGAACTGCGTCTGCCCGCTGCCCTTCCTGCCGGCCAGCAGCCAGGCCGCGTACAGGGCGGCGGCGAACTGCCCGGCGAGCGCGGCCAGCACCCACTGCTGCCATCCGGCGGCGGCCGCGGCCATGCCGACCAGCCCGGCCAGTTTCACGTCGCCGAAGCCCATGGCGGCGGGGCGGGCGAACCACAGCAGGCCGTACAGGAGGGCGAGGGCGAGGGCGCCGAGGAGGGCGCGCGGCAGGTCCGGCCACAGCGTCAGGGCGAGGACCGGGTAGGCCGGGAGCGTGATCGCGTCGGGCAGGCGGTAGGTGCGCCAGTCGATCAGGGACAGGGTGACGGCGAGGACGGCGAAGAACGCGTACTGCGGCCCGGCCCGCCAGCACAGCAGGGCGACGGCGGCCGAGGTGGCGAGTTCGAGGTACGGGGGCCAGGCCGGGCGGGGGCGGCTCAGGTAGGCGCGGCGCGCTTCGGCGCGCGTGTCGGGCGGGTCGGGCTCGAAGGCCGCCGCGAAGGCCCTGACGTAGGAGCCGACGGCGAAGGCCAGCACGGCCGCGACGACGATCGGTACCACGCCGCCGACTCTAACCCGGACGCGCGGGGCCGGCACGGAGTTCGTCTGCGATCAGGTGGGCGGCGCCTCGTCGGGGGCGCGGCTCAGCCGCGCGACCAGGGCCAGCGGCGGCGCCTGGGGGCGGGTTCCAGCCTGGCGACCGTGGCGTGCTCGGGTGCGGTGCCCGTCGCCACGGCGGCGAGCGCGTCGAGGACCTCGCCCTCGATGACGAACGGCACCGGCCCGGCCACGTCGACGACCACGGCGGCGGCCTTCTCGCCCGCCGCCGCCCGGCACACCTGGAGGGTGTCGGCCTGGATCGGGCGGGCGTCCGGGCGCCAGCGGGCCAGCGGCTCGGCGCCGGTGAAGGCGAGCACCGCCTGCCTGCCGTCCTTGCCGACGAGCTTGGGGAGCGCCATCTCGCTCTCCTTCTCCTGCTTGAGCCCGTGTTCGCCGACCTCGGCCGAGGTCAGCAGCGCCACCACGGGCACGAGCAGGCGGGCGCCGCTGAGCGCCGTGAGCACCGAGGTGGCGTCGCCCTCTCCTGAGGCGTACGCGGCCAGGGCGGCGGCGACGGCCGTGTCGGTGCTGCCGTCGTCGTCGGGTCTCAGGGGTTGCGGAATGCTCGGCACAGCCACCGAGACTATGCCACCGGGGGCTTGAGCAGGGTCAGTACCCCTGCCTCCGCGTCCAGGCGGGCGGGGACGCCGATCGGGTAGGTCTGCATGGGGACGTTGTGGCCGATGTCGGCGCCGGCGAGGACCGGGACGCCGAGGTCGGTGAGCCGGTCGGCCAGCAGGCGGTCCACGTCCTCCTGCTCGCCGCACTCGGTGAAGGTGCCGAGCAGGATCGCGGCGACGCCGTCGGTGTACGGCGAGCGGCGCAGTTGGGTGAGGATGCGGTCGAGGCGGTAGAGGGCCTCGTCGACGTCCTCCAGGAACAGGATGGCGCCGGTCGCGGGCAGGCTCGTGTCGGTGCCGATGCCGGAAGCCAGCAGGCTGGCGTTGCCGCCGACGGTGACGCCTTCCGCGACGCCGGGCACGAGGGTCCTGGCCCCGGGGAAGCGCAGTTCGGCCACCTCGCCGGTGAGGGTGGCCATGAGGGTGTCGAAGGCGAAGTCGCCCGCGCCCCGGTGGAAGCCGTCGCAGGCGACCATCGGGCCGAAGAACGAGCACCAGCCGAGTTTGACGGCGACCGCCTCCAGGAGGGCGGTGACGTCGGAGTAGCCGACCACGATCTTGGGCTGGGCGGGGTCGATGCGCGACCAGTCCACCCGTTCGAGGGTGCGCTGGGCGCCGTACCCTCCTCCGGCCAGCATGACGGCGGCGTAGGAGGGGTCGGCGAGGGCGTCGGTCAGGTCGCGGGCGCGCAGCGCGTCGTCGCCCGCGAGGTAGTCGAAGACGGTCCCCGCCGTACGCGCGGACTCGAACACCTCGGGCCGCAGCCCGTACGCCTCAAGGGCGGCGACGCCGCCGGTGAGCTTCGCCTGGTTGCAGGGGCCGGAGGCGACGACGACGGCGACCCGGTCACCGGGACGAAGGGCGGGCGGACGGACGAACTCCATCACAGAAAACCTCTCCAAAACCTCAGAGATTCACAATCCCCCCACTCTGCCATCCTCCCGGAGGGCGGAGCCAGCCCGAGTGCCTCCGGCCGGGCCAAGCACAGGGCGGGCACAGGGGCGGGCACAGCGCGACGGCTCCGGAGCGCGCCTCAGTCCAGGCGGGCGACGGCGGCGACGGGGCCGCCTCCGGACGGGCCCTGGTGGACGGCGGCGACGGACACGAACACGGCCGGGTCGCCGGTGACGGCGGCGGCGACCCCGCCGACGGTGGCCTTGATCTGGCGGTGCCAGTGCACGTCCGAGTCGTCGAGCATGATGTTGCGGCGTCCCCGTACCCGCCCGGAGGGGTCGGCCTCGCACTTCATGAAGACGTTGACGAGCCGGTCGCCGAGGTCCGTGGGGTGGGGCCGCTCGGGCAGGTCGATGCCGCTGGAGCGGATGGCGTCCCAGATGCCGTCGGCGTCCAGGGCGTCCTTCATGACGCCGTGCCCGATCCGGTACCTGCCCCCGATGCCGCGCACGTTGCCCACCAGGACGATCTGGGCGCGGTCGAGTTCCACCCCCGACGAGCACGAGGCGACGCTGCTGTACAGCGACAGGTCGCGGAAGATCTGCTCCTCGGTGGGCATCTCGATCTCGCCGAGGGCGAGCGCGATGCCGAGGGCGGTGGTGGCGTTGGACAGGTCCATCGACGGACCGGTCTCCTCGATGGCGGTGCTCTGGCCCCGGTTCTTGGCGTCGGTGATCGTGGCCAGGGTGAGCAGGGGCGTCTTGGTCTGGACGTAGTGGACGTCGGCCGGGTCGTCGATCCCGGCGATCTTCATGGCCTCGCGGACCCCGGCGGCCACCTTCTCGACCATGGCAGGGCGGCCGATGTCCTCGGGCAGGATCACCTCGCTCATGGCCACGCCGACCGAGACGCGCGGCTCCTCCGAGGCCGGGGCGTCCGAGGTGGTGGCGAAGATCGTGGCGTGCGGGCTGAGGACGCCGTCGGTGCCGCCCGACCACACCAGCGGCACCGAGTCGGGGGCCGGGTGACCGTGCCTGGCCAGCACCTCGCGGAAGGCGCGGTCGGCGATGATGCGGGTGTAGTCGTTGACACCGCCGTTGCCCTCGGTCTTGCCGACGACCGCGAGCACCCGGTGGGCCTCGATCACCCCGTCGATGATGAGTCGTTCGAGCCCGGAGGCGTCGGTCACGCTCTCGATCGGCACCTTGCGTACTTCGATCGGTTCCGGCATCGGTCAGAGCCCCTTTTCTACCTGAGTACCGACATGTCCATGCATGGCGGCGGCGATCTCCGGCAGCGACGTGATCACCGCCCGCGTGCCTCCTGACGAGACGAACCTGATCGCCGCCTCCACCTTGGGCCCCATGGTGCCCTCCGCGAAGTGCCCGGCCGCCTGCAGGACGCGCAGTTCGGGCACCGAGACGCGGCCGATCGGGCGCGGGTCCGGGCCGCCGTACCCGATGACGACGTCAGGCACGTCCGTCGCGATGAGCAGCACCTCCGCGCCGACGGCCCGCGCCAGCAGCGCGGCGGCGAGATCCTTGTCGACGACCGCCTCGACGCCGTTCAGCCCGCCGTCCGGCAGCCTGGTCACCGGCACGCCGCCGCCGCCCGCCGCGACCACCGTGAAGCCGGCGGCCATGAGCGCGGACACGGCGTCGGCGTCGAGGATCTCCAGCGGCTCCGGCGAGGGCACGACCCGCCGCCAGCCGCGCGCGAAGCGCCGCCAGGTCTCGCCCTCGGTGCGCGGGTCCTGCGGGAAGTACCGGCCGATCGGCTTGACCGGGTCGGCGAAGGCCGGGTCGCCGGGATCGACGAGGGTGCGGGTGACGAGGGTGGCGGTCGGGGGGCCGAGGGCGTTCATGATGAGCGTCCCGACGGTGGCCTGCGTCTGGGCGCCGCACCAGTCGAGCGGCACGGGCGGGACGACGTGGGCGGCGAGCTGGTTCTTGAGCAGGAGGTTGCCGACCTGGGGGCCGTTGCCGTGGGTGAGGGTGACCTGGTGGCCGTCGGCGACGATGGCGCGGACGTGACGGACGGCGATCTCGACGGCCGCACGCTGATGGTGGGGCGCGGCGCTTCCGTCCGGCCCGGTCATCGCGTTCCCGCCCAGCGCCACCAGCACCCTCACCCGCCGAACGGTAGCGGGTCCGGATCCGGATATCTCATGTCAATGTCTGCCGAGAGAAGTGGGCGTGTACCGGCGTTTGCCGCCGAAGATCTTTTCTTCCCCCAATTACGGCAAAGCCCCCGAACCGCCCCGCACCGCCGTGCGCCGGCGGCCTCCACGACACGCTTCTCCTCTGACTCCGCCCCGCCGTGACGACTCCGTACTTGCCCAGCCGCCCGGCCTGCGTCAGCCGCCCAGCCGGTTGCGGAACGGCGGCATGAAGCGCAGCCGGGGATGCTGGTCGGCGAGCACGCCCCCGTCGACGACCAGCGTCGTGCCCGTGACATAGCGGGCGGCGGGCGAGGTCAGATACAGCACCGCCCCCGCCACGTCCGCCACCTGCCCGTACCCGCCCCGCAGCGGGATCCGCTCCTCCCACGACGCCTCGAAGGCCGCCCGGTCCAGCGGGAAGTCCCCGTCGATCGGGGTCGCGATCATCCCCGGCGCCACCGCGTTGACCGTGATCCCGTGCGCCCCGAGCTCGGCCGCCAGCGACCGCGTCAGCAGCTCCAGCGCCCCCTTGGAGGCGTTGTAGTGGGCCAGCCCGGCCTCGGCCACGAGCCCGTTCTTGGAGGAGATGTTGACGATCCGCCCCTCCACCCCGTCGGCGATCATGTGCTCGGCCACCCGCTGGCTCAGGAAGAACGGCGCGTCGCAGTTGACGCTCATGATCTGCCGCCACCCCGCCGGGGTGATCTCGTTGAAGTGCTCCAGCCGCGCCACCCCCGCGTTGTTGACCAGGACGCCGATCGGCCCGTGCCGCTCTCGGACGGTGTCGGCGAGCGCGGCCAGCCCTTCGGTGTCGGCCAGGTCGAACGGGTGGAAGCCCGGCCCCTTGCCCGTCCCCGGCAGGTCCACGGTGACGACCTCGGCGCCCGCCGCCGCCAGCGCCTCGGCGATGGCGCGGCCGATCCCCCGCGCCGCCCCCGTCACCACCGCGACCGTCATGACAGCCCCAGCAGGCCGAGCGACGGACGGTGGATGAGGCGCTCGATCTCGTCACGGTCGAGCGGCGCCAGGCCGGGGATGCCGGGCACGGCGCCGACCGCCCGCAGCCCTTCGACGGAGGCGTTCACCGTGGTGAAGGGGTAGTCGCTGCCGAACAGCAGCTTGTCCCACACGCCGTAGTCCTGCACCAGCCGCAGGCTGTGCCAGAGCTGGAAGGGCCGGTAGTGCAGGGCGGAGACGTCGGCGTACACGTGCCGGTGCTTGCGGACGACCGCGATGCACTCCCCCTCGAACGGGTGCCCCAGGTGGGCGAGCACCATGCGCAGCGACGGGTGCCGGATGGCGACCTCGTCCAGGTGCACGGGCAGCGCGTACTTCAGCGGCGCCTTCGACACGAACGTGGTCCCGGTGTGCACGAGCAGCGGCAGCCTGTGCGCGGCCGCGTACGCGTAGAGGTCGTCGAGGGCGGGGTCGGCCGGGTCGAATCCGGCGTACATCGGCATCAGCTTGATCCCGCGCAGCCCCAGGTCCCGGTGACCGTGTTCGAGTTCGTCGCGCCAGCCCGGCTGGGTGGGGTCCAGCGACAGGTAGCCGATCAGCCGGTCGGGGCGGGCGCCCGCGTAGGCGGCGACGGCGGCGTCGTCCACCCACAGCCCCGACCTGCGGGCCTTGCCGCCCACCACGATCGCGGTGGTGCCGGGCGGCGAGGTGGCGGCGTAGTCGTCCCACCGCACGGTCAGGTCGACGTGGCCGCCGTGCGCGCGGGCGGACTCCGACGCGAACGGCTCGCCCAGGTCGTCCGGGCAGCGGAACAGGTGCGAGTGCACGTCAACGAGCACGTCTCTCCCAGCCTTCGGCGAACATGTTCCAGAAGCGGTGGCTCGGCGGGTGCTCGGCGAACACCTCGTCCACCAGCTCGATGCCGAGCCCCGGCGCGCTCGGCAACCCGATACGGCCGTTCTCGACCGGCAGCGCGCCCCTGACGGCGTCGAAGACGTGCGGGTCGAGCATGCCGTCGAAGGTCTCCAGGATGCTGAAGTTGGGCATGCCGAGCACGGCGTGCACGGAGGCGGTGGTGCACACGGGCGAGTTGGAGTTGTGCGGGGCGACCAGCATCGCGTGCGTGTCGGCCTGCGCGGCCAGCTTCCTGACCTCGGTGAACCCGCCCGCCATGGACAGGTCCGGCTGGATGACGTCCACGGCGGCGGTGGCGAACAGGCGGGCGTACTCGTACCTGTTGTGGAAGTGCTCGCCGCCCGCGATCGGCATGGCGGCCCGCTGCCGCAGCTCGGCGTACCTGTCGATGTGCGTCCAGGGCAGCGGTTCCTCGAACCACCCCAGCTCGTACGGCTCCAGCTCGCGCACCAGCCGGGCGGCGGTGGCCATGGCGAACCTGGCGTGCCCTTCGACGAACAGGTCCACGCCGGGGCCGACGGCCTCGCGCACGGCGGCGACGATCGCCAGCGAGCGGCGCAGCTCGTCCCTCGACAGTTCGCCGAGCCCGGCGCCGAACGGGTCGAACTTGAGCGCGTCGTAGCCCCGGCCCACGGCCTCCTTCGCCCTGGCGGCGAAGGAGGCCGGGTCCCGCTCGCCGGTGTACCAGCCGTTGGCGTACACCCTCACGTCGGTACGGCA
The DNA here is from genome assembly GCF_039525605.1 of Nonomuraea longicatena. Taxonomy (NCBI): domain Bacteria; kingdom Bacillati; phylum Actinomycetota; class Actinomycetes; order Streptosporangiales; family Streptosporangiaceae; genus Nonomuraea; species Nonomuraea longicatena. The sequence continues at coordinate 527,551 of NZ_BAAAHQ010000001.1, read as the reverse complement.
GGCACCGCCGGTGAGCCGGTAGGCCGGAACGCCCAGCGCCTTGCCCATGAGGTCGTACAACGCCTGGTCCACGCCCGAGACGACGATGCCGCCGATGTCTCCGCCGCGCAGGAAGTCGCCCTGGTACATGCGCAGCCAGATCTCCTCGACGTCGAACGGGTCGGCGCCGAGCAGGTGGCGTTCGGCCATCGCCTCGGTGAGCGAGCAGGTCTCGCGCCCCCGGTAGGGGTGGGTGATCTCGCCGACGCCGGTGAGTCCCTCGTCGGTGTGCAGGCGCACGTAGGAGAAATCGCGCCAGGCGGTGCCGAGGGTGAGGGTCTCGACGCGGGAGATGCGCCCGGCGGGTCCGGTGGGGCGGGTGGTGTCGACGGTGAGCATCAGCGGGCTCCACCCATGGTGCTGGCGGCGGCGACGTCCACGGGTCCGCCTTGGGCGAGTTGGGCGCGGGCGGCCTGCTCGGCCGCCTCCAGGAGGTGGTCGACGTCCGCGCCGGTGTGCGCGTAGGAGACGTGGCTGCGCTTGAGGTTGAGCGGCAGTTCGAAGACGCCGTGGCCGAGCAGCCGCCGCCGGTAGCCGATGAACATCTCCGCATCATTGCGCAGCAGGTCGGTGTAGGTGCGGGCGGGTCCGGTCATGAAGTAGGCGACGAAGACCGAGCCGTAGCCCGCGACGACCGCCGGGACACCGAGCCCGTCGAAGATCGCGGTGAGTCCTTCCCTGATACGGGCGCCGAGCGCGAACACGTGCTCGTGCACGGGTTCGGCGCGGAGTTTGCGCACGGTGGCCAGGGCGGCGGCGACCACGGCGGGGTGGCCGTTGTAGGTTCCGGCGAAGAAGGCGGGGCCGCCGGGGCGGGAGCTGAACAGGTCCATGAGGTCGGCGCGTCCGCCGAGGGCACCGACGGGGTAGCCGTTGGCGATGGCCTTGCCGAGCGTGGTCAGGTCGGGGGTGACGCCGCTGATCTGCTGCCAGCCGCCGAGCGCGTGCCGGAAGCCGGTGATCACCTCGTCGAAGACGAGCACGCTGCCCGCCTTCGTGCACTCCTCGCGCAGCGTGCGCAGGAACTCCGGCTCCGGCAGCAGGCAGCCGACGTTGTGCGGGACGGGCTCGACGATCGCCGCGGCGATGTCGGCGCCGTGCTCGGCGAAGGCCCGCCGGACGGCCTCGGCGGAGTTGAACGGCAGCACCAGCGTCGCCTCCAGCACCTCGGGCAGGATGCCGGTGGAGATGGGGTCGCGGGCGCCGACGCGGTCGGGCGCGGAGATCACGTTGAGGCTGACCGAGTCGTGCCAGCCGTGGTAGCAGCCCTGGAACTTCACCACCAGCCGCCGTCCGGTCGCTGCCCGCGCCACGCGCAGCGCGTGGAAGGTGGCCTCGCTGCCGGTGCTGGTGAGCAGGCTCTTCTCGATGCCGGGGACGAGTTCGGCGAGGGTCTCCGCGAGTTCGATCTCGCCCTGGGTGACCCCGACCCCGGCGAGGTCGAGGCTGCGTCCGGCGGCGGCGACCGCCTCGGCGACGTCGGGGTCGTTGTGGCCGAGCAGCGGCGGACCGAAGGCGGCATGGTAGTCGACGTACTCCCTGCCGTCGGCGTCGCGGATCCTGGCGCCCTCCGCATGCGCGATCACCAGGTCGGTGAGGCCGGGGACGCTGCGCTGCCCGCTGTTGACGCCGCCGGGGATGACCCGGCGGGCGCGTTCGGACAGGACACGCTGGTTCACATTCGCTCCTCGGGTGCGCAACGCCGGGGCCCAGCCCGGCCCGGGTTGCACGGTGTGTGTTCGCCGCAAATTCCGAACAGTGTTTGGCGATGCCGAACACAAGCCGGGAGTCTAAACACCGAAGATCCTGCGCGTCAACGGTCAGCCTTGCTAGACTGTTCGGCTGTGACGAACACTGCTGCTGAGAATTCGCGATATTGGGTGCGGAGCGTCGCCCGCGCCGCCGACGTGCTCGAAGCCCTCTCACGGCAAGGCGGGCTCAGCGTGACCGAGCTCGCCGCCGCCTGCGGGCTGAGCAAGAGCGCCGCCTTCGCCACCCTGTTCACGCTGCGCGAGTTCGGCCTGGTCGCCGACGACGGCGAGGGCATGAACCGGCGCTACCGGCTCGGCATGGCCCTCGCCCGGCTCGGCGCCCGCGCCCAGGATCAGGTCTCGCTGCGCGACGTGGCCCGCCCCGCCCTCGTCGAACTGACCCGGCTCACCGGCATGAACTCCCGCCTGGCCGTGCCGGACGGCGGGCAGGCCGTCGTCGTCGACCAGGTCAGCAACCGCGAGCGCATCCAGGTCGATCTGCGCATGGGCACCCGCGAACTCCCCCACTGCACCGGCCTCGGCAAGGCGCTGCTGGCCGAGATGACCGACGCCGAGGTGCTGGAGCTGGTCGGCCGCGTCGGGCTGCCCCGCCGTACCGGCCACACCATCACCGACGCCGACACCCTGCTCGCCCACCTGAAGACCGTTCGCGAACTCGGCTACGCCGTCGACGACGAGGAGGACGCCGACGGCGTCTTCTGCATCGGCAGCGCGCTGCGCGACCACACCGGCGCCTGCGCGGGCGCCGTCAGCATCACCTCGCTCAAGCGTGATCTGCCCGCCTGGAAGTACCAGGAGCTGGGACGACAGGTCCGCGAGAGCGCCGAGCAGATCTCCCGCGCGCTCGGCCACACCTCTTGACAGCCCCCGCGACGGCTGTACTAGGGTCCACGCCAATCGTCTCGGGCGAACAGCTGGCTCCCGACGCGCCGCAGCCCCGGCGCCGGTAGTTCCCGGCCGGCAGCACCGCCGCCTGCACGCCCACGCGTGTCGCCCGACCTCGTCGACCGGCCCTGTCGACCGGCCCTGTCGACCGAACCTGTCGACCGAACCTGTCGACCGAACCTGTCGACCGAACCTGTCGACCGAACCTGTCGACCGACCATGGCGACCGACCATGGCGACACAGCAAGCACCCCCACCGAGGTTGAGGCACACCCCCATGCAACGTCGCGACATCCTGCGCGTCTCCGGGCTGGCCGCAGCGGGCACGCTGCTCGCCGCGGCCCCGGCCGAGGCCGCCGACCGCCGTCCCAAGCAACCCGTCCACCACGTGGCCACCGTGGCCGACCTGCTCGCCCTCGAACCCAAGGACGCCGAACTGGCCCAGGTCGCGGGCTACCGCGCCCCCGGCGACGGCGGCGGCATGCTCACCCGCTGGGACGCCGACGCCACCGCGCCCGCCAACGGCGGCACCGTCCTCGGCGGCGGGGCGCGCGGCCGGTGGCTGATGGTCCACGACGGCACCCTCGACTTCCGGGCCTTCGGCGTCTTCGGCGACGACGAACCGGCCGACGCCGCCCTCGCCGCCATGGTGGGCGACCCGTCGGTCTCCCGCATCGAGGCCCACACCGACCTGCTGTTCGTCAAGCGGCACCGGTTCACGCGCAGCGGGCTCACCCTCGACTTCGGCGGGAACACCGTACGGACCGACGGGATCGAGCGGGCCGCCGAGAACGACCCGTTCGCGGCCGTGCTGTTCTTCCAGGGCACGGTGCGCGCCGAGACGGTCGCCCACAAGCTCACCGCGCCGGTGCCAGACCTCGCCGACGTCTTCGAGGTCGGCGACTCCGCCGCCTTCGAGGTGGGCCAGTGGTGGACGGCCGAGGTCGACGCCAGGACCGGACGGTGGGAGCGCGAGCTGCAGAAGCTCGTCCAGGTCACGCAGATCGTGGACGGCTCCCGCATCCGGGTCAACTACAAGATCGGCTGGGAGCTGGCCGCCGGGCGCACGATCACCTGGCGGCGGATCGACCCGGTCGAGCGCGTCCACGTCCGCGACCTGGTCTTCAAGGGGGTGGCGGACGGCGACCAGTTCACCGGCTCCCACCCGGTCGCCTACGAGTACGCCGTGCGCTGCGACGTCTCCGGCATCGAGGCGACGGGCACGTTCTGGCCGGTGATCATGCGCCGCTGGTGCACCTTCTACCGCACCGAGCAGTGCACGCTGGCCAACCCGGCCACGGTCACCTGGGGCGGCGCCGGATACCTCACCCAGCAGATCTCCTGCCTGTACGGACGGGTCTCGGACTGCCACACGGCCAACGCCCGCCACCTCAACGACTTCACCGGCTCGGCGTACTGCGAGGTCGAGAACTGCCACGGCGACGGCGACGACCAGGGGCCGTTCGTCACGCACGGCCAGTACGAACACGATCTCACCTACACCGGCAACTCCGGGCTGATGACCTTCGCCAACTCCGGCGCCGCCTGGGGATCCGCGGCCAAGCGCATCACCGTGCGCAGGCACGTCTGCTCGTGGTTCGTGGCCCGCGTCAAGGTCACCGACCTGACGCTGGAGGACGTCAAGGTCATCGGCAAGGAGTCGCTGAAGGACTCGGGCATGCTCTGGGTCAACGCCGACGGCCTGCAGATGCGCGGCTGCTCGGCCAGCCACACGCTCATCGTCTCCCAGGTCTCGGCGCTGTCGCAGCGCCCCAACACCATCGACGGCTGCGCCTTCGCCTTACCGGCCAGGAGCGAGATCGTACAGGCGAACGTGAAGTCGCCGCTGCACCTCAGCCGCACGGTGCTGACCGGCCTCGACGGCAACGCCGTCAACGGCGCCGACGTCCGGCTCACCGGTGTGGAGCTGCGCGGGCGCGAGAACGCCGCCCCGCTGGCCGTGTCCGGCTCGATGACGCTGACGGACTGCACGCTCACCGGCCTCGGCCTGCGCGCGGCGGGCAGGACCGACCAGCGCGTACGGATCGACGGCGGTGACCTGTCGGGCGCCGACCCGCTGCTGTCGCGCGCCGAGCCGGCCGGGATCCTCTCCCTCGACCTGCACGGCGCCCGCCTGCGGACCGACGGCGCGCACGTCCGCCTGGAGACGGGCCGCAACCGCTACCAGGCGGGCGGGTGCACCTTCACCGGCGGCTCCCTCACGGTGACCGCCTTCGACCTGGTCAGGCACACCGGCAACGTCGAGGAGGGCGTCACCCGGGCGCTCCCGGCCGACGGCCCCAAAGCCCTCACCTCCGGAAATCTGGTGATGTAGATGACCGTGTCGCTGGCGCTGGTCGGCGCGGGCAACCGGGGGCGGACCTACGCCTCCTGGATCGCCGCACACCCCGAGCGCGCCCGCCTGGTCGCGGTCGCCGACCCCGACCCGGGAAGACGCGCCGAGGTGCGGGCCGAGCGGGAGTACGACGACTGGCGGCCCCTGCTCACCGAACGGACGGCGGACGCGGTCATCCTCGCCACCCAGGACCGGCTGCACGTCGAACCCGCCCTCGCGCTCGCCGAGGCCGGGTACGCGCTGCTGGTGGAGAAGCCGCTCGCGCCCACGGAGGAGGAGACCCGACTCCTGGTCAGGGCCGTGGAGCGCAGTGGCGTGCTGTTCGCCGTCTGCCACGTGCTGCGCTACACGCCCTACACCGACCTGGTGAAGAACGTGATCGACTCCGGCGTGCTCGGCGAGGTCATGAGCGTCGAGCACCTGGAACCGGTGGGCTGGTGGCACCACGCCCACTCCTACGTGCGCGGGCCGTGGCGCAGCGAGCGGCTGGCCAGCCCCATGCTGCTGGCCAAGTCCAGCCACGACCTCGACTGGCTGGCCTACGTCACCGGGCGCACGATCGAGCGGGTCGCAAGCTTCGGCTCCCTCGGCCACTTCCGCGCCGACCGCAGACCGCAGGGCGCGGCGGAACGCTGCGTCGAGTGCCGGATCGAGGCGGCCTGCCCGTACTCCGCGCCCCGGCTCTACCTGCGCGAGGAGTTCGACTGGCCGGCGACCGTCGTCGCCGACCGGCCGCAGGACGTGCTGGAGGCGCTGCGGACCGGCCCGTACGGCAGGTGCGTGTACGCCTGCGACAACGACGTCGTGGACCACCAGGTGCTGGCCATGGAGCTGTCCGGCGGCGCGACCGCCACCTTCACCGTGACCGCCTTCACCGAGCAGACCCACCGTCAGACGCGCGTCTTCGGCAGCCACGGGCGCCTGGTCGGCGACGGGGAGACCGTACGGGTGCTGGACTTCCGCGACGCCTCGGAGCGGGTGCTGTCGGCGGGCGCCACCGGCTCCAACGCGGGAGACGGGCACGGCGGCGGCGACGCCGGCCTGATGGACGCCTTCGTCCGCGCGCTGGAGACCGGCGAGCGTGGCCACGTGCGCTCGGGAGCGGCCGAGTCCCTGCACAGCCACCTCGCGGTGTTCGCCGCCGAGCGGGCCAGACACTCCGGCACGGTGGCCGCCGTGCCGCGATCCTAGGAGGAACGATCATGCGCCTACGCGCACTCGCGGCGGCGGCGCTGGCCGCCACCGCTTTGACCGCCTGCGGCGGCTCCGGCTCGGACGGCAAGCAGACCGTCACCATGTGGATCTACCCGGTCATCCCCGACCAGACGGCCCACCAGGCGTTCTGGGACGGCCAGAGCGCCGCCTTCGAGAAGGCCAACCCGGGCATCGACGTCAAGGTCGAGATCTACCCGTGGGCCAAGCGCGACGAGGCGCTCTCGACCGCCATCGCGGGCAACAAGGCGCCCGACGTCGTGTACATGATCCCCGACCAGCTCCCCAAGTACGTCAAGACGCTCCAGCCGATCGAACTGCAGGACGCCGGCGGCCACCGCGAGGCGGCGGTCCGTTCGGTCACGGTGGACGGCAAGGTGACGGCGGCGCCGCTGCTGATGACGGCCCAGCCGCTGATCTGCAACCAGCGCGCCTTCGACGCGGCCGGGGTGAAGGACTTCCCCGCGACGTGGGAGGACCTGCTGAAACTGGCGCCGGAGTTCAAGAAGAAGGGCATCGACGTCACCAACTACTGGGCCGACCCGGCGCAGACCCTCAACATGTCGTTCTACCCGCTGCTGTGGCAGGCGGGCGGCGAGGTCTTCAGCCCCGACGGCAGGTCGGCCGCGTTCGGCGGCCCGGAGGGGGTGCGGGCGCTGACGTTCCTCAAGCAGCTCGCCGACGGCGGCTTCGTCGAGAAGGACCTGCTGACCGGACTGCCCAAGTTCGAGCAGACGCGCGCCGCCCAGAACAAGGTGGCCTGCACCTGGCAGCACCTGCCCGCCGACGTGAAGTCGTTCTGGGGGGAGGACAACATCAGGGTCCGGCCGCCGCTGACCGCCGCCAAGCAGGTCGCCTACGGCACCGTCGGCTCGCTGGCCCTGCTCAAGGGCGCGGACGACAAGGACGCGGCGGCCAAGTGGATCGCCTTCGCCACCCGCGCCGAGGCCGCCGACGCCTACGACCGGGCGGCGGGCGCCTTCTCCCCGCGCAAGACCGCCCTGTACGCCGGCGACCCGGTGCTGGGCGAGGTCGAGAAGACGCTCGACCTGACCACGGCGGGCCCGCTGCACCCCAAGGCGCGTGACGTCATGGGCGTGCTCTCCCCGGAGATCCAGGCGGCGCTGGTCGGCGGCAAGTCGCCCGAGCAGGCCCTGGCCGACGCGGCGAAGGCGGCGAACGCGCTGCTGGGTTCCTGATGGCCGCCCCGATCTCCGTACGCCGGTGGGAGGTGCGCACCGGACTGCTGTTCGTGCTGCCGTGCCTCCTGCTGTTCCTGGCCTTCCGGTTCGGCCCGTCGATCGCCGGGGTGCTGCTCGGCTTCTTCGAGTTCTCCATCGGCGACACCCCGGCCTGGAGCGGCCTGGACAACTACCGGCGGCTGGTGGACGACCCGGTGTTCTGGCAGTCGCTGCGGATCACCCTCGTCTACACGCTGCTGTACGTGCCGCTGTCCATGGCCGCCTCGGTCGGCATGGCACTGCTGGTCAGGCGCTCCTTCCGGGGCGTCGGATTCTTCCGCTCGGTCTTCTTCCTGCCGGTGGTGACCAGCCTGGTGCTCGCCGGAACGGTCTTCACCTGGCTGTTCTCCAGTGAGGGCCCGATCACGAAGCTGACCGGGCAGGCGTGGCTGGCCTCGACCACGCTGGTGATCCCGGCGCTGGTGCTGGTGTCGGTGTGGTCGAAGTTCGGCTACGGCATGCTCATCGTGCTGGCCCGGCTGCAGGACCTGCCGCGCGAGCTTGAGGAGGCCGCGCTCACCGACGGCGCGGGCACCTGGCGGCGCTTCAGGCACATCGTCGCCCCGCAGCTTCGGCCCGCGCTGTTCTTCCTCGCCGTGATCGAGACCACCGCCTCCTTCCAGGTGTTCGACCTGGTGTACGTGATGACCGGCGGCGGCCCCGCGCACGCCAGCTACACGATGGTGACGATGTTGTACGAGCAGGCGTTCAGGAACTTCGACTTCGGATACGCCAGCGCCCTCGGTGTCGCCCTGTTCGTCATGACGCTGGTGGTCGCCCTGATCCAGCGCCTGATCATCGGGAGGAACCGGTGACCCGCCCCTACCGCGCCCTGGAGCCCTCCCGCTGGGGGAAGGCCGCCAGGTTCGCGCTGCTCGCCGTCGCCACCCCGCTCACGCTGTTCCCGTTCTACGCCATGGTCGTGCTGTCGCTGAAGCCGGGCGCGGCCGTCACCTTCCCCGAGAGCATGCTGCCCTGGCCGGTGGACCCGTCGGCGTACGGGGAGGTCCTCGGCGGCCGCGACCTGCTCGGGTGGACGTTCAACACGCTCGTGTACTCGCTGGTCAGCGTGGTCCTGGTGCTGCTGCTGGCCTCCCTGGCCGGGTACGCCTTCGCCAAGAAGCGCTTCCCCGGCCGCGAACCGATGTTCTGGTCGTTCCTCGCGATGGTCATGGTCCCCTACCACGTCACGCTGATCCCGACGTTCGTGCTGATCGCCGAGATGGGCGGCGTGGGCACGTACTGGGGGCTGATCCTGCCGACGCTCGCCAACGCGCAGGCGGTCTTCCTCATGCGGCAGTTCATCATGGGGCTGCCCGACGAACTGTTCGAGGCGGCCCGGCTGGACGGCTGCTCGGAGTGGCGGGTGTTCACCACGATCGTGCTGCCGCTGTGCAAGCCGATCCTCGCGACGCTCGGCGTGTTCGTGTTCCTGTGGCACTGGAACGACCTGCTGTGGCCGCTGATCGCGGGCGGCGGTGCCGACATGCGGACGCTGACCGTCGGCATCGCCTCCCTCCAGCAGGAGAACGTGCCGCTGAGCGTCGTCCTCGCGGGCGCCACGGTGGCGTTCGTGCCGATCTTCGCCGCCTACCTCGTCGGTCAGCGGTACTTCAGGGAGGGTGTCACCATGTCGGGGATCAAGGGGTAGCGCCGATGCGGATCACGGTCAGCGTCCCGCCGGGGCTGCGGGCGCAGTTCTTCCCCGACCTCGCGCGGCTGCGGGGCCTCGGCGACGTACGGCTGCTCGACGACCACGCGGAGCTGCCCGGCGCGCTGCCGGGCAGCGAGGTGCTGGTGACGTCGTGGGGCGTGCCGCCGCTGGACGGGCGGCTGCTGGATCTGGCGCCGGAGCTGCGGCTGGTCGCGCACACGGGCGCGACCGTCAAGCCGTTCGTGACCGAGGAGCTGTGGGCGCGCGGGGTGCGGGTCACGCAGGCGGGCGCGGGCATGGCCCGGTCGGTGGCGGAGGTGGCGCTGGCGTTCACGCTGGCGCTGCTGCACCGCGTGCACCGCTTCGACCACGCGCTTCGCTCCGGTACGCCGTGGGAGGCCGCGTCGCGGGCTCCGGTCAGGCACGAGATCCTCGGCTGCCCGATCGGCGTCGTCGGCGCCTCCCGTACCGGCCGCGCCTACATCGACCTGGTCACGGCGCTCGGCGCCCGGGTGACCGTCGCCGACCCCTACCACGCGGGCGCGGTGCCGCTGGCGGAGCTGCTGGCCGCCAGCAGGGTCGTCGCGCTGCACGCGCCCGTGCTGCCGGAGACCAGGCACCTGATCGGGGCGCGTGAGCTGGCGCTGATGCCCGACGGGGCGCTGCTGGTCAACACCGCCCGCTCGTGGCTGGTGGACCAGGACGCGCTGTTCGCCGAACTGCGCACCGGCCGCCTGGACGCCGCCCTCGACGTGTACGACCTGGAGCCGCTGCCCGAGAGGCACCCGTTCAGGACGCTGCCGAACGTGCTGCTCACCCCGCACCAGGCGGCCGGCACCCGGGAGTGCCGGGCCAGGCAGGGCGACATCGTGCTGTCGGAGATCGCCGCCTACGCCTCGGGCGAACCCCTCGGGCACGCCGTCACCCCGGCCCTGCTGTCCCGGATGGGATGACACTCCCGAAACCAGGACCCCACGTGACGTTTCCGTCATCAAGATCCGTCAAAGTAGGAGGTGTGGGTAGGAAGCTCGGCAAACACCTGCGAGAGCGGCTGAGCACGTTCGGGCTGATGGCCCCGTCCGTGGCGCAGTGCGCTGTCGGCGCGGCCCTGGCCTGGGTCATCGCCACCCAGTTGCTCGGGCACGCCCGCCCCTTCTTCGCGCCCATCGCGGTGCTCATCGCCGTCGGCATCGGGCTCGGGCAGCGGTTGCGGCGGGTCGTCGAACTCGTCGTCGGCGTCAGCCTGGGCGTCGGCGTCGGCGACCTGCTCATCTCCTGGACCGGCTCGGGACCGTGGCAGATCGCGCTGGTGGTGGCGCTGGCCATGGCGGCGGCCGTACTCCTCGACAGCGGCGCGCTGCTGGTCTCCCAGGCGGGCTCGTCCGCGGTGCTCGTGGCCACGCTGATCCCGCCCGGCGACACCGGCGGGCTGGACCGCATGGTCGACGCGCTCACCGGCGGACTGGTCGGCATGGCGATGGTGGCGCTGCTGCCCGCGAGCCCCTTCCTGATCCTCGCCAAGCACGCCTCCGGGGTGCTGGACGCGCTGTCCACGGTGCTGGAGAACACGGCCGTCGCCATCGAGCGCCGCGACGTGGACCTCGCGGCCGAGGCGCTGGAGGAGGCGCGGGAGACGCACTCGGCGGTCCAGGAGTTCGAGCAGGCGCTGGACACCAGCAAGGAGATCGTCACCATCTCGCCGCTGCACTGGCACCGGAAGGGGCGGCTGGCCCGTTACCAGACGGCGGCGGTGCCGATCGACCTGGCGCTGCGCAACGCCCGCGTCATGGCGCGGCGCACGCTGACGGCGCTGGGTGAGCCGACGCCGCCGCCGCCCGAGCTGGCCGAGTCGATGCGCGAGGTGTCCGAGGCCGCGCTGCTGCTGCAACTGGAGCTGGGGGCGGGACGGGATCCGGCGCTGGCGCGGCAGGCGCTGCTGGCGGTGGCGGCCCGCCAGCGTCCGGCGGGGGTGACGTTCTCCACGGACGTGATCACCGCCCAGTTGCGCAGCATCGTGGTCGACCTGCTGCAGGCCACCGGGGTCGACCACGACGAGGCGAGCGCCTCCCTGCCGCCGCTGTGACGGGCTACATCCAGGCGTCCTTGTAGAAGACGCTGAGCCGGCGCGCGCCGCTCGCGCCGGACCCGAACCCGAAGCAGAGCCTCGGCGTGCCGTTCACGAGCTGGATCGCCATGCCCTCGGCTTCACGGCGGTCGAGCGAGATGCCCGCCTGCGAGAACGAGCGGTGGACGACCTGCGCCGTCCGCATGTCCACGCAGGTGATGTAGGTGTTGCCGGGCGCCCCGGTGAGGAGGTTGCCGTCCAGGACGTAAAGGAACTCCCTGTAGGTCGTCCAGCCCTGGAGGACGGCGTCTGCGGGGCCCAGTTGGGGCTCCACGAACCGGTAGACGGGGTTGTCGAACCGGCGGGCCTTGAAGTCCGCGAGATTGTAGACCGAGTAGTGGTAGGGCTTGGCGCCGTTGCGCCAGTACTGCACGGTGATCCGGTTCAGCGTGGGGTCGATGGACGGCGTGATGATGGTGGCGCCGGGGACCGGCGTGTACTTGTCCGTCACCTCCCTCGCTTGCAGCGTTCTCCCGTTCTGGAAGGGGAATCTGGCGATCGCCGTCCCGTAGCCGTCGCCGTTGTACAGCTGCGAGTCGGTCTCGGTCCACATGTAGGCTTGGTTGCCGACCGGCTCGACCGCCATCGACACGCCATGGCCGAATCCCTTGAGAACCATGTAGCCGAGCTCGGTCCCCGTGAGGGTCATCTTGGTGATGACGAGGTCGCCTCTCTCCACGGTGCCGTTCCCCCACTGCACCTGGATCGCGTAGATGTGGCCGTTGACGTTGTCGAAGGCGAACGACTGCGGGCCGGACACCTCGTGCAGCTTGTTCTGCCACAGGATGCTGTACGACGGGGAGGCGAGGTTGAACCGGCCCTGCTCGGCCAGGGCCGGGCGGCCCCCGGCGACCCCGGCGACGGCGGTCGCGGCGGCGAATCCCGCACCCGCCTTCAGCAGGCCCCGGCGCGACATGGCTTCTGACATGGAACGACTCCCGTCTCCCAACACGAAGATCACAGCAGTTGCAGTATCGCCGAGAAAACGTCGCGTTCTCTACAGCTGCTCAGGCAACTTGCTGCCACGGCGGGAGGCCGTCCAGATCCGGCCGGAATCGTCAAGACCACGCGACGCACCCGCCCGGAGACCCGGGCGGGTGTCGCAGCGAAGCCCCCGGCCCTGCCGCGCCTTTCGCCGGGAGGCGGTACGCCTACGGGAAAGGCGCCCGTCCGCACCTTGGGCCAGGAGGCGGCACGCCCATGGGGAAGGCCCCGGCCGTCGCGAGACGGCACGGGGCCTTCGTCGTCCGTCGGCAGGACGGGCCTGCCCGGGTCAGGCGCCGACCAGGGACTCGGCGTCCAGGGTGGCGGCCGTGGCGTTGAGGACGGCCGCGATGCGCAGGCCGTCCTGGATCTGCTCGCGCGACACACCCGCGGCGCGCAGCACCTGCTCGTGCGACTCCAGGCACCGGCCGCAGCCGTTGATCGCAGAGACGGCCAGACACCACAGCTCGAAGTCCGCTTTGTCCACGCCCGGGTTGCCGATGACGGTCATCCGGAGCCGGGCCGGGAGCGTGCTGTAGGCGTCGTCGCCGATGAGGTGCGTCGCCCGGTAGTAGACGTTGTTCATCGCCATGATCGCGGCGGCGGCCTTGGCGGCGGTGAACGCCTCCTTCGACAGATGGTCGGCGGCCTCGGCCGAGACCTCGGCCACGACCCGCGCCGACCGGGTGGCCAGCGCGCACGCGAGGACGGTGCCCCACAGCCGCTGGCCGGTCAGCGACGAGGTGGTCGTCACCGAGCCGAGGTTGAGCTTGACGTCCTTCGCGTACGGCGGGAGGGCGTCCTTCAGTGCCTGGATGCTCATGCGCCGAGCAGCGCCTTGGCGTCGAGACCCTGCTCGCCCTTGTTCCAGTTGCACGGGCACAGCTCGTCGGACTGCAACGCGTCGAGGACCCGCAGGACCTCCTTGACGTTGCGGCCGACCGAGCCCGCGGTCACCATGCTGAACTGGATCTCGTTGTTCGGGTCGACGATGAAGGTGGCGCGCTGGGAGACGCCGTCGGCGCCGAGGACGCCGAGCGCGCTCGACAGTTCGCGCTTGATGTCGCTCAGCATCGGGAAGGGCAGGTCGCGAAGGTCCTCGTGGTCCTTGCGCCAGGCGTGGTGGACGAACTCGGAGTCGACGGAGACGCCCAGCACCTGCGCGTCGCGGTCGGCGAACTCCTCGTTGAGGCGGCCGAACTCGGCGATCTCCGTCGGGCAGACGAAGGTGAAGTCCTTCGGCCAGAAGAACACCACGCGCCACTTGCCCTCGTAGGTCTTGTGGTTGATCTCCGCGAACGCCCGGTCGGGGTCGAGGTCGACGCAAGCCGTGAGTTCGTACTCCGGGAAGTGGTCACCGACGGTGAGCAAGAGCTCTCTCCTTCGCCTAAACATCGTGGTCAGGGCTCCAGGGTGCCGTACCTAGGATTGATTCGAGAAATCACTTACTCCGACCAATCTGAGAGGTGTTCCCTATCAGTGAGCCCACGCCCACGCTGGCTCAGCTGCGCGCGTTCGTCGCGGTGTCCGAACATCTCCACTTCCGGGAGGCGGCGACGGCGTTGCGCATCAGCCAACCCACCTTGTCCGGAAATATCGCGGCATTGGAGGAGGTCTTGGACACGCAGCTCGTCGAGCGGACCACCCGCCGCGTGCTGCTCACCCCGGCCGGCGAACGCGTCGCCGACCACGCCCTCCGGGTGCTGGCCGCCGTCGACGACCTGCTCGGCGAGGTGGCGCAGAACCGCGAGCCGTTCAGCGGGCCCGCGCACCTCGGGGTGATCCCCACCGTCGCGCCGTACGTGCTGCCCGCGCTGCTGCCCATGTTCGCCCGGCGCTTCCCCCACCTCAGGCTGACCGTCCACGAGGCCAGGACGGAGACCATCCTGGAGGAACTGCGCGAAGGACGCCTCGACCTGGTGCTGCTCGCGCTGCCCACCGACACGGCCGGGCTCGTCGAGGAGCCCCTGTACGACGAGGACTTCCTGCTGGCCCTGCCCGAGGACCATCCGCTGGCCGAAGGGCGCGAGCCGCTGGGGCGCGAGGTGCTCAAAGGGCTCGACATCGTCCTGCTCAACCAGGGCCACTGCCTGCGCGAGCAGGCGATCGACGTGTGCCGCGAGGTCGGCGCGCGGGCCACGGCCACCACGTACGCGACCAGCCTGCCGACGCTCGTGCAACTCGTCGCCGGCGGCCTCGGCGTGACCCTGCTGCCGGAGTCGGCGGTGCCGGTCGAGACCGGCAAGCGGGTACGGCTGGCCCTGCGCCGCTTCGCCGCCCCGGCGCCCGGCCGTACGATCGGCCTGGCCTACCGGGGCTCCTCGGCCCGCGCGGCCGAGTACACCCAGCTCGCCAAGGCGGTCCGCACGGCCGTCAGGCACCGCAGGCTCCCCGTCCAGGTCGTCACCTCGGCCCCGGCGGGGTCAGCGTGACAGGCGTTTGAGGCGGGCGACGGCCTCGTCGATGACCTCGTCCCGCTTGCAGAAGGCGAAGCGGACGAAGTGCGCGCCGCGCTCCGGATGGTCGTAGAACACCTGGGTCGGGATCGCGACGACACCCGCGAGCTCGGGCAGGCGGCGGGTGAGTTCGAGGCCGTCGGCGAAGCCGAGCGGACGGATGTCGGTCTGCACGAAGTAGGTGCCCTGGGGGCGGTAGACGGAGAATCCGGCCGCGCGCAGGCCGTCCATGAGCCGGTCCCGCTTGTCCTCCAGCGAGGCGCGCAGGGCGGCCACCCACTCCAGTTCGTGCCGCAGACCGTAGGCGACGGCGACCTGCCAGGGCGCGCTCGCCGTGAACGTCAGGAACTGCTTGACGGTCTGCACCGCCGCCACGTACTCGCGCGGCGCGCACACCCAGCCGGTCTTCCAGCCGGTGACGGAGAACGTCTTGCCCGCCGAGGAGATCATCACCGTGCGCTCGCGCATGCCGGGGAACGTGGCGAGCGGAATGTGCTCGACGCCGTCGAAGGTCAGGTGCTCGTAGACCTCGTCGGTGATCGCCACCAGGTCGCGTTCGAGGCACAGCTCGGCGATCACCGCCAGTTCCTCGCGGGTGAAGACGGTGCCGGTCGGGTTGTGCGGGGAGTTGACCAGGATCGCCCGGGTACGCGGGGTGATCGCGGCCCGCAGTTCGTCCGGGTCGAAGGTGAAGCGGCCCTGCGCGGGGCGCAGCGTCACCGCCGTGAGGCGGGCTCCGGCCAGGGCGATCGAGGCGGCGTAGGAGTCGTAGTAGGGCTCGAAGGCGACCACCTCCTCGCCGGGCTCGCACAGGGCGAGCACGGCGGCGGCGATGGCCTCGGTCGCGCCGACCGTCACCAGGACCTCGCCGTCGGCGTCGTAGCGCAGCCCGTAGTGGGCCGAGCGGTGCTCGACCACGGCCTGGCGCAGGTCGAGCACGCCGGGGCCGGGAGGGTACTGGTTGGCGCCCGCCGCGATGGCCTCGCTCGCGTGGTCGAGCATGGCGGCCGGGCCGTCCGTGTCGGGAAAGCCCTGGCCGAGATTGATGGAGCCGGTTCGCACGGCGAGCGCGCTCATCTCGGCGAAGATGGTGGTGCCGAAGGCGCGCATCCGGGAGACAAGTGGGTCCGTCACGGGGCCAGACTATTAGTCTCAAGGGGTGATCATCCGGATCGCGCTCGTAGTCGCCTTGAGCGCTCCGCCCGTCGTCAGCGTCCCAGCGGCCCCGGACGCCCCGCCCACCATGCGCCTCCCGGGCCCGCCGGGCCCGCGCGCCGCGCCCGTGCGGGGCGCGCTTCCAACGCGCGCCACACCCGTGCGACCCGCCGCGCGCGGCGGGTCGCGGGTCGCCGGAGAACCCGTGCCCGCGCGGGGAACACGCCTCGCGCGGGCCGCGCCCGGCCACGACCCACGGCCCGCTGTGAACGGCGCTCGGCCCGCCGTCGCCCATCTGACGGCGTGTCCCGTCGCCGTGCCCGCGCACACGACCTGCGGATTGCTGGAGGTCCCCGAGCGGCGCGACACGCCCGGGGGCGCCAGTGCCGGAGCATCCGGCCGGACGATCAAGGTGGGGTACGCCGTACGCCGCTCCACCGCGCCCGACCGCAAGCCGGACCCGGTCGTGTACATGAGCGGCGGCCCGGCCGCCTCCTCCCTGCACCTGACCGGCTTTGTCGGCGACCTGTTCCCCGACCGCGACGTGATCACGGTCGAGCAGCGCGGCGGCCGCTGGTCGCAGCCCCGGCTGAGCTGCCCGGAGAGCGTGCGGGTCATGCTCGACCGGCTGCGCGCCGGCCACGCGGAGGTGGGCGCGGCCGACGTGGGCGCGGCGGCCGACACCTGCCGCGGCCGCCTGAGTGAGCAGGGCGTCGACCTGCGCGGCTACACGACCAGGGAGATCGTCGCCGACCTCGCGCAGTTGCGCGCCGTGCTCGGCTACGCGTCCTGGAACCTGTTCGGCGTCAGCTACTCCACGCGCGTGATGCTGGACCTGGCCGCCGCCGACCCGGCGGGGACACGCGCGGTGGTGCTCGACTCGTTCCTGCCGGAGAGCGTCGACTGGTACGGCGACGCCGACCGCAACCTGGCCGACGCGATCCACTCGCTGGGCGCGGCCGAGCCGTTCGAGGCGCTGGTGACGCGGCTCAACCGCAGCCCGGCCCGGGTGCCGATCACCGACCCGTTGCTCGGCACGGAGTTCACCGCCCGGCTGAGCGGCGACGACGTGGCGACCGTGCTCGCCGGGGCGCTGCACCACGCCAAGACGGTGGCCGTGGCGCCCGCGCTGATCCACGCGCTGGCGGCGGGCCACGACGGGCCGCTGCGCCCGTTCGCGAACGCGGTGGGCGACGCGCTGGCCTCGTACGAGTTCGGCCTGTACCACGCCATCCAGTGCCAGGACGAGCCCGTGTTCCCCGAACGGTCGCGGCTGTTCACCGTCCACAGCGACCGGGCCGTCTGCGACACCTGGAAGCTGCCCGTCTCCGCGCCCGCCCGCTCCTCCACCGACGCGCCCGCCCTGGTGCTCGGCGGCAGGCACGATCACACGACACCCGCCCGCACCTCCAGGCCCGCCGCCGACCTGCTGCCGAACGCCACCTTCGTCGAGTTCGCCGGCGTCGGCCACTCGGTCTTCCTCGCCGAGGACACCCACTGCGGCCGGCAGACCATCGCCGCCTTCGTCGCCCGGCCCACCTCGTGGAGCCGGCCGTGCGTCCCCGACCGGGCGGCACTGCCCAGCGTGGGGCCCGGCGAGCTGGTGGTGACGGCGGCGCCGTACCGGCTGGGCCGTACTCCCTGGCTGGGCGCGCCCGCCGCGCTGTTCGCGCTGATGGCCCTGGCCCAGTTCGTCACCGGCGCGCTGCGCGGCCGGGCTCTCACGGCGTTCGCGGGCCTTTCCGGCCTGGCCGCGCTGGGGCTGACCGCCCGCTCCCTGTACGACCAGGTCCGCGTCAACGACACCGCGCTGGCCGTGGGCGTGCCCGCCGAGGTGACCGTGTACGTCTGGCCCGCGATGGCCTCGGTCGCCTTCACGCTGGTGGCGCTCGTCGTCCACCGGAAAAAGCCCTGGTTTCATGTGATTTCAGCGGTTGCTGGGGGCGGATTCCTCATATGGTGGTTCGCCTGGTTCCTATGACCCGCATCCGAGAACTCGACGCGCTCCGCGGCTTCGCGGTGTGCGGCATCATGCTGGTCAACACCTGGCAGCAGGTCGACACCGTGCCGGGCTCCGTGCTCGACACGACGATCGAGACGCTCTTCGCAGGCCGCTTCTACCCGCTGTTCTCCGTGCTGTTCGGCATGAGCTTCGTCCTGGTGCTGCGCAGCGGCTCCCGGTGGCTCACGCTGAGCAGGCTGGGGTGGCTGATGGTGTTCGGCCTGGTCCAGCACGCCTACTACGAGGGCGAGGTCCTCACCGACTACGCCTTCTACGGCCTGGTCGCGCTGCTGCCCGCCTCGTTCCTGTCGCCCGGCTGGCCGATCATGGTCCTCGGCGGCGTCGTCACCATCTGGGGCGCCGGGCAGGGCGGCGGCGCCATGCTCATCCCGGGGCTGCTCCTGGTCGGCATGGCGCTCATGCAACTGCGCCCGCCGCGCTCGCTGCTGCCGCCCGCGTTCGCGGTGAGCGCGGCCGCCGCGCTCGTCCTGCTGTCGCTCGGCGACCCCTTCCGCACCGCCGGGCAACTGGCGGGCGCCTCGGCCTACGCGACCGGACTGCTGCTGATCCTGCGCCCCCGGCTGTCGAGGGTGCTCGAACCCCTCGGCCGGATGGCGCTCACCAACTACGTCACCGGCACCCTGGTGCTCTTCCTGACCGCCCCTGCCAGGGCGTGGGTGATCCCGCTGGCCGCCGTCACAGTGCTCGCCCAGGCGCTGCTGAGCCGCTGGTGGCTGGACCGCTTCCGCTTCGGCCCCCTGGAGTGGGTGTGGCGCTGTCTGACCCGCTTCCGCCCGGTGCCGAACCGTCTACAGTCGAGGGGTGACGACCATCGCCCTGTGCCAGATCCAGGTCTCCCCTGACCCGGAGACCAACCTACGGCGGGTGCGCGACGCGCTGGCCCAGGCGGCGGACGCCGACCTGGCGATCTTCCCGGAGGCGACGCTCACCAGGTACGGCAAACGCGTCGCCGACCTCGCCGAACCCCTCGACGGCCCGTTCGTGACCGGCCTCGCACAGGCCGCCCGCGAGCACGGCACCGCGGTCATCGCCGGCGTCTTCGAACCCGGCCGCGACCGCGTCCACAACACGGCGGTCGCCCTCGACGCGACCGGCTCGGTCGTGGCCGCGTACCGGAAGATCCACCTGTTCGACTCCTTCGGCGCCAGGGAGTCCGACTTCGTCGCCCCGGGCGCCGAGCCGGTCGTCGCCACCGTGGCGGGCCTCCGGGTCGGGCTGGTGACCTGCTACGACGTCCGCTTCCCCGAGCTGACCCGGGCCCTGGTCGACCAGGGCGCCGAACTCTTCGCGGTGATCGCCGCCTGGGGCTCCGGCCCGCTGAAGGAGGAGCACTGGGTGACGCTGGTGCGCGCCAGGGCCCTGGAGAACACCATGTGGACCGCCGCCGTCGGCCAGGCGCCCAACCCGGCCGAGGCCACCGACGGCTTCGGCATCGGCCGCAGCATGCTGGTCGACCCGTTCGGCGTCGTCCGCGCCGACCTGGGCGGCACGCCCGGCGTTCAACTGGTCGAGCCCGATCTGGCCGCGACCGAGGAGATGAGGAAGACTCTTCCGTGTTTGGAACACCGGGTGCTCGGGGTCATGCGATCGTAAAGTGGAGTCGTGAGCAGAACGCAGATGCAGAAGGTCATCCCGCCGCGTCTGCTCGTGCCCTACCTGTCGGGCAAACGCAGCGTCATCTCCGGCTACGTCTACCGGGTCCAGGACTGCTCGCGCCTGGCCACGCCCAGGCAGCTCTTCCACGGCCTCGACCTGTCCTTCGAGGGCTCCGAGCTGACCGAGGACGTGCCCGAGCTGTACCTCCTGCGGTGGTACGCCCGTGACATCGACACCTACGCGGTGCCGTACGGACCGCACATGGGCGGCGACTGGAGCGACGCGGCACCGTTCGCGGGCAACGGGTTCACCACCTCCCGCGAGCACGTGGTGCCCCAGTTCCACACCGTCCCGATGCCGATACCCGCAGGCGCGCGGATCGTCCACGTGGCCGGGCCCGGCGAACGCGACTTCGCCGACTACGACGGGCTGACCTGGCGGCCCTCGGCATGAGCACCCCCATCACCTCCGGCTTCGTCGCCAGGTACGGCGAGCGCACGCTGCCCGCCGCGCTGGGCCCCGACGACGACGAGGTCGTCCTGTTCAGCGAGGAGCCGGTCGCGGGCTTCGAGGCCGCCTCCGGCTACTGGCGGCGCACGGTCAAACGCGCCGACCTGGAGTGGCTGGTGCTGGTGCGCACCGTCGGCACGTTCGGCGGCGAGCCGTGCATCGTCCTCGACGAGGACGACGACGGCCTGCACATCGCCTACGCCGGACACAGCGGCATGAAGGCCGACACGCTCGGCTACTGGATGGTCGACCACGGCGCCTACGAGGTCGTGGTCCCCCGCGAGGAGGTCCTCACCATCCGCGTCGAACGCGTCCCCGTGGCCTGAACCTGTCAACCGGCACGGCCCGCGAGGGTCTCTAGAGCGTGATCGTGACCGATACGAAGGCGGATCCGCCGACGTTCGCGGAGCTGTTCGCCGCGCACTACCAGTCGCTCGTACGGCTGGCGGGCCTGCTCGGCGCCGACGACCCCGAGGACATCGCCCAGGAGGCGTTCGCCCGCCTGCACACGCGGCGGCTGCGCGACGACGGCGCCGCCCTGCCCTACCTTCGCGCGACCGTCTGCAACCTGACCCGCAACCGCTTACGCCACCTGCGCGTCGTCCGGCTGCGCCGCCCGGACCCGCCGGAACCGGTCCGCAGCGGCGAGCAGTCGGTGATCCTCGCGGAGGAGCACAGGGAACTGCTGGCCGCGCTCGACCGGCTGCCGCGCCGCCAGCGGGAGGCGCTGGTGCTGAGGTACTGGCTCGACCTGTCGGAGCGGGAGATCGCCGAGGCGATGGGCGTGTCTCCCGGCTCGGTGAAGACCCATGCCAGCCGGGGGCTGTCCGCGCTCGGCAAGGCCCTCAAGGAGGAGTCGTGACACCGTTGGAGGAACGGCTCAAGGCCGCGCTCGACGCCCGCGCGCAGACCTTCGACGCCGACCCGAACGCCTGGACGCGGGTACGGCGCCGCATCGCGCCGCGCGCACGCTGGAAGCGGTGGGCACCGGCCGCGCTGCCGGTCGCGCTGATCGCGGCGCTGGCTCCCTTCCTGCTCGGCGGGGGCCAGCCAGGGAACCCGGCGACCGACCCGCAGGCCGTCTACGACCGGCTGATGAAGGACAAGACGCCCACGGGCGAGGTTCTCAAGGTGGAGGAGGCGCCGCTGCGGCTGTGGACGGCCAAGGGGGCGCAGGGCAGGCCGGAGCTGTGCTTCCTGACCTGGCACGACGGCGGGAACCCGTACGGGGCCTGCGACTCGGCCGTGATCACGGGGGCGATGGCGGTGCGCGGGGTGGGCGCGATCCAGACGGGGAACGAGGCCGAGATCCTCGACTTCGGGTTGGCGAGGACCACGGCGGTCAGAGGGGAGGCCACGACCAAGGACGGCCGCACGCTTCCGGTGAAGCTGCACCGGGGGCAGGGGCGTCCGGGGCCCATCTGGACGCTGCGCCACCGCAGCCGGGACCAGGTCACCGCCGTCCGCTTCTTCGACGCGGACGGCGGCCAGGCGGGCTTCATCTACACGAAGAGCGGCTTCGCGGCCACGCAGCAGCCGACCGGCGCGGAACTGTCGGCGGCCGAGGGGGTTTCGATCCGGCCCTACCGGGTTGCGGGGGCACCCCTGCCGGAAGGCGACTCGCTGCAATGGACACGGGGCGGCCGGGTCATCGGCATGCTGCCTTCCGATCCCAAGCTCCAGTTCGGCAACCAGCCGGTGCAGATCTTCGTCGACGACGGTCTGGTCGCAGGGGCGGTCCGCAAGGACATCGCCAAGGTCGAGGTCGTCATCGACGGCCGGACAGTCGTGCTGACCGCCTCGCCCGACCCGTGGAAGTGGGGTGTCGGTCTGCTGGCGCCGGTCCTCACCGGACTGGACGACACGGCGGTCATCACCGAGACGGCCGCCTTCGACGCGAAAGGCACCGAGCTGTGGCGCAAACGGCATCCCGGACTCCCCAACATGGAGCCGACCGAACCCATCGGACGGGCTGTCACCGTACCGGGCACTGAGGACTTCAGCTTCGGCCCCGTGCGCCTCTGGATGGCGAAGTCACCGACCGCCGAGCCGGGCGACAAGCTCAGGCTGTGCTCATCGGGCGGAGTGACCGACGAGGGCCGAGAGCTCCAGCAGTGCATATCCCTGATCAACCCGATGTCCCCCGACGAGGTCGAGTCGACAGCCGTGTCGTATCTTCCGGGACCGGGGGCGATCGTCGAGTTCGGGCTCTCCCGGGACTACGCCGCCGCCGCGTTCGTCTCCGAGGACGGCACCCGCCACCCCGTGCGGTTCCTCACGCTCGAAGGGGCTCCAGCACCCATCTG
This sequence comes from Nonomuraea longicatena, assembly GCF_039525605.1. Classification (NCBI taxonomy): domain Bacteria; kingdom Bacillati; phylum Actinomycetota; class Actinomycetes; order Streptosporangiales; family Streptosporangiaceae; genus Nonomuraea; species Nonomuraea longicatena. The sequence continues at coordinate 505,237 of NZ_BAAAHQ010000001.1, read as the reverse complement.
GTACAGCCGCCGACCGCTCGCCGCCGACCTGGCCGTCTTCGTCTACCGCAAGCGCGGACATCAGCTGGAAGAGGTCTCCGACGCGCACCTGTGCGGGCAGTCGGACACCCCTGCAAGGCCCGCGCAGTCCATGCCGTCCGGGCTCGTCTTCGACATGTCCAAGCACTGCCTTCGCGTCTGGAAGAACGGCGAGGAGCAGGGCACCGACATCAGGGCCGTGCCGGGGCAGAAGCTAAGGGACTCCCTCGGTGAGGAGCGCCCGGTGAAGTGGCACCATGTCGGCGATCGTTGGTACGGCGTCGCCCTACCGGGTACCGTCCGCATCGAGCTGAAGGTGGACAACGGCGAGACCTTGCGGGCCCAGGCCGTACCGGATCGGCTCGATCAGGACGTGGCGCTGTTCGAGGGCGCCGTCACCGGGCCGATGGCCAGGAAGCGCGCCCAGAACTGGGACCGCACGCTCACCGGGTACTCCGCCGACGGGAAGGTCCTGTGGACCCACCGGGAGTCGGCCGATCAGAGCCGGCGGTAGCGTTCCCGGCGGGCGCTGGCGCGTTCCGCCGGGTCCTGCGCGAGCAAGGCGCGGATCTCGTGCTCCAGCGCCCTGCCGACCCGCTCGCTGAAGGCCCTGGGCTCGTAGGCGGCGTCGGGACGTTCGGGGACGACCCGGTCGACAATGCCGTCGCGGCGCAGGTCGGTGGCGCGTACCCCCTGGGCCTGGGCGATCTCGGGGGCGAAGTCGACGCTGCGGTAGAGGATCGCGGAGGCGCCCTCCGGCGGCAGCGGCGACAGCCAGGCGTGCTGCGCGCACAACACCCGGTCGGCCGGCAGCAGCGCCAGCGCGGCCCCGCCCGCGCCCTCGCCGAGCAGCAGGCAGACGGTGGGGGCCTCCAGGGTGACCAGGTCGGCCATGCAGCGGGCGATCTCGGCGGCCAGCCCGCCCTCCTCGGCCGCCTTCGACAGCGCCGCGCCCGCCGTGTCGATCACGGTGACGAGCGGCAGGCCGAGGTCGGCGGCCAGGCGCATGCCGCGCCTGGCCACCCGCAGCCCGGCGGGGCCGAGCGGGGAGACGGTGCGCTGCCTGCGCCGGTCCTGGCCGAGGACGACGGCGGGCGCGGCGCCGAACCGGGCGAGCGCGAGCAGCAGGCCGGGCTCGTGCTCGCCCTCTCCGCTGCCGTTGAGCGGGGTGACGTCGGTGGCGGCCAGCTTGAGCAGGGTCCGCACGCCGGGGCGGTCGTCGCGGCGGGAGCGGGTGATCGCCTCCCACGCCTCGACCGGCCGCAGGTCCTCCTCCGGCGGCTCGGTCGTCCCGAGCGCCGAGGTGTCCGCGCAGAGCACGTTCAGGGCGCGGACGGCCACCTTGCGGGCGTCGGCCGCCGACACCACCGCGTCCAGGAGGCCGTGCGTGTACAGGTTCTCCGCGACCTGCACCCCCTCGGGGAAGGGGTAGCCGTGCAGCGACTCGAACACCCTCGGCCCGAGGAAGCCGATCAGCGCGCCCGGCTCGGCGGCCGTGACGTGCCCGAGCGAGCCCCACGAGGCGAACACCCCGCCGGTCGTCGGGTGCCGCAGGTAGACCAGGTGCGGCAGCCCGGCCGCCCGATGCTCCTGGACCGCTGCGGTGATCTTCACCATCTGCACGAACGCCCGTGCGCCCTCCTGCATCCGGGTGCCGCCCGAGGCGGGCGCGGTCAGCAGCGGCAGCCGCTCCCGGGTGGCCCGCTCCAGCGCGCTGGTCACCCGCTCGGCCGCCGCGACCCCGATCGACCCGGCCAGGAAGGCGAACTCGCTGGCCACGACCGCGACCCGGCGCCCGTCCAGCAGCCCCTCACCGGTGAGAACCGACTCGTCCGACCCCGATTTGAGCCGGGCCGCCACCAGTTCCTCCGCGTAGGAGGAGCCTGGCTCGGCCGGGTCGTCGGGCGGCACGTCCCAGGAGCGCCAGCTGCCGTCGTCGAGAACCGCGTGGATCAGCGCACGCGCGTCGGGGCGGTTCACGGGTGTCTCCTTCGCGCGGGGGTGTGCGTGCTCATCGCTCGCGCGCCTCCAGCCACGCCAGGACGACCGCGCCGTCCTGGCCGAGCGCGGGCGGAGCCGTGTGCTCCGTCCCTTCCAGCCCGTCGAAGCGTAGCGGCGGCCCCGGCAGCTCGACGCGTCCGAGCACCGGATGCTCCACCGGGATGAGCAGTCCCTGCGAGCGGGTCTGGTCCCAGCCGTAGACCTCGTCGAGCGAGCGGATCGCCCCCGCCGGGACGCCGAGGGCGGCGAGTTCGCCCAGCCAGTGGGCGCGCGGGTGGGCGATCAGCGCTGCCTCCATGTCGGCGACCAGGTCCTTGTGGTGGCGGCGGCGCTCGCGGTTGGTCGCGTAGCGGGGGTCGTCCGGGTCGAGGCCGAGCAGCTCGGCGACCTTGCGCCACTGGGTGTCGTTGGCGGCGGCGATCTGCACCATGCCGTCGGAGCATCGGAAGGCGCCGTACGGGGCGATGGAGGCGTGGTGGTTGCCCGCTGCGCGGTGCACCTGGCCGCCGACGGTCCAGGCGGTGCCGTGGTAGGAGTGCACGCCGGTGACGGCGGCCAGCAGGGAGGTGCGCACCACCCGGCCCGCGCCGGTGCGGGTGCGCTCGTACAGGGCGGCGGCGACGCCGTAGGCGCCGTGGATGCCGGCGAGCAGGTCGGCGATCGAGGCCCCCACCCGGTACGGCTCGTCGGGACCCGGGCCGGTGAGCGACATCAGCCCGGCCTCGCCCTGGGCGATCTGGTCGTAGCCGGGACGGCCGCCCTCGGGGCCGTCGTGGCCGAAGCCGGTGATCGACAGGATGACCAGGCCGGGGTTGAGCTCGTGCAGGCGCTCGGCGGACAGTCCGAGCCGGTCGAGCACGCCGGGCCGGAAGTTCTCCACCAGCACGTCGCTCTGCTTGACCAGCCGCTCGACGAGGGCGAGGCCGTCCGGGGTCTTGAAGTCGACGGCGATGGACTGTTTGTTGCGGTTGGCCGCCAGGAAATACGTGGAAATGTCGTGATCGGGGCCGACGAAGGGCGGTCCCCAGCTCCGCGACTCGTCACCGCCGTCCGGATGTTCCACCTTGATGACCTTCGCGCCCAGGTCGCCGAGCATCTGGGCGGCGTGCGGGCCCGCCAGCGCCCGGGACAGGTCGAGCACGACGACGTTGTCAAGGGGTCCGCGCAAGGTGAAACCTCCACTCCGGGGAAGACCATATTGTCAGCCCGGAAGGCAAGCCCTGTCGCCCCCCTACCCTCGACAACGTGCGAAATCTTCTCCAGGCGGTGCGCGCGGCGACCCCTTCGTGCGGTCCTGTCCGGGTGGTGGCCGTCGACGGGCCCGCCGGATCGGGCAAGTCCACGTTCGCGACGCGGCTCGGGCGGCTGCTGCCCGCGCAGGTCGTGCGGAGCGACGACTTCCCCGTGCCGTGGTCGGAGGGGCCGGAGGGCTGGTTCGCGGCGCTCGCGGAGCAGGTGCTCACGCCGCTCTCGCGCGGCGAGGACGGCGGCTTCCGCCGTTACGACTGGGTGCGCGGGGTCTACGCCGAGCGCGTCGCCGTCCCGGTCGCGCCGGTGCTGGTCGTCGAGGGCGTCGGTACGGCCCGCCGCTCCGCCGACCACCTGCTGGCCTACCGGGTCTGGGTGGAGGCGCCCCCGGAGGTGCGGTGGCGGCGGGTCCTCGACCGCGACGGCGCGGAGCTCGAACCCCGGTGGCGGGAGTGGTTCGCGGCCGAGGACGCCTGGTTCGCGGCGGACGCCACCCGCGCCCGCGCCGACCTGGTCGTCGACGGCACCCGCCCCTTCTGACGACCGGGCGGGGGTGGGGGTCAGGTCGGGGTGGCGGTCAGGTGGGCGGTGTCGTTGAAGCGGTGGACCTCCAGGCGGCCGTTCACCCGGTGCCAGGTGGAGACCGAGGCGTTGTGGACGGGCGCGTGCGCGTGGATCGCGGCCAGGTGCGCGTCGGGGGTGCCCGCCAGCACGTGGCGCAGCAGCAGCACGATCGCGTCGTGGGCGACGATGAGCACCCGCCTGCCGTCCGCGTGCCCGGCCAGGTCGGCCATGAATCGGCGCAGGCGGTCCACGACGTCGCCGAAGGACTCTCCGCCGCTGGGCCGGAAGCCGTACTCGCCGTCGCGCCGCGCCCGCTGAGCCTCCTCGGGGAACCACCGGGCGGCGGCGGCCGCGTTGTGGTCGGACAGGACGCCCATCTCCCGGTCCCTGAGGCGGGGGTCCACGGTGACGGGCGGCGGTTCGACGCCCCAGGCGCGCAGCGCGTGCGCCCAGGTGTCGAGGGCCCGGAGGTACGGCGAGCACCACACGAGCTCCGGAGCCTCGGATCCGGGCAGCCCGGCGAGGTAACGGCCCAGGTCGGACGCCTGCTGCCGGCCCCGCCCGGTGAGGGTGAACTCGTCGTCGCCGCGTGGGTAGACCAGGGGCTCGGCGCCCGCCTGCTGGTAGGCGAGGTTCTTCTCGCTCTGCCCGTGCCGTACCGCGTAGATCCGCGCAGGTCCCGTCATACCACACATCTTTACATCAACCTCCCCGCACAAATACGGTCTTGACCGTAACTATCTCCTGGGAGGCATCCCGTGCGCGCAATCCTTGCCGCCTTCTTACTCGTCCTCGCTCTCACATATCCGGCCCAGGCCGAATCCAAGGCTCCCCCCACCGGCTGCGGCTTCTCCAGCCTCGGCACCCTCCCCCTGATGGGCGCCACCACCGCGGGAACCGCCTACGACCGAGGCCGCGTCTACTCGGTCACCTCCAGCGCCTCCGGCCCCGCCCTGCTCGCCGTCAGAGACGTCAGGACCGGCAGCCTCATCGCCGAACGGCCGCTGCCGCTCGCACTCGGCTCCTGGGCCGTCACCGTCGCCCCCGACCACAACGTCTACGTGGGCAGCTACAACGCCACGGCCGGCGCCATGGGCCGCCTGTTCAAATACGACCCCGACCAGGACAAGGTCACCGAACTCGGCATCCCCGTCGCCACCGAGACCTTCGTCTGGACCCTCGCGGCCACCCGGGACGCCGTCTACGGCGGCACCTCCCCCACCGGCAGGCTCTTCCGCCACGACATCCGTACCGGCAGGACCGAGGACCTCGGCAGCCCCGTCCCCGGCGAGCAGTTCATCCGCGACCTCGCCGTCGCCCGCGACGGCACCCTCTACGCCGGAGTCGGCTCCGAGAGCATGAAGGTCGCCGTCCTGTCCCCCGACGGCAAGCTCCGCCGCGTCATCGAACCCCCCGTCCGGGGCCCCGGCTTCGCCTACGACGTGGACGTCGTAGGCCGCTACCTGCTCGTCCGGTACAGCACCAACGCGGGCGCCAACCCCATGGGCGTCTACGACCTGCGCCGGGGCACCTGGAAGCACCTCGTCGACGACGTCGACAGCCTCACCGTCGGCGGCGGCGCCAGAGGCGGGGACGTCCACCTCGTCCAGTCCGACCGGCTCGTCCGGCTCGACCTGCGCACCGGCCGGACCAAGCAGCTCGGCATGACCGAGTTCGGCGAAGGCGCTGTCCGCCCCCTCACCTGGCTCGGCGACACCCTCGCCGGCACCACCTCCTCCGGCCGCATCTGGCACTACGACGGCAACCGCGACACCGGCAGGATCCTCGACTCCACCCTCACCCGCCAGCCCGTGAGCGTCAGGTCCCTCGCCACCGGCCCCGACGGCCGCGTGTACGCCGGCGGCTTCTTCACCGGCGGCCTGGCCGCCTACGACCCCGCCACCGGCCAGACGCAGCACTGGCCCGACGTCGGACAGAGCGAGGGCATGACCACCCATAAGGGCAAGCTCTACCTCGGCGTCTACCCCGGCGCCCGCATCTACGAGTTCACCGACGACACACCCAGGCTGCTGCTGAACCTCGGCGACCAGGAGCAGGACCGGCCCTTCGCCATGGTCTCGGCCGGCGACTGGCTGGCCTTCGGCACCGTACCCAAGTCCGGCAGCATCGGCGGCGCGCTCGGCCTGCTCAACCCCGAGACCGGCCAGAAGATCATCAAGCGGAACATCCTGCCCGGACACTCCGTCGTCGGCCTGGCCTACCGCGACGGCGTCGTGTACGGCGCGACCTCCGTCTTCGGCGGCACCGCCGTCCCGCAGGACACCGCCGCCAAGGTCTTCGCCTACGACCTCGCCTCGGACACGATCAAGTGGCAGACCGCCCCCGTCGAAGGCGACCTGACGCTCGGCTCCATCACCTTCGACGACCAGGGCCGCCTCTGGGGCATCACCCCGGACGCGATCTTCGAGATCGACGCGGCCACCGGGCAGACCCTGCGCACGTCCAAGCACCAGACCTACCCCTGGGACACGCTCCGCGTCCCGGTCTGGCTCGACACCCACCTCGTGTTCCACGACGGCTACCTCTGGGGCAAGACCCAGAGCAAGGTGTACAAGATCGACCGGGCGACCATGGGAACCTCCCTGATCGCCCGGCCGATCTCGAACATGCACCAGGGCGCCGACGGGCATCTCTACCTGTCGCGCAACGAGAACTTCTCCACCTACCGCTTCTGCTGAGCGGCGCGGGCCGGAGCTAGCGGGCCTTCAGCCTGAACAGCTTCGGCCCCTCGGCGAAGTAGACGTCCCCGGACCCGTGCACCGCGAGCTGGTGCACGGGTCCTTCCCTGAGCACGGTGTGCCGCCCGCCCGGCAGCCGCATCGAGAACACCTGCTGACCGGCGTGCGCGCCGTACAGGCGGTGGTCCTTCGGGTTGAAGACGAGCTGGCCGGTCGAGCTCTTGCTGTCCGACAGCTTCACCGTCCCGGTGACCTTGCGCCGGTGGGTGTCGACCGAGAACACCGTGCCGCCCGCGATGCCCCACAGCCGCCCGGACGGGTCGAACGTCAGCGCCGGGATCGCCGGCTTGCCCGGCACGGGCACGATCTCCCACAGCAGCCGGTCGTGCCGCACCGACCAGGCGAACAGCTTGGCCTCCGGCTGCGTCGGCGGCGTGGCCGACTGGCCGCTGTAGATCGAGGTGCCGCCATAGGCGCCGATGTAGAGCTTGCCCCGGTGCGTGGTCATCTTCTCGCTCTGGGAGAAGGTGTGGAACTCCGCGAGCTCGCCGGAGCGCGGGTCGAGGGCCGCGAACCCGCCGTTGAGGAAGCCGCCCGCGTACATGCGCCCGTCCGGGCCCTCCGACAGGGCGGTGCGGACCAGCCGCTCCGCCTTTACAAAGTAGATCCGTCCTTCGTCGTCGGGCGGCGAGACGTCCAGGCCGTGGAGGGTTGCCGAGGTCTTCGGCGACCGTCGCGGCAATCCGCTTCGCCGGTGGGGGCACGGCGGATCAGGCCGGGCGGGTGGCCTCCGGGAGGACCTTGGACAGGGCCTCGGCCAGGTCGGCGGCGGCGGACGGGTCTTCCATGAGCATGGACTGGCGCACCCACACGACCTCGCGGGCGGCCGCCTCGGTGGCCGGGCAGTCCTCGACGCGGGCCCCCGCGCCCGTGAGCGCCTCCATCGTGCCGAGCGGCGGGTAGCCGCCGTCCAGCGGGACGCCCTCGGCGGCCATCGCCGAGATCAGCAGCTCACGGTCCACCGGCTCGCCCAGGCGCAGCATCAGCAGGTGGCGGGAGTCCGTGGTGGTGCCGGGCGGCGGCGGCACCTGCGCGACGGGCAGCCCGGCGGCGGCCAGTTCACGGTCGACGGCGTCGCAGAAGGCGTTCCTGCGCTCGACCTCCTCGGGCAGGCGATCGAGCCACGGCAGCAGCAGCGCGGCCTGGATCTCGGTCAGGCGCAGGTTCCAGCCGACGTTCGGGTGACCGTACCAGGCGCCGCCGAGGCTGCGGCCGAGGTTGCACACCGACCAGATCGCCTCGTGGTCGGCCTCGGAGCGGCAGACGATCAGCCCGCCCTCCCCCGCCGTCATCGCCTTGCTGGCCTGGAAGCTGTACACGCCGACGTCGCCGAGACCGCCGACCGGGCGGTCCTTGTAGGCGGCGCCGTGGGCCTGGGCGGCGTCCTCGACGACCTTCAGGCCGTGGCGGGCGGCCACCGCGTTGAGCGGGTCCATGTCGGCGGGGCTGCCCGCCAGGTGCACCGGCATGATCGCGGCGGTCCTGGGGGTGATCGCCGCCTCGACGGCGGCGGCCGACAGGTGCAGGTCGGCCGGGTCCACGTCCACGATCACCGGTACGGCCCCGGCCAGCAGCACCGAGGTGGCGGAGGCGACGAAGGTGTAGCCGGGCACGATCACCTCGTCGCCCGGCCCGACGCCGAGCCCCTTGAAGGCGGCGAACAGGCCGAGGGTGGCGTTGCCGACGGCCACGCCGTACTCGACGCCGGACAGGCGGGCGAAGGCGCGGGTGAGGTCGGCGCAGACGCCGCCGCCCTGCGTGGCCCCCCACCGGCCGCTGTCGAGGACGTCGGCGACCAGCTTGCGCTGGGCCTCGTCCATGGGGGGCGGCCAGGACGGCCAGGGCGCGGTGCGGACGGGGGTGCCGCCGTGGAGGGCGAGGGTCACGAGGGTCCTTTCGGGAGGCGGGCGCCGAGCACCCTGGCGAGGTTGCCGCCCAGCACGAGCGCGCGGTCGGCGTCCGCGAGCGGGGCGAGGGCGACGCGCCCGAGCCCCACCCGCAGATCGAGGAAGCAGGAGTCGGAGCCGAACACCACCCGGTCGGCGCCGACCAGCCCGGCGAGCCTGGCGATCCAGCGGCCGGTCATCTTGGAGCCGCAGGTCTCCAAATACAGGTTGGGGTACGGCCCGGCCAGCTCGGCGGCCCTGGCGAACCCGTGCGGCCACAGCCCGGTGTGCCCGAGCAGCAGCGGCACGTGCGGGTGCCGCCCGGCGACGGTGACGAACCGGGCCGGGTCGCTCCACGGCGAGTCGGTCTGCCCGTGGGCGAGCACGGGCAGGCCGAGTTCCCACACGGGGTCGTAGCGGCGGTCGTCGAGGCGGCACTGGTGCACGTCGGGGTGGATCTTGACGCCCCACACGCCGTCCCCGGCGGTCAGCGGGTTGCGCCGGTGGGGGTTGTAGACCTGCCAGACGCCGAAGCGCCCGGGGTGGCGGGCGGCGGCCTCGGCGGCCAGCCGGTTGCCCGCCTCGGCGTCGGGGCCGACGCCGAGCAGGTGGCTGATGCCGACGGCGGCGACGCCGAGACGGTCCATGAGCTCGACCATGCCGTCCGCGGTGGGGTCGGGGATGAGGAAGTCCGGCCAGGTGCCGAGGTGGCCGTGCGCGTCGATGATCACAGCAGGCTCCCGCCCCGGGCGATGAGGGCGATGTCGTCGGGGGGCAGGTCGAGGTGGTCGAGCAGGAAGCGGGGGCCGCAGTCGTCGAGGACGGGGGCGCCGGTGCCGAACACGAGCCGTTCGGCGCCGTGGTGCCCGGCCAGCCATTCGACGCCGCGCTGGGTGTTGATGGTGCCGATCTCCAGCCAGAGGTTGGGGATCTCGCTCATGAGCTCGCTGATCACACGCAGTCTGCGGTATCCGGGGTTGAGCAGCAGGACGCGCTGTTCCGGCAGGGCCTTCGCCAGGGCCAGGAGCCCACCGGGCGTGGTCTCGTCGAGGTCGAGGGCGACGACGACGCCGAGGGCGCGCAGCCAGCGCAGGGCGGTCGGGCCGGTCAGCTCGAAGCGGTGGCGTTCGGGGCAGAGCCTGACCATGGGCACGTCCCACGACGGGACCGGCTCGAAGGATTCGGGGAGGAGGACGGGCACGGGCACGAGCCGGGGGTCGCCGAGGGCGGCGAGCGCCTCGTTCCCGGCCCTGACGTCTGAGTAGAGGCTGAGGGAGTGGGTCACGTGGGCCCGGCGGATGCCCAGCCGGTCCATGTCGGGGCGCGGGTCCTCCGGCAGGTCGTCGAAGGGCACCGGGCCGACGATCCGGTGGGCATCCGTGACGTCGAATTTCGGCACAGACCGAAACTAACCTCCAGGCTTCGGCACGGTCAAGGGCGGACAGCGCGGGTCGAGGTCGATCCTGGCCAGGTCGCGCCCGGCCATCGCCCAGGCCCGCCACGAGCCGGGTTCGAAGTGTAGCTGCGGGTTGGTGTACCACTCGTCGCCGAGGCCGTCGGCCAGCCGCCGGGCCTGCGCGCCGAGTTCGTAGGCGACGCCGCCGCCGAAGAAGACGCTGGCGAAGACCCGGCCTCTGTGCACGCTCAGCTCGCCGTACCCGGCCAGTTTGCCCTGGTGCCTGATCGTGCGGGTGGCGAGGTCGAGGGCGATCCAGGCGCCGGAGTCCCGCTTGTAGAGGCCGTACAGCAGCCCGTCGTGGACCTTGACGTCCTGGAAGGTACGGTGGCCGGGAACCGGGTCCACCTGCCACAGCAACTTGCGCTCGCGCAGGTCGAAGGCGGCCATGGAGGCCGAGGTGCGCACCGGCGGGGTGCCGCCGCCGCCGAGGACGTCGCCGCCGAGGTAGACCACGCCCCGCCGCGCGTCGAGCGACAGGCTCATGAGCGACTGGCCGGGGAGCACGCCCACGTGGACGTCCGTCTCGCCGGTGTCGGGGTCCACAATCGACAGGGCGCCGTCGAGATTGGCGCCGAGCGGGGCCGAGGCGACCAGGAGTTTGTCGCGGACCGGGTCGTACTCGAGGTCCCACGGACGCTGCTGGCCGTGGCCGAGGTAGCCGAGGCTGCGCTGCTCGTCGGTGCGCAGGTCGATCTCCAGGATCTGGCCGCTCGGGTAGATCGCGGCGTAGATCTTGTCGCCGCGCCGTACGAGGTCCTTGGGCTCGCCGGGGACGCGGAAGCGGCGGTGCTCGCCCGTGCGCAGGTCGCGGACGTCCATGGAGAAGTGGCCGCCGATGTAGACGGCGCGGCCCGGCACCAGCAGCATGCTCTGCGGGCGCTCCGGCCCGGCGGGCAGTCCGGCCTCGATGAGGTCGGTGAAGTCCGAGCGGCCGCTCGGCACGTCCAGCCGCCACATGCCGCCGCTGCCGGAGAAGCCGACCAGCGTGGCCGGCCCGTCGAACCACAGGCGGCGGGTCTCGTCCCCGAGGGACGGCGGTTCGGCGACCTTCACCACGCCGGTGTCGCCGGGGCGGTAACGGTGGACGGCGCCGTCGGGGCGGGAGGTGCCGTAGACGCTGCCGTCGGCGGCCACCGCGAGGCCGTCCATCTGGACGGCGGCCACCCGCCGCAGGTCGGTGCCGTCCTTCCTGACGTCGAGCAGGGTGGAGCCGCTCATGGCCAGCACTCGGTCGCCGTGCTCCGTGACCACGCCGATGCCGGTCGGCCCCTGGGCGAGTTCCCTGACCGTGCCACTGGCCCGGTCGATGGCGACCAGCTTGCCCTTGTCGAGCAGCCCGGCGTAGACGTGGGTGGCGTCGGCGGCGACGGCGCGCACGTAGCGCTCGCCGGCGGCCAGCACACCGAAGTCGCGCACGGCCGAGGTGGCCGGGTCGTACTCCCACACGCGGCCGTCCGGGTAGGTGCCCGCGTAGATCTTCCCGTCGGGGGCGGTGGCGAGGCTCCAGACGAAACCGCCGTTCCTGCCGAGCGAGCGCAGGTGCCTGACCTCGCCGGTGGCGGGATCGTAGCTGTACAGGTCGGGGACGGGGTAGGTGCCGACGTACACCTTGCCGCCGGAGACGGTGACCGCCCAGCCGCCCTCCGGGGCGCCCGCGGCGGGGCCGTCCGGCAGCGTGACGCTGCGCACGACCTTGCGGGTGGCGAGATCGACGGCGGCGAGGACCGGGGGCTTCTGCCCCCGGGTGACGACGTAGGCGTGCCCCTCGTGGACGGCCGCGCCGACGATCGCGCCGGTCACCGACGCGGGCCCGAAGGTCTCCACACGGGTACGGTCACACCGCGTGCCGCCCGGCCCGAGCCGGGTGGAGGCAGGGCCGGGGGCAGGGCCGGGAACAGGGCCGGTGGCAGCGACGGCGGCAGATCCGACGGCGGTGACGGCCGGTGGCGCCGAGGCGTGCGCCGGAGCGAGCAGGGCGGGGGCGGTCGGGGCGATCAGCGCGGTGACCGCGACGACGAGCAGGGCTAAGGGACTGCGCATGGGGTCTCCCCGGGTATTGCTCAATTTTGGCCCAGACCGTAATGTTCTGAGCGCAAATAGTCAATGGAGGCGACAGTGACGGCTTTCGACGCGCGCGGACTCGTCGGCGAACTCACGGTGACACTCGACGCGGACGTGCTGATCGGAGCCTACGCCGACCGCGACGGCCCGCCCGGCGACCCGGACAGCGTCCTCGCCACGCTGCGCGCGCACCGCGTCGAGGCGGCGGCCGTGGCGTCACTGCGCGCGGCGCTGTTCGACCTCCGCTCCGGCAACGACGAGGTGCTGGCCCTCGCGGGCACCGACCCGGCCGTCGTCCCCGTCGGCGCCGTGGACCTGCGCGACCCGATCGGCTCCGCGCGCGAGATCGAGCGCCTGGCCGGCCTCGGGGTGCGGGCGATCCGCATGTTCCCCGACGAGCAGGGCGCCGAGGCGGGCTTCCCCGGCGTGCGGTACGTGGCCAGGGCCGCCGTGCAGCAGGGGCTGACCGTACTGACCGGGGGCGACGTGCGGAGGTTCTGGCAGCCGCTCGCCGGGCTCGGCGCGCAGGTCGTCTTCCTGGACACGCACTTCTACCACCTGGGCGACTTCCTGGTCGTGGCGGCCGACGAACCGGGCTTCCACACCACGACGCGGCTGCTCAACTCGCCGGACGCGCTGGAGACCGTACCGGCCGGCCGGCTGCTGTTCGGCTCGCGCACCCCGCACTACGAGCCGCTGGTGTCGCTGCTGCGCCTGGCGACCAGCGGACTGAAGCCCGAGGAGATCGCCGCCGTGGCCGGGGGCAACGCGAGGAGGCTGCTGGGATGATCATCGACGTGCACGCCCACTGGGGGCCGTGGTTCTTCACGATGGACGTGGCGGACCTCAACCACGCCGCGATGGACAGGTACGGCATCACGCACGCGATCGTCTCGGCCACCGAGGCGGTCATCTACGACCCGGCGACCGGCAACCGGGCGCTGGCACGGTGGCTGGAAGGGGCCGAGCGGCACTACGGGTACGTGACCGTCAACCCGCGCCGCCTCGCCCAGGCCGAGCGCGACCTGGCCGAGTACCTGCCCACCGGCCGCTTCAAGGGTGTCAAGATCCACACCGACTACACCAGGTCGCCCGCCACCTCGCCGCAGTTGCGCGAGGCGCTGGCGCTGGTGGCCGCGCACGGCGTACCGGCGCTGGTGCACACCTGGGGCGAGACCGTCCTCGACCTGGCGCGGACCTGCCTGGACATCCCGGGGCTGAAGGTGATCGCCGGGCATATGGGCGCCGACGGGCACCGGTTCGCGATCGAGGCGGCCGCCGCCTGCGCCCAGCTCTACCTGGAGCCCTGCTACTCGCACGCGCCCGCGCGCCGCATCGCCGAGGTCGTCGCCGGGGTGGATCCGCGCAGGCTGCTGTTCGGCACCGACTCGACCCTGATCGACCCGGCCTCCGCGTTCGGCGCCGTCGCCGCCGCGGACCTCGACGAGGAGACCTCCGAACTCATCGCCTGGCGCAACGCGGCCGAGTTGTTCGGCCTCGACGTCACGCCGTAGCACCACACGCTAGGAGTACCACCATGATCCCCCGCCGCCGCTTCCTCCAGGCCGCCGCCGTCGCCTTACCCGCCACCGCGCTGCCCGCCGTGACCCTGCCCGCAGCCGCCGCCTCGACCGCCCCGGTCCGGGAAGGGGCGATCACCGACCTCGGGCCCGCCAGCACCGCGAGCCCGCTCGGCAACGGGGAGTTCGTCGGCGACATCCTCTATATGGGCTCCCGCGGCCTGTCTCCCAACGTCGTCGGCGCCTGGGACCTGACCGGCGACACGATCACCACCCACTTCGAGATCCCGACCGGCGTCGGCATCTGGGCGATGTGCAAGGTCGGCACCGACGTGTACGCCGGCACCCACTCCCGCTCCGACCTCTACCGCATCGACACCCTGACCGGGCGGACGACCAAGGTCGCCGAGTACCCGGACCACTTCATCTGGACCATGTGCGCCTCCCCCGACGGCCTGGTCTACATGGGCATGTCGCAGCCCGGCCGGGTGGTCGAGTACGACCCCGGCACCGGCCTCAGCCGCGACCTCGGCCAGCCCGCGCCCGGCGAGGCGTACGTGCGCAGCATCCAGGCCGACGCCACCCACGTGTACGCCGGGACCGGCTCCAACGCCCACCTCGTCGCCGTCGACAGGAGGACCGGCGAGCGCCGCGAGCTGCTGCCGTCCGAACTGCTCGACCGCGACTGGGTCTCCAGCATGTCGAGCGACGCCACCCATCTGGCGGCCGGGCTCAACTCCACCGCCGAGCTGGTGGTACTGGAGAAGGCGGATCCGGCTCGCTACCGCGTGGTCAAGGCGTCGGCGCCGGGCGAGAAGTACACGGTGGCCGTGCTCGTGCACGACGGCTGGGTCTACTTCGCCGGCCGCCCCTCCGGAACCGTCTACCGGCACCGGATCGACAGCGGGGCGACCGAGGTACTCGGGGTGCCGTTCCCGGAGGCGCAGACCGTACGGATCCTGGAACACCGCGGCAAGGTGTACGGCCTGCAGGACAGCGGCGTCTTCAGGTACGACCCCGCCACCGGCACGATGGACTACCTCAGCCACACCCAGCGCGGCTTCCGCTCCGCGCCGGAGGCGCCCATGTCCGTGCACTCCGACGGCCGGACCGTGTACGTCGGCGGCAAGAGCGGCGCCGACCTGCACGACCTGGCCGGCGGCAAGGTCACCCGGCTGCCCGTCCCCGGCGAGCCCAAGACCATGGTCACCGTGGACGGCACGACGTACCTCGGCGTGTACACGCAGGCCGCCCTGTACGCGCACCGGCGCGGTGAGCCGGAGGCGAAGCTGCTGTTCCGCACCGGGCACAACCAGGACCGCCCCAAGGACCTGTGCCACGACCGGGCCACCGGCCTCATCGCCATGCCCACCCAGCCCGAGCCCGGCCACCCCGACGGCGCCCTCAACGTCTACGACCCGAGGACCGGCAGGCGCGACACCTACCGGCCGATCGTGGCGCGGCAGACGGTCTTCTCCGTGACGGCCGTGCGCGGCACGCTCTACCTCGGGACCAGCACGCAGGAGGGGCTCGGCTCGACGCCGGTCACCTCGACGGCGCGGCTGGCGGCCTTCGACCTGCGGCGGCGCCGGGTGTTGTGGGAGATCGAGCCGGTGGCGGGCGCGAGCGCGATCACCGATCTGGCGCACACGCCGCTCGCGGTCTACGGGATCACCGACACCGGGGTGCTGTTCGAGTACAGCCTGCGGCGGCGGAAGGTGACCCGCACCCTCAAGGTGAGCAGGCGCGGCGGCGACCTGGTGGTCGCGGGCCCGTCGGCGTACACGGGCGACGCGGACGCCGTCTACCGCGTCGATCTGACCGGGTTCACCGCCAGGGCGATCGTCACCGGCCTGGCCGCCGACTGGTTCGGCGGCCACCCGAAACTGAGCCTCTCCCCGGACGACCGCTCCCTGCTCACCATCAAGGGCCGTTCGCTGGTCAAGATCGCCATCACCCCGCACCGCCCCTTCTGACCCCTCCCCCAGCAGGCCGCCCGCCGCTCCTCGCTGGCGCCGGGCGGCCTGCGCGTTGTCCGGGGGTCGAACGGGAACGGGTCAGGGAGGTACGAGGGCCCGCATCGCGGGCGACGCCTGCCGGTCAGCCTGCCCAGACGATCTCGTAGACGCGTATCAACTCGATGTCGTCGTCCACCACGAAGCGCATGATCCCGAACGCGCCGAACGTCGTCTCCCGGAACTCCGTCCGGTCGGGATACACGGGCGTGGCCTCCCACGGCCCGTCGAGCGCTCCACGAGCGCGGTGAGCGCGTTCTCGGCGGTGTTGCCGAGCTTGGCCAGGGCCGCAGATCCGAGCTTGATCCGGTCGCTCACCGGTGGTGAGCCCGGCGGCGGAAGAGGCGCTGCCCGAACTCGGGGAGCACGTCCTCCAGGTAGGCGCCACCGTCGTCTGCGGCCAGTTCGGAGAGGATCACCTCTGGTGACCGGTCGAAGCCGGGGTCGGTGGAGTAGACGCCCGCCTTCAGCGACCACAGGTGCAGCAGTTCGTGGAGCCGCTGGTAGTTCTCGGGGCGGCGCGCGGCCTCCACAGCAGTCTCATAGAGGACACGGAAGTGCTCTCGCGGACCGGGTGGGAGGGCCTCCAGGATCGCCGCTGGATCGTACGGCGGTTGATACTCGACCGGCTGCCCGCTCATGGTCTGAACGTACACCTGGCAGTCGGCTGCTTGCCGGGCGTCGGCACAATGAGAGCGCCCAGCCACTTCGTCAGCGCCACGTCGAGGAATGGCGCCACAGGCGTACGTCCGCCGTTCCTCTCCGGCGCCGGGAGGTTGCGGGGAGAACACCCGGGGTTTGAACAGGCGTCGGGGCGGGCGGAGGCGGTGCGGCCAACATCGGCGCCTCGGACGGCGGCCGACGCGGGCCGGGCCGTGGGCAAGGGCGGAGTCGTCACGGCGGGACGGCGTCGGAGGAGGGGCGTGCCCCTGGAGGCCGTCGGCGCGGGGCGGCGGGTGGGGGGAACCGGGCCGGTGCCGTAACGAAGAATTCTCTACAGCGGCGGGCCGTAGAGGTCGAAGGCGTGGGAGGCGGGAAGGCGGCCCTCGGCGCGGGCCTCCCACAGCATGCGCTGCACGTAGCCCTCCATCGGCTCGGTGAACGTGCGGGTAGCCAGTTCGTCCAGTTTCGCCGACGCCTGTGCGAAGGCGGCCAGCGACTCGCCCCTGAAGGCCCGCATCACCGCCGCCGTGACCTGCACGCGCGCCGCCGCGAGCCCCACCAGAGCCGCCTCCGCGCCCCACAGCAGCGACGGCCCGAACATCCGGTCCTCGCCCGTGATCGCCAGCCGTCCCGCCGCGCGCGTGAGCGCGATCGTACGCTGGCAGCCCATCGCGTCGGACAGCAGCGCCACCTTCAGCCCCGCCACCCCGGGCAGTCGTACCACCCGTTCCAGGGTCTCGGGCCGGCACGGCAGGCTGTAGAGGTCGAAGGCGATGAGCGGCACGCCCGTCGCCTCCCACACCGCCTCGTGCTCGGCCACCCGGTCCCCCGTCGTGGGGAACGGCATCAGCGCCGAGGCCCCCAGGTCGGCCGCCGCCTTGGCCTGGCGGACGGCGTCACCGGGCCCGCCCACGCCGACGACGACGGGCACGCCGAGCGCGACCGCCCGCTCGATCACGGCCGTGCGCAGGTCCTCACCGAGGTACGGCCCGCGCCCGGTGTGGGCCAGGACCGCGAGCCCGTCGGCGCCGTCGGCGACGAGTCCGGCGAAGTAGCGCGAGACCAGGTCGAGGTCCACCTGCCCCTCGGCGGTCATGGGGGTGGCGGCGGCGGCGATCAGGGCGCCGCGCAGGCGCTCACGCAGTTCCGCCGCCCGAGGGTCGATTGCCGTACTCATGTCGCACCACCCTAGGCGATCACTTCAACCCGGTCATCGCGATGCTGTTGACCAGGTACCGCTGCAGGACGAAGAACACCACCAGGCACGGTACGACGGAGATCGCGGCGGCGGCCATCTCCATCGACTGCGGGAACTCCTCGCCGCGCAGCGACGCGAGCCCGACCGTGAGGGTGCGCACCTCGTCGCTGTTGGCGACGACCAGCGGCCACAGGAAGTCGTTCCAGTGCCACAGGAAGACGAACACGCCGAGGGTGGCGAGGATCGGCTTGGTGAGGGGCAGCACGATCTGCAGGTAGACGCGCCATTCGGGGGCGCCGTCCACCTTGGCGGCCTCGAACAGTTCGTCGGGCAGGTCGCGGATGAACTGCCGCATGAGGAAGACGGCCTGCGAGTTGGCGAGGGTGGGCACGATCAGTCCCCAGAAGGTGTCCGCGCCGTCGAGTTCGGACACCAGGATGAACAGCGGGATCAGCGTGGCCTGGAAGGGCACCATCATGGTCGCGAGGAACGCCCACATGAGGGTGTCGCGGCCGGGGAAGCGCTTCTTCGCGAACGCGTACCCGGCCATGGAGGCGGTCAGCAGGATCACCACCACGGACACGGCCGAGAAGATGAAGGAGTTGACCGTCCAGGTGAGGAACCCGGAGGAGGTCAGGTTCGTCATGATGTTGTCGAAGGTGAGCCCGTCCGGCCACCGGTGCGGCACGGTGGGTTCGTTGGCCGGGCTGAGCGCGAGCACGACCATGAGCAGGAACGGGCTCACGGTGAGCACCGACACCACGGCGAGCAGTGCCACGAGCGGCCACTGGCGCCCGCTCGCCCGCCCGCGTACGGCGGAGCGGCGCCCGACAGGCGGCGGGGCGGGACGCTTGGTCTCCGTCAGGGTCATTTCTCGCTCCGATCGAGCAGGCGGCGCTGGATCATCGACACGATGAAGACCAGGACGAACAGCGAGATGCCGATCGTGGCCGCGTATGCCAGGTTGAAATCGCCGAATCCCTGGTCGTAGAGCGCGAGGATGAGGTTGTAGCTGGCGCGGGAGGGTCCGCCGCCGGTCATCACGTAGATGAGGTCGAAGGTCTGGAAGGCCCCGATCGTCTCGATGACCATGACGAAGAACAGCGCCGGGCGCAGCAGCGGGAACACGACGCTGCGGAAGCGCTGCCAGGCGTTGGCGCCGTCCACCCGGGCGGCCTCCAGGTAGGAGCGCGGGATCGACTTCAGTCCGGCCAGCAGGATGAGCATGGAGTAGCCGAAGCCCTTCCACACCGACACGGTGGCCAGCGCGGGCAGCACCAGCGCGGTGTCGTCGAGGAAGCCGACCGGCCCCAGGTCGATCTTGGCCAGCAGGCCGTTGAGCAGGCCGTCGAACTCGTAGATCCAGCGCCAGATGACGCCGGCGAAGACGAAGCTGGTCACGTAGGGAAGGAACAGCGCGCCTCTGAAGAGCCCCTTCATGAAGATGACCGAGTTCAGCAGCAGGGCGGTGGACAGCGAGACGACGACCGTCAGCGGCACGTAGATCGCCACGTACACGACGGTGACCCGCAGAGCGCCGAGGAAGATCGGATCGTCGAGGAGCCTGGCGTAGTTGTCGACGCCGACGAAGCTCCAGTCTCCGCTGATCTTGTAGTCGGTCAGGCTCATGCCCGCAGCGCCCAGCGTCGGCACGAACCGGAAGATCACGAAGAGCACGAGCATCGGCAGGACGAACAGCAACCCGGTGATGGGGTCACGCAGCCGGTGTCGCACGGGTAAACGCCTTTCGCGAGAAGGGAGGCCGCCTCCGGCGGCCTCCCGGTGGTTCTGGCTCAGCCGGTGGCGAGCTGGTCGTTGACCAGCTTGGCGGCGTCGTCGAGCGCCTGCTTGGCGTCCTTCTTGCCCTGGAGGGCCGACTGGATCTCGGGCGACAGGGCGGTCATGACCTGGCGGGCGGAGGCGTGGCTGTCACCGGGGAAGGCGAACTCCAGCGACTGCTCGAACTCCTTGGCCAGCGGGGACGTGCTCGTCGGCGAGGCGTCGGTGCGGGCGGTGAAGTAGCCGGACTCGGTGGCCAGCTGGGTGGCGATCTCGGCGGAGCCGAGGTAGGCGGCGAACTTCTTGGCCGCGTCGGCGACCTTGGAGTGCTGGGCGAGCACGATGCCGCCGGGGATGCCGAAGGCAACCTTCGCGGAGCCTTCGAGCGGGCCGCCGACGACCACGTTCTCGTCGCCGACGCCCTTGCCGAGCTGGGTGGCGCCGAGCGGCGCGGCGGCGTGGTACATGGCGACCTTGCCCAGGGCGAGGGGGCTGCCCTCGATGGTGTTGGACAGGGTGGCGGCGTTCTCCGGCAGCCCGCCCGCCTTCTGCAGGTCGAGGAGGAACTGCAGGGACTTGACACCGGCCGGGCCGTTGAAGGCGGCCGACTTGCCGTCGGCGGAGAAGACGGTGCCGCCGTTGGCCCACAGGATCGGGTAGAAGCTGAGGTTCAGCGAGGTCTCGGGGGCGCCGGGGTACAGGAGGATGGGCGTCTTCTTGGCGGCCAGCTTGGGCGCGGCGGCCAGCACCTCGTCCCACGTCTTGGGGACCTCGGTGACGCCGGCGTCCTCCAGGAGCTTCTTGTTCCAGATCGGCGCCGTGATGGTCTGGTAGACGGGAACGCCGTAGAGCTTGCCGTCGACGCTGAGGGCGTTCAGCGCGTTGGGCCGGAAGGCGGCCTTGTCGGCGCCGACCGCGTCGTCCACGGGGGCGACGGTTCCCTGCTTCACGTACTGCGGGATCTGGTCGGGCCCGAGCAGGACCAGGTCGAACCCCTTCTTCGAGGCCAGCGCCGCGGTGATCTTCTGCTGTCTGCCGTCCCAGGGCTGCTGGTCGACCTTGACGTCGATGGTGGGGTTCTTGGCCTCGAAGTCCTTCTCTGTCTTGTCCCAGAACGCCTTGTTCTTGGCCTGGTCGTCGATGACGGGGTACATCCAGAGCGTCACCGTGCTCTTGCCGCCGTCGGATCCGCCGTCGGATCCGCCGCATGCGGCGAGGCTCACTCCCAGGGCGGCCGCGAGGCCGGCTACCGCTACCTTCCTCATCGGGCCTTCCTTTCTCCTAATACCGGTCTAGACCGAAACCTAGCGAGCGAGTGAAGTGGGGGTCAATGGCCGATACATGACCGTAATCCCGCCCTCAAAGGGCCGCGCGTACGGCCCCGGCGACCACCTCGACGTGCTCGTCGGTGTAGTTCTCGTTCCAGTCCAGAATCAACAGGGTGTCGTCCACCATGCGCTCGGCCTCCGGGCAGGGGGCGGGCACGTAGCCCTCCAGCGGATACCTGGAGCCCCCGTAGACCGGGGCGGTCAGCGCGGGAGCCCGGTTCAGCGGCTGGCTGAGGTATCCGGCCCGCGCCGGAACACCGTCGGCCCGCAGCCCCTCGGCCAGCTCGGCCGCGCCGCCGCCGGGCAGCACGATCGGGAACAGCCACCAGGCGTGCCCCTGTGTCCTCGGCAGCACCAGGGCCTCCAGGTCCGCCAGCTCCGCCACCAGCCGCTCCGCCGTACGGCGCCGCGCGGCGAGCACCCCGGGCAGCTTGACGAGCTGGGCCCGCGCCACGGCCGCCTGCAACTCGGTCATCCGGTAGTTGAGCCCGAAACTCTCGTGGTAGCGGCCGACGGAGCGGTCCCAGCCCTTGTCGGCGAACAGCCGCATGCGCCGGGCCAGTCCGTCGTCGTCGGTGAGGGTCAGGCCGCCGTCGCCGCAGGTGATGTGCTTCCACTGCTGGAGGCTGAGGGTGGCGACGTGGCCCGCCGTGCCCGCGTACCTCCCGTCGGGCAGTTCGGCCAGCCACGCCTGGGCGCAGTCCTCGATGAGGGCCAGGCCGTGCGCGTCGGCGAGGGCGCGCAGCTCCGTCACCGGGGCGGGCGCCCCGAACAGGTGCACCACCAGGATCGCCCGGGTCCTCGGCCCGATGGCCTTCGCGACCGCCGACGGGTCGAGATTCCCCGTCTCGGGGTCCACGTCCGCGAAGACAGGGACGGCGTTCTGCGCCAAGATGGGGGCGACGGTCCCGAAGTCCGTGATCGGTGTCGTGATGATCTCGTCCCCCGGATCGGGGGCGGCCGCCACGACGGACAGATGGAGGGCCGCGGTGCCGGAGCTGCACGCGACCGCGTGGCGGGAGCCGTACATCTCCGCCACCTCGCGTTCGAGCGCTCGCGTCTCCGTTCCCCAGACGGAGCTGAGCATGCCCGAGCGGATGACCCGGTCGAGCGCGGCCACCTCCTCGTCGCCGAGGGTGCGACCGTCGGCTTCGGCCATAGTTGGAAACTTCAGAGTCACGAGTTAACCTTTCGGTCTTGACCGTAATACGGGAGAAGGAGACGCGGGTGGGTATCGTCATCGGGGTCGTCGGCCCGCACGATCTGGTCGACGACGTCGCGGCCACCTGCGAGGAGCAGCCCGGCGTCAGCGCGCTGCGGCTCGACTACGACCACGAGTCGCAGGCCCCCGCCATCGTCGAGGCCCACGCCGCCTCGGTCGAGGGCTGGCTGTTCACCGGCATCGTGCCGTACATGCTCACGCGCGACGCCGAGATGCTCTCGCGGCCGGCCGCCTTCGTCGACTACACGGGCGCGACGCTGCTCAGCGCGCTCGTCCGCCTGCAGCACGAGGGCCACGACGTCACCACGCTGTCCATCGACACGCTCTCGCCCGCCGACGTCACGAGCACCTTCGCCGAGGCCGGACTGCCCACCGACCGCCTGCGCACGCTCGGCTACCGCTCGGAGATGACCTCCGGCAAGGCCATCGCCTTCCACCGGCGCGGCCCCGCGCGCGTGGCCATCACCTGCCTCAGCTCGGTGCACGAGGCGCTGCGCGGCGAGATGCACGTGCTGCGCCTGGCGCCGTCGGTCCACTCGGTGCGCGTCGCGCTGCGCCAGCTCCTGCTCACGGCGGAGGGCCAGGCGCAGGAGGACGCCCAGATCGCGCTCGGCCTGATCGAGGTCGACGGCGAGGAGGGGCTGCTGCGCGAGGCGACCGCGCTCGGCGGCACGCTCGCGGGCTTCCGGGGCGGCACCCACCTGCTGGTGACGACGCGCGGGCCGCTGTCCGACGCGACGCGCGGATTCACCGGGCTGCCGATGCTGGGACGGCTGGCCGAGCAGAGCCGCATGGTACGGGTGGGCTTCGGCCTCGGCCGCAGCGCCGCGGAGGCGGAGAGCCTGGCCCGCCGGGCGCTGGCCAGGGCCCGGCGCATCGGCGACGTGGCGGCGGTGCTGTCGCTGCGCGCCGACACCGACATCGTGCTGGAGTCCGTCGCCACCGCCCCGGCCGGGGAGCAGAACCTGAGCGTGCTGGCCCGCCGGGTGGGGCTGTCGGTGCCGACCCTGGAGCGGCTGCTGGAGGCCCGCGACGCCGCGGGCGGCGAGCCGCTGACGACCCGCGAGATCGCCGAACGCCTGGCCGTCCAGCAGCGTACGGCCCGCAGGATGCTCCACCGGCTGGAACTGGCCGGTCTCGCCGAGCGCACCGGCAACCTGACCAGCGGCAGCAGTGGCCGCCCGCTGACGCTCTACCGCCTCATGCTCTGACCCGCCGCTCCCCGGCGCCTCGGGGCACCGGGGAGTCGAGGCGTGTCTCAGGCGAGCCACCGGTCAAGGCCCTCGGCCACGAACTCGTCGTCGCGCAGCCAGGGGTAGGCGGCCCAGATCCGGTCGATCTCGGCGAGCTGGCCCGGCGACAGGTCCTCGGCCGGGTCGAGGCACCAGCGGCCCGCCAGCAGGCCCTGACGGCGCAGGATCTCGTGGATGCCGGGGATGCAGCCGTGGAAGCCGTTGGCCGAGTCGAAGATGGCGGCGTTGGCGTCGGTGAGGTGGCCGTCGAGGCTCAGCAGCCGCCGTACGGCCTCGTCGTCGCCGCCGCGCGCCCTGCGCGCCTCCTCCAGGAGGCCGACCGCCCTGCGCACCCACACGGCCCACTGGCCGAGCAGCCCGCCGACGAACTCGACCTCGACCTCGCGCCCGTCCACGACGACGCGGTGCGGGGTGATGAGGTCGGCGAGGATGTGGTCGTCGTTGCCCGTGTACAGGGCGACCTCGTCGGTGCGCCCGGCCCGCACGACGCCGTGCAGCACGTCGAGCGTGCGGTAGCGGTCGAACGGGGCGACCTTGATCCCGGCGACCGACTCGATCGAGGCCAGGCGGGTCCAGAAGTCGCGTGAGAGCGTACGGCCGCCGACGGCGGTCTGGAGGTAGAAGCCGATCACCGGCAGCACCTCGCCGACCGCGCGGGCGCGCTCGATCAGCCCGTCCTCGTCGAGTTCGCGGTCGGGGCTGAGCAACACCATGTGGTAGCCGAGCGAGCGGGCCAGCTCGGCCTCGGCGACCGCCTGCGCGGTGGGGCCGGTCGCGCCCGCGACCAGCACGACCTCGCGGCCGCTCTCGCGCGAGGTCTCCGCGGCCAGTTCGAGCACCGGGGCCAGGAGCGGGGTGCCGTGGATGGCGAACTGGGTGGTGTGGACGCCGACGGCCAGGCCGCCCGCGCCCGCCTCCACGTAGTAGCGGGTCAGCGCCCGCTGGCGGCGCTCGTCGAGCTTGCGCCCGGCGTCCAGGGCGAGCGGGTGCGCCGGGATGACCAGGCCGCGCCGGAACAGGTCGCGGATGGGCGTCGTGGCCTGCGGAACCGTGCTGAGCACGTGATTTCCCCCTCTTTCTGTGGTCATGCCGGTCAGAACCGGCCGTCGCGGCGCTCGAACTTGGTCGGTTTGCCGAGCAGCGGCCCGCCCTCGGCGACCCAGCGGGCGGTGTGCTCGACGAGTTCGGCCGGGGTGAGCTCGGGGTAGCCGAACAGGCGGTGGCACCGGGAGGCGTTCGACAGCAGCGCCGTGGGCGCCTCCTCGCCGGTGAAGACCGGCTCCCTGCCCAGCTCGCGGCCGAGCGCCTGCGCGACCTGGCGGACGGAGACCAGTTCGGGCCCGGTCAGGTTCAGCACGTACGGCGGCGCGTCCGCGTGCAGCAGCGCCCGCAGCGTGACCTCGTTGGCATACCCCTGCCAGACCACGTTGACCTGCCCGGTGGCCAGGTCGATCGGCGTGCCCGCGACGATCTTCTGGGCCAGGTCGACCAGCACGCCGTAGCGCAGCTCGACCGCGTAGTTCAGGCGGATGAGCGCGAGGCGGGTGCCGTACTCGTGGCTGAAGTGCTCCATGACCCGTTCGCGGCCGAGGCAGCTCATCGCGTACTCGCCGACGGGCTCCGGCCTGGTCTCCTCGGTGGCGCCACCGCTCGTGACGGGCAGGAGCGGGTAGACGTTGCCGGTCGAGAGGGCGGCGATCCGGCTGGCCCGGAACCGGTCGGCCACCCGGCCGGGCAGGTAGGAGTTGGTGAACCAGGTGGCGTGTTCGGCGCCCTGGGTGCCGAACTTGGCGCCGACGAGGAAGACGACGTTCTCCACGTCGGGCAGCGCCCGCAGGGCGTCCTCGTCGGCGACGTCGGCGCGCACGACGCTCGCGCCCTCCTCGGTGAGCGCTTCTCCGAGCCCCGGCTCGGAGAAGCGGGAGACGGCGACGACGCGCCGCTCGCCCTTCGTGGCGTTGAGCGCCAGCCTGACCAGGCTGGGGCCGAGTTTTCCGCCCGCGCCGAGGATCATGATGTCGCCGTCGAGCTTGGCCAGGTCTTCGACGAGCCCTGAGCTTGGCCGCGCCAGCCGCTCCTCGAGCTCGGATTCGGTCCGCACCCCTCAAACTCCTCTCATTTACGGTCCAGACCGTAACTTCGCGAGGATTGCCCTGTCAATGGGTCGGAACGGCTTCGCGGGCGGAAATCAGGATGTCGAGGACGGCACGGGTCTGTTCCCACGGCACCGGACTCGGCGCGCCGCCCACCATCGCGAGGAACGCCTCGACCGTCCCCTCGTACCCGAGGCCCTTCAGCACGTCGTCGCCGGGCTCCACGACGATGTCACGTGAGCCGCCGCGCGTGTGCACGGTCACCGTGTACGCCTCGGACTCCGACACCCCGATGATCTCCACCACACCGCTCACCCCGCTGCCCCAGCGCAGCGCCATCACCCCGGAGTCCTCGGAGCACAGCCCCTCGTAGTGGCGCACCGCCCCGGCCGCCCCCGCCAGCCGTACGTCCGGGCCCAGCAGCGCCACCAGCAGCTCGACACCGTGAACGCCCATCGTCACCATCGTGCCGCCGCCCTGTCCCGGCGTGTCCTGCCACGCGTTGTAGCCCGTCGCCCACAGGCCCACGTCATGCCGTACGGTCGCCCGCACCGACAGCACCTCGGCCGGATCCACCCGCGCCGCCGCGAACGCCGGGGCGAAACGCAGCACCGAACACGACAGCACCCGGTCGCCGATCTCCAGCCGGTCGAGCGCGTCGAGCTGCTCCCGGCTGGCGGCGGCCGGCTTGTTCATGAACACCGGCGCGCCCGTCTCCAGCACCGCCGCCAGCGCCTTCGGCGCCCCGGGGTTGGGCACGGTGAGCACCACCCCGTCGGGCCCGGCCGCCAGCAGCTCCTCAAGGGAGGCCGCGACGCGGGCCCCGGGGTGCTCGTCGGTGAAACGCCGCAGCCGCTCGGCGTCCGGCTCCCACACCGACAGCTCGGCGTGGCGCGACAGTGTGCGGGCGTCGGTGTACGGGTGGCTCGTCGCCAGCCCGGCCAGTGCGATGCGCATGGCTTCTCCTCGTTCGCTGGTGAATGGGAGAAATCATGGCACCCGCCCGCCGGTCGGTCAGAGGTCGTCCACCTCCGCCGCCGTGCGCCCGCCGGAAAGCCGGGGGTAGCCGGGGCCCCGGTCGAAGAAGGGCCGCTTCTCCGGCCGCAGGCGGGCGCGCAACTCCGCCGTCGCCGCCTCGTCGATGCGATCGCCGTCCAGCACCACGCCGTAGTCGCCGAGCGCGCCCGCGATCGAGACCTTCCCGTCGCGCACGTCGGCCGCCACCGCCCTCGGATCCCGGTCGTACGGCGAGCCCCAGCCGCCGCCGCCCGTCGTGCGGATGCGGATGATCTCACCGGCCTGCACCGGATGGTCGTCGACCAGGCCCTCCATCTCCCTGCCCGCGACCTCCACCCGGAACGGGCGGCCCGCCAGCCCGCCGTTCACGCCCCAGGACGACAGGATCGACCGGTCGGCGATCGACATGTACGACGCGTCGCGCAGCATCCGGATGTGCTTGTCGTAGCCGAGCCCGCCCCGGAAACGCCCCGGCCCGCCCGAGTCGCACGCCAGCGCCAGCCGCTCCACCCGGAACGGCCACCTGGCCTCGGCGAACTCCACCGGGATGTTGCGCGAGTCCGGCACGACGTGGATGGTGTCCTCGCCGTCGGCGTACCAGCGCCCGCCGGAGCCGCCGCCGAGGACCTCCCTCATCAGGTACGGCCGGCCCTCGGCGTCCTCGCCGTACACGCCGGTGTAGCGGATCGTCTCCTGGTCGGCGGGCATGCGCCCGCCCGTCGCCTTGGCCAGCACGCCCGCGAGCACGCCGAGCAGGCGCAGGATCACGAACGTGCGGGCGTTCGTCGGCGCCGGGAAGATCGGCGTCAGCAGCGTGCCCTTCTCGGGGAAGCGCATCTCGATCAGGGGGACGACGCCCTCGTTGACGTCCAGTTCGGCCATCCGCTCGGGCGTGTCGGCCAGGTTGCGCAGGATCGGCGCCAGCCACTTCTTCAGGAACACCCCGTCCGCGTAGTCGCCGGCGTGGTTGATCGGGCCCTTGGCCTGCGGCGAGGTGCCGGTGAAGTCGATCGTCAGCGGCGCGGGCGCGGCATGGTCCACGCTCAGGGTGATGCGCTGGGCGTGCAGGCGCGGCTCGTCCACGCCGTCGTGCTCGGCGTAGTCCTCCCACACGTAGGTGCCCTCGGGGATCTTGGCGAGCAGTTCCCTGCGGAAGGTCTCCGTGGTGTTCGTGATGATCGCCTCGAAGCAGGCTTCGACGGCGGCCCTGCCGTACCGGTGGAACAGCTCGGACAGCCGCCGCGCGCCCATGAGGCAGGCCGAGCACTCGGCGTCGAGGTCACCGGCCAGGGAGTCCGGCATGCGCGAGTTGCGGGTCATGATGCGCAGCGCGGCCGTGTTCGGCACGCCCTGGTCCCACAGCTTGATCGGCGGGACCATCAGCCCCTCCTCGAAGACGCTGCGTGCGTGCGAGGGCATGCTGCCGGGCACCGCGCCGCCGATGTCGTCGTGGTGGCCGAACGCCTGCACGAACGCCACCACCTCGCCCTCATGGAAGACCGGCACGGTCACGCACAGGTCGGGCAGGTGGCCGATGCCGCCCTCCGACAGGTAGACGTCGTTGTGGAAGTAGACGTCGCCCTCCCGCATGGTCTCCACGGGGAAGTCGCGCACGACGGGCTGCACGAGGGCGCTGTAGGAGCGGCCGGTCAGCTTGCGCAGCCGTACGTCGTGGATGCCCGCGCGGAAGTCGTGCGCGTCGCGGATCATCGGCGAGCGGGCCGTGCGGGCGATGGCGGTCTCGACCTCCTTCTCCACCGACGCCAGCGTGCCCTCGACGATCTCGACGAGGATCGGGTCCGCGTTCACCGGCGTACCTCCAGGTTGCCGAAGTCGTCCACCGTGGCCGTGAACCCGGGGTGGACGGGAATGGTGGAGCCGTACTCCTCGATGACGGCGGGGCCGGTGACGACCGTTCCAGGGGCGAGATCCGTGCGCTGGTGGATCGGCGTCTCCTCCGGCCGCTCGAAGTGGACCCGGCGGTGACCGGGCGGCACCGGGGCTTTCCCGGGCGGCAGGGGCCGGATGGCGGGCCGGGTGATGGGGCCGATGCCGGAGACGCGCAGGTTGACCCATTCGACGGCGTGGCGGGGGTCGTCGCGGTAGGCGTAGCCGTACAGCTTCTCGTGGGCGGTGTGGAAGCGGTCGAGCACCTCGGCCCGCCACTCCTCGTCGATCGCCCCCGCCGGGGCGGGCACGCGGACCTCGTAGGCCTGCCCGTAGTAGCGCAGGTCGCAAGTGCGCGCGTACACGGGCTCGTCGAAACCCTCGCGGTCGAGCGCCTGCGCCGCCGCGCTCTCCAACTCGCCGAACACGCGGGCGGCGGTGCGCGGGTCGAGCGAGCGGGTCACGTACGTGCGCACGTAGTCGTTCTTGACGTCCACCGTGAGCAGCCCGAACGCCGACACGTTGCCCGGACCGGGCGGGACGATCACCGACGGCAGGCCGAGGATGTCGATGAGGCGGCAGGCCAGCAGCGGGCCGGAGCCGCCGAAGGCCACCAGCGGGAAGTCGCGCACGTCGAGGCCGCGCCGGACGGTGATCTGGCGGATGGCGTTGCTCTGGTTGAACGCGCTGATCTCCAGGATGCCCGTGGCCGTACGCTCGGGGCTGAGGCCGAGCCGTCCCGCCAGCGCCTGGACGCCCGCCGCCGCCGCGCCCACGTCGAGCGGGATCTCGCCGCCGAGCAGGTGCGGCGGGATGCGGCCGAGGTAGACGTGGGCGTCGGTGACGGTGACCTCGGTGCCGCCCCTGCCGTAGCACAGCGGGCCGGGGTCGGCGCCCGCCGACCTGGGGCCGACCTTGAGCGTGCCTTCGGGGGAGATCCAGGCGACCGAGCCGCCGCCCGCGCCGACGGTGACGATGTCGATCATCGGGATCTTGCACGGGTAGCGGCCGATCGAGCCCTCGGTGGTCGTCGAGGGCTCGCCGTCCACGACGACGGCGACGTCGGTCGAGGTGCCGCCGCCGTCCAGGGTGATCACCGAGGGGTGCCCGGCGGTGGAGGCGATGAGGGCGGCGCCGAGCGCGCCCGCTGCGGGGCCGGACAGCACGGTGCTGATCGGCTGGTTGACGACCTCGCGGGCCGACAGGATGCCGCCGTTGGACTTCATCACGGAGAACGGCATGCCGAGCCGCTCCGACAGGTTGGCGATGTAGCGGCGCATGGTCGGCTTGACGGCGGCGTCCACGAGCGTCGTGACCGAGCGCTCGTACTCGCGGTACTCGCGCAGCACATCGCTGGACAGCGACACCGTGGCCGCAGGGTGCTCGCGGGCGAGGACCTCGCGCATGCGCCGTTCGTGCTCGGGGTTGGCGTAGGAGTGCAGGAAGCACACGCCGATCGCGCTCACCCCCTTGGCGCGGAACCAGCGCGCGGCCTCCGCCGCCTGCTCCTCGTCGAACGGGCGCACCTCGGCGCCCAGGTGGTCGAGCCGCCCGCCGACGGTCCGCACCCGATGGACGGGGACGATCCGAGGGGGCTTGACCCAGAAATACGAGTTCCCGTACCCGTCGGGCACGCTCTGCCGGGCGATCTCCAGAATGGACTCGAAGCCCTCCGTCGTGATGAAACCGAGGTCTGAGATGCGGTCTTCGAGCAGTTGGTTGGTGGCCACGGTGGTGCCGTGGACGACGGCGCTGACATCGAGCGCGCCGAGCTTGCCGATGCCCGCGATGAACCCGTCTGCCGGGTTCGCGGGCGTGGACGGGGTCTTGGTGGTGACGACCTCACCGGACTTCTCATCCACCGCCACCACATCGGTGAAGGTTCCACCGGTATCGACTCCGATACGGACACTACGCATGCCACCCATGTGTATCGGGCGCCGATAACGGTGCGATTGCCGTCACGCGCCAGCCGGGTCCAGGACTTCGTCAACGACTCTTGGTGCGGGCACTAAGCTGGCCCCCCGTGACCGAATCGTCTGCTCTGTCCCCCGTGCCCACGGCTCGGCGGGGCGCCCTGCTCAAGTTCTACTTCGGCCCCATGGACTGCGGGAAGTCCACACTGGCGCTGCAGCTCAACTACAACCACGGCAGGCAGGGGCGGCGCGGCCTGGTGCTGACCAAGCACGACCGCTCCGGCGGGGCGCGGGTCACCAGCCGCATCGGCATAGGGCACGAGGCGATCGAGGTCACCGACGACCTCGACCTGGTCAAGCTGGTGCTGTCGCGGCCCGCGATCGACTACGTGATCTGCGACGAGGCGTGCTTCTACAGCGTGCGGCAGATCGAGCAGCTGGCCGACCTGGTCGACGAGCACGGCATCGACGTGTACGCCTTCGGGCTCGCCTCCGACTTCCGCTCGGTGCTGTTCCCCGGCGCCCAGCGGCTGTTCGAACTGGCCGACGAGGTCTGCCGGCTCCAGGTGGAGGTGCTGTGCTGGTGCGGACGGCCCGGTCTGCTCAACGCGCGCGTCGTGGGCGGGGCCATGGTCCGTACGGGGGAGCAGGTCGTCATCGGCGACACCGACGTCTCCCCCGTGCGCTACCAGGTCCTGTGCCGCCGCCACCACCGCACGGGCGATCTCGGGGATCAGACCGGGCAGTAGCCGTCGTCGTCGCAGCCGTCCGCCGGGGCGGCCAGCGTGGTGACCGGCTGTTGTCCCGTGCGCTCGGCCACCTCGTCGATCACCGAGACGAAGCTCTCGTAGGGCTGCGCGCCCGACACCGAGTACTTCTCCTCGAACAGGAACAGCGGCACCCCGGTGATGCCCAGCCGCCTGGCCCTGGCCAGTTGCTCGCTCACCTCGTGCCCGCTCACCTCGGCGTCCTCACCCTGGTCGCGCACCCCGACCTCGGCCGCGAGCCCGGCCAGGACCTCGGGGTCGGCCACGTTGCGGCCCTCGGTGAAGTAGGCGCGGAACAGGCGCTGGGCCATCTCCTCGCCCAGCCCCTGCGCGGTGGCCACGGCGATCAGGCGGTGGGCCTCGGCGGTGTTGGCGCTGACGGCGGCGTCGTAGTCCAGCTTCAGGCCCTCCTGCTCGGCCGCGTTGCTGACGCGGGCGAACATCTGGGAGACGCCGGGGCCGTACTTCTCCTCCAGGAACGGCACCAGCGGCTCGCCCTCCGTGGTGGCGTCCGGGTTGAGCTGGAAGGGCCGCATGACGACCTCAAGGGTGCCGCCCTTGGCCCGGAACGCCTCGGCCGCGCGCGCGAAACGGGTATGGCCGATGTAGCACCAGGGGCAGATCACGTCCGAGAAAATTTCAACCTTCATGCATCTCGGCAACCGCCCCGCTCACGACGGCATTCCCGGCACTGACCTAGTCCTCGGCCAGTTCCTCCAGGCGGAAGGGCAGGTAGCCGGAGTCGTCCACGAGCGCGGACGCGCCGCGCCACCAGCCGAACCACTCGGCGCTGCGCCACATCCAGTCGACCCGTTCGACGGCCGCCACCACGTCGCCGACCGTCTGCCAGCGCTCGCCGAGGAGTTCGCGGCCCGCGCCGTGGCGCATCGCCCAGGTGCGCAGGATGCCCGCCGCCTTCTGGTCCACCTCGCGCGCGTACGGGTCCGGGTCCTCGCCCGGCAGCGGGTGCGGGCCGAGACCGGCCGCGACGCTCCAGCTCCACTGGGCCTCCGCCGGGCGGGCGTAGCGCAGCGACTGGAAGTCGAGGTTGGAGCCGAGCGAGCCGTCCGGGCGCCGGGTCACGACGGCGTCGAGCCTGCCTCCCGCGTCGAAGTGCACCACCAGGCGCCGGCCCGGCCGCACTTCCTCCGGCAGTTCGAACCGGTCCTCCGCGTGCCAGGAGTTGAGGTCCACCTCGGCCACCGGAGGGCCCCAGAGCTGGTCGGCGGCGTCGTCGGAGATCCAGGCGGCCAGCATCTCCAGGGCGGTCAGGTCGGTCCACGGCTCGATCGCCAGCGCGGTGCGCAGGATCTCGTCGGGGGCGGGCAGTTTGTCGCCTCTGGCACCCGTCCACCAGGGCTCGCCGAGTTCCCTGGTGCCGACCAGGAGGGCCGCGACGGCGGCGAGTTCGGCGGCGCGGCGGGTCAGCGAGGCGCCGAGGGCCAGGTCGAGGCAGCGGTGGACGCGGTCGTGGCCGAGAACCGGGACGGCGTCGCCGATCAGCGCGGCGGCGGTGGGGCGCTCCTGGCCCAGCAGGTTGCGCACGACCCGCCTGGCTTCGGTCCTCGCGTCTTCCGCGTGTGCCTGCCGCATATCTGCCACGCTACGCCGGGAGATCCTTTTCCGCGAGAGCCTTTCCCTGGTCGGCGCCAGGCGGGCGGTCCATCGCGCCAGACGGCAAAGAAATCCCTTTGAACGGTTTTCGAGCGGGTTTAGGAACTAACCCGAACCGCTACGCGCCCCACCGCACCCGGCCCAGGCCACTTCGGCCTGTACCTGCCCACGGCCCGGGTCGCTTGGCGAGGCTCGCGCCGACGAAACACCGCACGTCTCCCCGGACGCCCGCACAGCCGGCCCGTCCGAGCCCCGCTCAGCGGCGGCCGGAACGGCCCAGCAGCCAGCCGATCACCATTCCGGCCGTGGCGACGCCCGCGCCCATGCCGAAGGCGGCGAGCATCGTCCACGGGCGGGTCTGGGTGTGCTCCTTGGGCGGGCCGTCCTTGGCTGGGCGCTCGTACACGCGCGGGGCGCCCGCCTCACCGGCGAATGCCGAAATTTCCTGACCTGTGCCCGAGGCGGCCGCCCGGTCGGTCGCCCCCGGGGGACCCTCGCCCACGGCCGCTGCGGACTCTCGGGCGGCGCCCGTCATCGACGCGGGGGCCGCACCGGCGACACCGTTCGCGGATGCCTGGAGGCCGCCGGTTCTCAGGTGGTTCTCCACGGCCGTGAAGAACTCGGCCGCCGTACGCTTGGCCACCGAGCCCAGCATGCGCTGGCCCACGCCGCCGATCATGCCGCCCACCACGGCCTCGGCCTCGTAGTCGACCCGGGTGCCCGCCTCGGCCTCGCTCAGCCGTACGCGGACGGTGGCCTCGACCGTCCCCGGCGCCCCCTGCCCGCGCGCCCTGAGGACGAAGCTCTCCGGCGCCAGCGGCTCCGACAGCCCCACCTCGCCCCGGTACACGCCCTTGATCGAGGCCACCCCGGCACTGACCGTCATGCGATAGTTGCCCGGCCCGCTCTCCTCCAGGCGTTCACAGCCCGGAATGGTGCGCACGAGCACCTCGGGGTCCTGGAAGGCAGCCCAAAGCCGGTCTCTGTCGATGCCGATCACGGCACTTCCCGCAATCCTCACAGGGCCACTTTAGGCACGCGAGCCCCCGGAAAGCATGGCAACTCACGCCGACATCGGCCGACGCCGTCCGTGGCGGACGCCGAACTGGCATGATGATTCGCCATGGCCTGGGGGAGGCGCGCGGTCGGCGCGGTGGTGACGATGTCGGCGCTCGCGGCCCTTGCGGCCTGCACGACACCCATCGAATCGATCCCCGGAGACACGACATCCGGCGCCGCGAAGCCGGCGCCCGGAGCGTCCGCCACAAGCCCGCCCGGGGTGCGGCCCCGTCCCGGCGAGGTGGGCAGGATCCGGGCGACGCCCGGTGCCCCTCGGGTGATCAGCTCGATCCCCACCCGGCGCAAGGTGGTCTTCCTCACCATCGACGACGGCTGGGAGCAGGATCCGGGCTTCGTCGAACAGGTGCGCGCCGAGCGCATCCCGATCGTCGCCTTCGCGATGCGCGACGCGGTCGAGGCCAAGGGCGCGCCGGACCCTGCGGGCGGCCCCGGCAGGTACGTCGGCACCGGAAAGTGGGGATATTTCCGCTCTTTGCGTGATGCGGGGGTGCCGATCGAGAACCACACCCTCACCCACCCCGACCTCCGCACGCTCGGCCGCGACGCCCAGCGCCGGGAGATCTGCGGCGCCTCCGCGCTCATCGCCCGCCGGACCGGCGAGCGGCCGACGCTGTTCCGCCCGCCGTTCGGCGCCTACAACGCCGACACGCTCGCGGCGGCGCGCTCGTGCGGCATCACCGACGTACTGCTGTGGACGGCCACCGTGCAGCCGGGCGGGAAGATCGCCTACCAGGTGCCGGACAAACGGCTGCGGCCGGGCGACATCCTGCTGCTGCACTTCCGCCCGAACCTCGCCCGCGACTTCCGCATCCTGGTCGACAAGATCAAGCGCCGGGGTTACGAGCTGGGCGACCTGCCCGCCTACCTCCGCGCCACCCGCTGAAGAACCCCTGCTCACACGGCTGTGACCAAGGTCGCATCCGGTTCACGCCCTTTTGCTCTACAGATTGTAGTACTACTTCAGGTAGATGTACTACAACGTGTAGAGCTAGCGCCCGCGAGGGGACGATGGACGCACTAGACCTGGCACGGTGGCAATTCGGCATCACCACCGTGTACCACTTTCTGTTCGTGCCGCTGACGATCGGTCTCGGCATCTTCGTGGCCGGACTGCAGACCGCCTGGCACCGCACGGGCAAGGAGCACTACCTGCGGCTGACGAAGTTCTTCGGGA
This sequence comes from Nonomuraea longicatena, assembly GCF_039525605.1. Lineage (NCBI taxonomy): Bacteria > Bacillati > Actinomycetota > Actinomycetes > Streptosporangiales > Streptosporangiaceae > Nonomuraea > Nonomuraea longicatena. Next base: position 470,715 of record NZ_BAAAHQ010000001.1, on the reverse strand, counting down.
AGCTCTTCCTGATCAACTTCGCGATGGGCGTCGTCACCGGCATCGTGCAGGAGTTCCAGTTCGGCATGAACTGGAGCGAGTACTCCATCTTCGTCGGCGACGTCTTCGGCGCCCCGCTCGCCTTGGAGGCGCTGCTCGCCTTCTTCATGGAGTCCACGTTCCTCGGCCTGTGGATCTTCGGCTGGGACAAGCTCCCCAAACGCCTGCACCTGGCCACCATCTGGGCGGCCGCCATCGGTTCCAACCTCTCGGCCTACTTCATCCTGGCCGCCAACGCCTGGATGAAGCACCCGGTCGGCTACGTCGTCGAGGACGGCAAGGCCCGCATGACCGACCTGTGGGCGGTCCTCACGAACTCCACCGCGCTCGCCCAGGTCCCCCACGTGATCGCCGGGGCGTTCATCGTCGCGGGCGGCTTCATCCTCGCGATCTGCGGCTACTGGTGGCTGCGCGAGCGCAGCGACATGTGGCGCAGTACCGCGCGGGCCGCGCTGCTGATGACCGCGGTGGCCGGAGCGGTCGTGGTCGCCACCGGCGACTCCTCGGCCCGGCTCATGTACGAGCAGCAGCCGATGAAGCTGGCCGCCGCCGAGGGCCTCGAACGCGACACGCAGGGCGCGCCGTTCACGATCGTGCCCGGCCTGGAGATACCGAAGGTCCTCAGCCTGCTGTCCACGCACGACCTGGAGGCCGTCGTCCCGGGCACGGAGGACCTGCAGCGGCGCTTCGAGCAGCAGTTCGGCCCCGGCGACTACCGCCCCGACCAGGCCGTGGTGTTCTGGTCGTTCCGCGTGATGCTCTACTTCGGCATGGGCACGGTGGCGCTGTCGGTGCTCGGCCTGTGGCTCACCCGCCGCAAACGGCCGCTACCGGGCTGGTTCGCGCGGGCGCTGATGCTGGCCCTGCCCCTGCCGATCCTCGCCATCATCGCGGGCTGGCTGCTGAGCGAGGTGGGCCGCCAGCCCTGGACGGTCGCGGGCGAACTGCTCACCGCCTCCAGCGTCTCGCCCGGGGTGAGCCTGACCGAGGTCGCGATCTCGCTGTCGGTCTTCACGCTGCTGTACGGCGTGCTCGCGGTGGCCGAGGCCGTCCTGCTGGTCAGACATGTCCGCAAGGGCATGGAGGAGACCCCGAGCGTGCCCGCCGAGCGCGAGCCCGTCCTGGCGTACTGAGGAGCACACCATGATCGACCTCTGGTTCCTGATCATCGCCTTCCTGTGGACCGGCTACTTCATCCTCGAAGGCTTCGACTTCGGGGTGGGGATGCTCGCGCCGATCGTCTCGCGCGGCCCCGACCAGCGCCGGCAGGCGCTGCAGACGATCGGCCCGGTCTGGGACGGCAACGAGGTCTGGCTGATCACGGCGGTCGGCGTCATGTTCGCCGCCTTCCCCGCCTGGTACGCGGGCATGTTCAGCGGCTTCTACCTGCCGGTCGTCCTGGTGCTGGTCGGGCTCATCGTGCGCGGCGTCGGCCTGGAGTGGCGCGGCAAGGTCGAGCGCACCTTCTGGTGCGACGCGGGCATCGTCGCAGGCAGCGCCGTCCCGGCGTTCATGTGGGGGGCGGTCTTCGCCCACATGCTGCACGGGACCCTCGCCTCCGCCGTGGTCGGCGGCGTGTTCTCGCTGGCCGTGTGCCTCCTGCACGGCGCGGTCTTCCTGGCCCTGCGCACCGGCGGCCCGGTGCGCGACCGGGCCCGCAGGGCCGCCCTCGCGATCTCGGTCCTGGCGATCCCGACGGCGATCCTCGCCCTGTCGCAGATCCCCTCGACGCTTCCCGCACTGGCGGCGACGGCCGCGATCGCGGCGGCGACGGCGCTCATCTGGCGGCGTCGCGAGGGCTGGGCCTTCACGGCGACGGCGGCGGGCATCGCCCTCGCCTCCGCCGCCGTGTTCACCACCCTGCGCGCCGAGCCGCTGACCGGACTCACGCTCGCCGAGGCCGCCTCCGGCCCCTACACGCTGACCGTGCTGAGCTGGATCGGGCTGTTCACGCTGCCGTTCGTCCTCCTCTACCAGGGCTGGACGTACTGGGTGTTCCGCAAGCGGGTGCTCGTCCCCGCCTAGGAACCGCCGTTCCCGGCCGCCGCTCCCCCGAGGTACAACGCGCCGAGGCGGGGGTCGGCGGCCAGTTCGCGCGCCGGTCCGGACAGGTGCACCCGGCCCAGGTCGAGCACGCAGCCGACGTCTGCCATTTCCAGCGCCCGCCGGGCGTTCTGCTCGACCAGCAGAACCGCCACACCGGTACGGCGCATCAGGTCGATCTGATCGAAGACGGTCGCTGTCGTCTTCGGGTCCAGGCCCATCGAGGGCTCGTCCAGCAACACCACCCGGGGTTCGAGCATCAGCGCGCGGGCGAACTCCACCTGCTTCTGCTGCCCGCCGGACAGCAGCCCGGCGACGCTGTCCCACCGCTCCCCCACGACGGGGAACAACTCCTTCACCGCCTCGATGCGCGCGCGCAGCCGTACCGGGTCGCGGACGGTGTAACCGCCGAGCCGGACGTTCTCCCCGACCGTCATCTCCCTGAACACGCTGTGTCCCTGCAGCACATGGGCCATGCCCCTGCCGAGCAGGTCCTGCGGCGAGCGGCCGGTCACGTCCTCGCCCGCGAGCACCACCGTGCCCGAGCGCGGGGCCAGCAGCCCGCTGGCGACCCTGAGCACGGTGGACTTGCCCGCGCCGTTCGGGCCGACCAGGCAGACGACCTCGCCGGCGTTGACCGTGACCGACAGGCCGCGCAGCACCAGGGCCGCTCTGCCGTACCCGGCTGTGATGCCGTCGAGCGACAGCAGCGCCTCAGACCCCAAGGTAGGCCTCCAGCACCCGAGGGTCGGCCTGCACCGCCTGCGGGGTGCCCTCGCTGATGGGGGCGCCCCGGTCGAAGACGATGACGTGGTCGCACATGTTCATCACCATGTCCATGTTGTGCTCGACGACGAGGAACGTCCTGCCTTCCGCGTTCAGGTCCCTGACCAGGGCGGAGATCCGGTCGATGAGCGCCGGGTTGACGCCGCCCGCCGGTTCGTCCAGCAGCACCAGGCCGGGGTCGCCCATGAAGACCGCGGCCAGTTCCAGCAGCTTCTGCTGACCGTAGGACAGGTGGCGGGCCTCGGCCGTCTCCAGGTGGTCGATGCCCATGCGGTGCAGCCAGTGGCGGGCCCGTTCGACCTCGGCGGTCGCGCGGGTGCCCGCGAGCAGTTCGCGCAGCCGCGTCCGCCGTACCGCCACCAGCATGTTGTCGAGCACCGACATGCGCGGGAAGATCCGGCAGAGCTGGAAGGTACGGCCCAGCCCGGCGTGCGCGATGCGGTGCGGCGACCAGCCCGTGATGTCCCTACCCTGGTGGAGGACGCGGCCGGAGTCCGGCCTGATCAGGCCGGTGACCAGGTTGAAGAAGGTGGTCTTGCCGGAGCCGTTGGGCCCGATGAGCCCGTTCACCCGGCCCTCCTTGATCGCCACGTTGGCGCCCGACACGGCGCGCACGCCGCCGAACGTCTTGGTCAGTCCCTCCGTCGTGAGCGTCATCCGCGCACCTCCAGCAACCGCTGCTCGGCCGTCTCCTCCCGGATCGAGGCCCCTGCGGGCCTGCGGACGAGTTTGGGGATGATGCCCTCCGGCATGAACAGCACCACCAGCACGAGCAGCACGCCGGTGGCGGTCAGGTGGATCTGGCTCTCGCCGAGCGCGATCAGGAAGTACTCCCCGGCGGGCGCGATGATCAAGGCGCCGAGCAGCGGGCCGAGCAGGTGCCGTCCCCCGCCGAGCAGGCTCATCAGCACCATGTACGCGCCCAGGACGATCGAGAACAGGAAGATCGGGTCCAGCGAGCGGAACCACACGGCGTACAGGCCGCCCGCGAGCGTCACGAACAGCGCCGACAGCGCGAACGCCGCCACCTTGTAGGCCGCCGTCGGCACGCCGAGCATCTCGGCCTTGTCCTCGTCCTCCCTGATCGCGCGCAGGCCGTTGCCGAAGCGTGAGCGGCCGATGAACCACCAGGTCAGCAGCGCCAGCGCGAGCAACGCGAGATACAGGTAGAAGAAGACCATGTGCGTCTGGCCCCGGCTCAGTTCGGGGAAGGGCGCGGGCACCTGCACGCCCGACGAGCCGCCGGTCAGCGAGCGCCAGCCCTGCACCAGCAGGTTCATCACCGACACCAGCGCGATCGAGACGATCACGAAGGAGGCGCCGCGCACCCGGACGGCCGCGACGCCGACGATCGCCGCCCCGAGCGTCACCAGCACCGCCGACACCGCGAGCGCGAGCGGCCACGGCCAGCCTGCGCGGGTGACGAGCAGGCCGGTCCCGTACGCTCCCAGGCCGAAGAAGGCCGAGTGGCCCAGCGAGACGTAGCCGGTGAAGCCGCCGAGGATGTTCCACGAGGTGGCCGTCACCGCGTACATGACGGTGAGGACGCCCGCGTACACGAGATAGTAGTTCGGCACCAGCCACGGGTAGGCGAGGGCGGCGGCCACGCCCGCCGCCATCAGGATCCTAGAAACGATGCGCAAGCCGGCCTCCGAAGAACCCCTGCGGACGCAGCAGCAGGGTGAGGAAGAGGAAGACGTAGAACATCAGGGTCGCCCAGGTCGCGTCGTACGTGACCAGGACCAGGCCCTCGACTACGCCGAGCAGCACGGCCGCCAGGGCGGCGCCCGCCACGCTGCCGAGGCCGCCGACGACGATGATGGCCATGAGCTTGCCGATCCAGGCCCAGTGGGAGGCGGGGAAGAACGGGGTGATCAGGGCGAGGACACCGCCTCCCACGGCGGCGGTGGCGAGGCCGATGCCGAAGCCGTAGCCGGTGACGCGCTCGGTCTTGATGCCGACGAGTCTGGCGGCCTCCCGGTGCTGGACGGTGGCTCTCAGGGATCGGCCGAAACGGCTTTTGACCAGGACGGTGAACAGCACAATGAGGGTGAGGGCGGCGATGCCGAAGGCGATGATCTTGTCGTAGGGAAGGCTGACACCACCTATGTGGAGACTTTTCGTGTCATAGCCGACGGTGACGGATTTGAAGGATCCGGTGTAGATCGTCCCGAGAAGGCCCTCGACGGTGAGCGCCAGGCCGAAGGTCAGCAGGACCGACATCATCTGGATCTGGTCACTCGGCAGGCGGGCGATCAGCAGCCGCTGCACGGCGACACCCAGGACGAAGAAGACCGGCACCGTGAACGGGATCGTCAGCAGCGGGTCGAGGCCGAAGGCCGTGTGGAGGGTGTAGGTCAGGTAGGCACCGAGGAACAGGAACGCCGGGTGGGCGACCATGACCACGCGCATCACACCGAAGTACAGGGACAGACCGGATGCCAGCAGCGCGTAGAGCCCTCCCGTCAGGACCCCGAGCGCCAGCCCTTGCAGCAGCAGCGTCACCCGCCCTCCCCTCTCCGGCCACCGGACACGCCCCGCGCGCACCCACGACCAGGGGCCGGGATCGGCTTCCACGCGGCGCGCTCGGCCCAGCCACCGGACACGGCCCGCGCGCACCCGCCGCCGGTTTCCGGCGGACACCCATCACCGGGTACGGCCCGCCCACGCACCCCGCCGCTTCCCGTCCGCGGCCCGCCACCGGGCATCGCCCGACACCGCACACCACCGCGACCCAGCGGGCCTGCATCCCCGGGAGCCGCCTCACCGGTCGTCGCAAGGCGCCCGCCACCGGACACCATCCGCCGGCACTCGCCACCGCCTCCCGTCCGCCGCCCACCACGCATCACCCGGCACCGCAAGCCACCGCGACCCGGCAAGCGCACACCGCCGCCGCCCAACGGACATCCGCACCCACGAACCGCTCCCGAGCACACGCCACCGGCCACCGGGAAGCAGCCGTCACCGGGCATGGCCGGAAGGCACTCGCGGCCGGGCACCACCCGTCGGCGCGTACGTGGGACGGAACCCAGCGGCGTCCTCGACGACCGAGCCGCAGCGGGTGACCTGGCCGACGGGCAGCCGTCAGAGTCCTGGGAGCAGCCCTCGACAGACTGCTGCCCGGAGTCGGGGGGCGGGAGTGGAGACGAGGTCGGGGGCAGGGCCGATGACGACAGTCGGGGAGGGTCTGTGCGCGTGTCACGGACGCTCAGCCAGGCCGAGGTCAGGCGCCGAAGAGGGACCGTGCGAGTGTCACGGATCGGGAGCCAGGCCAGTGACAGGAGCCGGAGGGGGACTGTGCGCGTGTCACGGATCGGGAGCCAGGCCGGTGTCACGAGCCGGGAAGGGACTGGGCGCGCGTTGTGCGTCCGGGGGCGGGGGGCCGTACGGGGAGGCCGGGTGAGAGCCGGGGCGTCGGAGCGGCACCGGAGCATAATCGGAAATGTCACCATTCCTTCTTAGGGAAGACGAGCTTGGCGGTCTGCGCCTTGGACCCCTCGGGCAGGACGATCTCCACCTTGCCGTTGACGTACTGCTGGATCATGTGCGCCTGCTCGGGGCGCCCCTGATCGTCGAAGGACAGCGGGCCGACCACCGTCTCGAACGTGCTCCGCCGCAGGTGGTCGGCCAGCTTGTCCTGACACTCCTTGGTCGGCTCGACGCACTTGACCGCGTTCACCGCCGCCTCGACCACCTGCCCGACCGTGTAACCGTTGGCCGCGTCCTCGTTGGCGTCGGTCTTGAACATCTCCTTGTAGCGCGCGACCATCTCGTCGTTCCCCGTGAACCCGGACGTCGCCGACCAGCCGACCGGCGAGATGATGTGCTCGACCGCGCCCTTGACCGCCGCCGGGAACTCGGCCAGCGTCGGCCCGGTGCTGAACGCCGCGATCTTCGGCTGCGTCTTGAGCTCCTGGAGGGCACGGACCAGGCCGACGGAGTCCTCGAACTGGGTGCCGCCGACGACGATGTCGGGCTTGGCGGCTGCGATCTTCGCGGCGATGGGCGCGAAGTCGGTCGTCTCGGGCGGGTAGACCTCGTCGGCGACCGTCTTGATGCCGGCGGCGGCGAGCCGGTCTCGCAGGCCGTACGCGGTGCCCTGGGCGAACGGGTCGTCGAGGCTCGCGTACGCGGCGGTCTTCGGGCGCTGGTCGGCGGGCAGCTTGACGAGGTAGTCGGCCAGGTAGTCGTAGTGGTCGCCGGCGATTGCGGGCGCGGCGTAGAACAGCCGGGTGAAGCCCTGCTCGAAGACCTCCTTGGCGGCGCCGGCCGGCTCGACGAAGAGCATGCCGTACGACTCGGCCACCTTGCCCGCAGGGATCACCAGGCGGGAGGAGAAGGGGCCGAAGACGAGGTTGACCTTGTCCTGGGTGATGAGCGACTCGTAGTCGGAGGTGACCCGGTTCGGGTCGGAGGCGTCGTCGCGGAAGATCAGTTCGACCTTCCGGCCGAGCAGGCCGCCCTTGGCGTTGACCCGGTCGGCCCAGACCTCGTAGCCCTCCTTGATGCCCTTGCCCGGCTCGGCGAAGTCACCGGTCAACGGGAGGGAAATGCCGATCTTCACCGGGCCTGTGGTGGGTCCGGCCGAGGGCTGGTCCTCCGCCTTGGCACATGCGGAAATGCCCACGCTGGATAATGCGAGAACCACGGTTGCCTTACGCAGAGCTGACATTTCCGGTCCTCCGGCGTACGCAAGCGCTTTCGTAAGCGCTTTCGGTTACGATTGCACGGGATTCAGCGGCGGACAAGGGGGGTTGCGCGCTCATGGCACACAGTCCGGCGCCACCGCGCCTCGTCGACGTCGCGCGGGCCGCCGGTGTATCGCTGGCCACGGCCTCGCGCGCGATGACGGGCAGCACGGGGGTGAGCGCCGCCGTCGCCGCGCACGTCCAGGCGGTCGCCAGGCGCATCGGGTACGTCCCCAACAGCCACGCCCGCGCCCTCGCCGGGGGGCAGGTGTCCATCGTCGGCCTGATCGTCCACGACGTCGGCGACCCGTACTTCGGCGAGATCGCCCGTGGGGTGCTGCGCGAGATCGAGAGCCGCGGTTATATGGCGCTGATCAGCCAGACCGAGCGCGACCCCACCGCCGAACTGGCCCGCATCCGCGCGCTGCGCGCCCACCGGGTCAACTCGATCGTGCTGGCCGGCTCCGGTTACATCGACGCGAGCACCGAGGCCGACATCGCCGCCGAGGTCGACTCGTTCACCGCGGCCGGCGGCCGGGTGGCCGTGATCGGCCGCCACCATCTGCCGGTCGACGCCGTGCTCCCCGACAACCTCGCGGGCGGCGTGACGCTCATGCGCCACCTGCTCGACCTCGGCCACCGGCGCATCGGCATCCTGTCCGGACCGGCCAACCTCACGACCGTCGAAGACCGCCTCGCCGGACTCCGCCAGGCCGTCGAGTCCGCCGGCCTGCCGTGGCGGTCGATCCCGGTGGTCCCCGGCGACTTCACCCGTGAGGGCGGCGCGTCCGCCGTGGCCACGCTCATGACGTTGCACCGCGATCTGACGGCGGTCGTCGCCCTGAACGACCCGATGGCCGTCGGCGCCATGTCGTGGCTGCTGCGCTCCGGCCTCCGCGTGCCGGAGGAGATCTCAGTGGCAGGCTTCGACGACATCCCGGCGGCCGCCGCCGCCTACCCCGCGCTGACCACGATCCGCCTCCCCATGATCAGCATGGGCAGGCAGGCACTGGAACTCGTCCTCAAACCCCCCGGCTCCCGCCCGCGCCGCCGCCGCACCCCCCACGAACTCGTCCCCCGCGCCTCCACCGCCCACCCACACTGACCCCACACCCACACCCACACCCCGCACCACCTCGCTCTCCACACCTCCGCAATCCCATCCACAACCACCCGCACCATGCCCGGCACCTCCACCACCCACCCACACTGACCCCACACCCACACCCCGCACCACCTCGCTCTCCACACCTCCGCTATCCCACCCACATCCACCCGCACCATGCCCGGCACCTCCACCACCCGCCCACAACCACCGCCACCCGCACCGCCAGCTCCCCGCCACCCGCCACCCACACCGTGCCTGGCGCCTCCACCGCCCGCCCGCGATGGCCCGCCCCCGCGCGCTCACCCTCACGTCTCCACGTCTCGCCCGCGCTGACGACAGTCCCTACCCTCGAACCGTCCCCGGTCACCTCCGGTCACCTCCACCGCGCGACCGCCTTCCCCTCCGCGCGAAGCTTCCCCCTCCGCGCCTGATGAACGCGTCCCCGCGCCCTCGCATCGACTCACATCCACACCCACGAAACCGCTCTCCGCACCTCCACCGCCCGCCTACCAACCGCATCCCCGAACTCACCCTGCGCACCCTCACCTCACGGCGACGTGCTCGCGCACCCGCCAACTCGTCTTCCGCGCCGCCACCACCCGCGCGTGCCGGCCCACCCAACCCCAAGAACTCCACACGCCTCCGCCGCTCGCCAGGCATTCCCACCGCACCCGTACCTGTGCCGAGCCGCGCGTCTCTGAACCTTCGCCCACACCTGACCGCCTGCCGCCACCAGTTGGGGTGGTTCGGGTGGGAGAAGCAACGATTGGGCATTGACAGCGGGACATCGCGGGTTACGCTTCGGCCGAAGGCAAACGTAAGCGCTTTCGGAAGCGCTTACGCGAAACACCGCCGATCGCTGGAGCGAGAGGATCCCGGATGTCCGCCCTTCGTGTGCAGTTATCCGCACTGGCAATGACGGGGATGCTGGGGGTTGCGCTCGTCGCACCCTGCCAGAGTGCGAGCGCGGCAGCCGTGACGCCGGCTGCTTTCGGACCGGCCGACGCGAGAACCGCCGAGGATTCGGCCGCCGTGAGAACTTCCGCTCGTTCGGCACCCCTGAGAACTGCTGCCTCCCGCTCAAGCTGGAAGGTAGCCGACGACGGCCTTCCAGAGGGCGCGGACGGAGCCGACAATGGCCTTCCAGAGGGCCCGAAGAACGCCGACGACAGCCTTCCAAGGAGTGCCGAGAGAGCCGACAACGCCCCTCCAGGGGGTACGGAGGGAGTCGATGGGGCCTTCCGGAGGGACGGTGATTCTCACGGAGTCAGCGCAGTTGCCGAGGGTTCGGGTGGGGCGACGGATGGTGGCGCTTCAGACAGTACGGCGGGCGACACGGCGTCAGCGGGTGTGGCGGGCAAGGCGGTTCCAGACGGGGTGGCGAAGGACATACCTTCGGACGCCGTGGCAAACGACGCGCACACGGGCGGCGTGGCAACCAACGCACACACGGACAGCATCACGAACGACCCACCTTCGGACACCGTGACCAACAACACGCACACGGGCGCCGTGGCAACCAACGCACACACGGACAGCATCACGAACGACCCACCTTCGGACACCGTGACCAACGACGCACACTCGGGCGGCGTGGCAGGCAGGCAGTTTTCGAGGGGCGGGGCGGGGGCCTGTGCGACGGGCGGTACCGTCGTCGACGGTGTGAACGCGGGCGGGAACTGGGCGCCGGTCACGCCGGGCAAATGGCAATTTCCCGGCGATCAGGTCATTCTGGCGCAGGCAGGAGTGGCGCGGCCGGGGCCGAGGCGGCCGTTCGAGTACGCGGTGCTCCGTACGGGCCCGGAGTTCGCCTCGGTCGAGATCGAGGCGCAGGTCCGGCTGGACACGCCGACCAGTGTGAACAACCGGGACGTGATCATCGTGTTCGGGTACCGGTCGGACACGCGGTTCTACTACGTGCATCTGTCGCAGGACAACACGATCTACCCGCACAACGGGATCTTCGTCGTCGACAACGCCGATCGGCTGCGGCTCGACCACCAGTGGAACGGGCAGGTGGGGGCGCCGCCCGCCGTGACCGACGCGGCGTGGCACCGGGTACGGCTCACCCACTGCGTCCCCACCGGCGAGATCGCCGTGTACATGGACGGGTCCGCGACGCCGCTCATGACCGCCACAGATCGCAGGCTCGGCTCCGGCCGGGTGGGCTTCGGTTCGTTCGACAACATCGGCCGGATGCGGGACATGAAGGTGACCGGCACCCCGATCTGCGCGGGCCAGGCGGCCACGGTGACCGGGACGCCCGGTGGCGACGTCCTCACCGGCACCCAGGGGAACGATGTGATCGCCGCTCTCGGCGGTGACGACCTGGTCCGGTCGCTCGGGGGCGACGACGTGGTCTGCGCCGGGGACGGCCGGGACGTGGTGCTCGCCGGCGACGGCGACGACCGGGTGCTCGGCGAGGCGGGCCGCGACCTGCTGAACGGCCAGAATGGCGACGACAGCCTGTACGGCGGCGCCGACCCCGACCTTCTCAACGGCGGACCCGGCGACGACCGGTTGTACGGCACCGGCCCGGACGACGTCCTCGTCGGCGGCCCCGGCCGCGACACGTCGCACACCGACCACGACCAGACACCCACCCCCCGGAGCGACCCGAACGCCGAACCCCGGACGCCCACCCCCGAAGACCGGAATCCGGGCGGCACACGTCGAGGCTGAGCCCCTCCTCGACGATCCCGGCCGCATCCGCGTCCGAGATCGTCCCCAGCCCGCGCCCTCGACCGAGTAAGGAAGCAAGCCATGGCACGGCGGGCGACGACCGCCGCACCACACCCCCTGGGGCGCCCGGCTCCCCACGCCGGGCACCCACGACCTCTTGGTGATGAATCATGAGATCCAACCCGTTCCGTATCCTCACCACCGCCCTCCTCGCCCTGACCCTGGCCGCGACGCCGGCCGCCGCGGCGCCGGACGTCCCTCTGGACGACCCGATCCCCGAGAAGCCCACGCCGTCCGCCCTCACGCTGACGCTGGAGGAGTTCGCCGCCTTCCCGAAGACCGAACCGGTCCCCACCCCGACCGACCAGCGGCTGGTCCGCTGGGCCAGGATCAACTATCTGGGCCAGGTCCCCGACCACACGGGCCGTCTGTTCGTCAACGATCTCAACGGCAAGCTGTACCTGCGCGACCACACCGGCGCCTGGGTCGAGTACCTGGACGTGGGCACGGCCTTCGCCCCGGACTTCATCTCGGGCAGGGGCCTCGGCAGCGGCTTCGGCTTCGTCGCCTTCCATCCGGACTTCGCGAAGAACGGCAGGTTCTACACGGTCCACACGGAGGCGGGCGCCGCGCTGGCGAAGCCGCCCGACCTGACGCCGCAGCCGAACTCGATCGTGCACGGCGTGATCAGCGAATGGACCGCCGCGAACCCGAGGGCGAACGCCTTCGAAGGCACCCGCCGCGAGATCTTACGCCTGGGTTTCGGCACCAACATCCACGGTATCCAGCAGATCGACTTCAACCCGACGGCGAAGAGAGGCGACCCCGACCACGGCCTGCTGTACGTGGCGGCGGGTGACGGCGGCCGGGGCGTCACGACGACGTACGCCCAGGATCTGGGCCTGCCGCAGGGCAAGATCCTGCGCATCGACCCGGCGGGCACGAACAGCGCGAACGGGAAGTACGGCATCCCGTCCGGCAACCCGTTCGTCACCAGGCCGGGCGCGCTCGGCGAGATCTACGCCTACGGCATGCGCGACCCGCACCGCTTCTCGTGGGACCAGGGCGGCTCGAAGCGGCTGCTGCTCGGCCACATCGGCGAGCACGCCATCGAAGCGATCTACGACGTGCGGGCGGGCGACAACCTCGGGTGGAGCGCGCGCGAGGGTTCGTTCGTGTTCAAGCAGGAGGACCGCTGCCGCCTGTACACGCTGCCGGACAACGACGCCGAACTCGGCTACACCTACCCGGTGGCGGCCTACGACCACGACCCGCCGCCCGGCCACCGGTGCACGTCCGACAGCGGTCACGCGGTGGTCGGCGGGATGGTGTACCGGGGCCGGCGGCTGCCGTTCCTGTTCGGGAAGTACGTCTTCGGCGACATCGTGGACGGCAAGATCTGGTTCACGTACGCGCACCGGATGCGGCGCGGCGAGGAGCGGGCCGTCATGTACGAGCCGGTACTGAAGGACACGGCGGGCAACCGGGTCACGATGCGGGACCTGGCCGGGAGCAACCGCGTGGACCTGCGCTTCGGCCGTGACGCCAAGGGCGAGCTGTACGTGCTGTCGAAGGCCAACGGCAAGATCTGGAAGGTCACCAGTGCGCGCTGGGAGCCCGGGTCGTGAGGCGCGGGCATGCGGCGCTGGCCGTCGCGCTGCTCCTGACGCCCCTGTCGGCCCCACCCGCGACGGCAACGCAAGCGGGGCAAGCAGCACAGGCAGCGCAGGCAGCGCAGGCGGTGCAGGCGGTGCAGACAGGACAAGCGAGGCAGGCAGCACGAGCAGAGCAACCCGGGCAAGCAGAGCGGGCACCGCAAGCAGTGCAGGCGGAGCGAGTGGACCAGGCGGGGCAGACCGGACGGGTGCTGCCGAGCCTGCGGTCCGGCCTGGTGGCGCACTACGACTTCGAGCACCCCGCGAAGGGGGATCCCGCCGTGGAGCGTGACCAGGGGCGTTCCGGGACGGACCTCGCACTGGTCAACGGCGGCGCCGCCATGCGGGTCAAGGACGGCGCCCACGCGGGCAGCCGCAGATCACTGCAGGTCAGACAGGTCAACCCGACGACGATGGGCAACGACGACTGGAAGGCAGGTGTGTACTCGGCGACCGGAGTGCCGACGCTCAGGGCGTTCAACGGGGTGCGTGGGACCACGATCATGGGCTGGTTCAAGATGACCGGCCGGAACCCGAGCCCGAACTCGAACACGGCCGACCCGGGCGACTTCTACGGCGCGATCGGCCTGGCGGGGGTGCTCAGCGGCACCTCGCAGGGCCACGACGTACGGGCGCTGCTCGAACTGATCACGGTCGGCGGCGAGATGCGGGTGGTCGCGCTGGGGCGCAGGGTGGACGGGAGCGCTTCGCAGACGTTCGCGGCGAACCTGCCGTGGCAGAGCGTCCTGCCGCAGAACGAGTGGGTGTTCCTGACGGCGACGTCCGACTTCGACAGCGGGCGGATGCGGCTGTACAGGAACGGGCAGCCGCTGGAGGGCTTCTACACGCTCACGGGCGACCCGTGGGGGGTGGAGGGCCCACCGCACCCGGGAACGGCCTCTCCGAGCGCCACTCCTCTCACCATGCCCTCACCGTGACGCCGCCCCTCACCCACCGGGAAGGGGCGGCGCCACGCGCCGCAGAAAAGCCACGCGCCGTAGAGACCACTGGCCGCGGAAAGCCACGCGCCGCAGAAACCACTGGCCGCAAGACCACCCACGGTGAAAGCCACTCACCGCACCGACCGCTCACCGCAGGACGACACACCCCAGCGCCCGTAGCCGGTCCAGCACCGGTGGTTCCCCGGACAGTTTGTTCCACCGCAGGTCCAGCTTCCGCAATGTGAGCGGCAACGTCTCGGGCAGCGTCCGCAGCCGGTTGTTGCGCAGGTCCAGGTGCGTCAGCGGGACCCGCTCCAGCGACGGCAGTCCGGCCAGCAGATTGTTGCGCAGGTCGAGGATCCGCAGCTCGGGCAGCCCGCCCAGCGACGCGGGCAGTTCGTCGATCCGGTTGCCCTGAAGGTGCAGTTCCCGCAACCGCCCCAGCCTCCCGAAGGACGCGGGCACGGTGCGCAGCAGGTTGTTGTACAGCCGCAGTTCGACCAGACCCGCCAGGTCGCCGAGCTCGTCGGGCAGCCGTTCGAGCCGGTTGTCGGTGAGGTTGAGGTAGCCGAGCCGGTCGAGGCGTCCGAGGGACGGCGGCACGGAGGTGAGGCCGTTGTCGCTCAGGTAAAGGTAGTCGGTGAGGTCCAGGTCGCCGAGTTCGTCGGGTACGCCGGACAGCGCGTTGTGGCCGAGGTCGAGCATCCGCAGCCGCCGCAGCCCGCCGATGGCCGGGGAGATCTCGGTGATCCGGTTCTCGGCCAGGTTGAGCGACTCCAGCGCGGTGAGCCGCCACACGGCGTCGGGGACCCGGGTGAGCCGGTTGCCGCCGACGGCCAGGTGCCGCAGCGACGCGGGCAGGGTCTGCGGCAGTTCGGCGATGGCGTTGCCGTACAGGAAGAGTGATTCGAGGTGCGGCGGGCAGTCGGGCACGCGGGTGAGGCGGTTGCCGTCGAGGTGCAGTTCGCGCAGCGAGCCCCGATGGGACAGGTCGGGCAGGTCCGTGAGGTGGTTGCCGTCGAGTTGGAGCACCTCGGTGTCGCCGACGTCGGGCAGAGCGGTGAGCCCCCGCCAGGCCAGGTCGGTCATGGGGTGCGCAGGTGGAACAGCTCGGACGGGGAGATCGGCATGCGGTCGATGCCGATGCCCTCGGCGTCCTCGACGGCGGAGGCGATCACCGCGGAGACGGGGATGACCCCGGCCTCGCCGGCGCCTTTGACGCCGAGCGGGTTGAGCGGGGACGGCGTCTCCAGGTGGGCGGTCTCGATCTTCGGGATCTCGGTGGCGTAGGGCATGAGGAAGTCCATGAAGGAGGCGTTGAGCAACTGACCGTGAGGATCGTAGACCATCCGCTCGTACAGCGCGCCGCCGATACCCTGGGCGACCCCGCCGTGCACCTGTCCTTCGACGATCATGGGGTTGATGAGCCGCCCGCAGTCGTGGACGACGGCGTAGCGCACGATGCGGATCTCGGCGGTGTCCGGGTCGGTCTCGACGATGGCGGCGTGCATGCCGGAGGCGAACGTGGAGCGGATCGGCGAGTAGTAGTCGCGGCCTTCGAGCCCGGGTTCCTCGCCTTCGGCGACGGGCGGCCGGTCGGCCGGCGCGGGCGCGGCGAACTGGGTGGCGGCGGCGGTCTCGGCGTCGAAGGAGTAGCGCAGCGGGTTCGACAGCACGGCGACGGTCGACAGCGGGACGGCGGCGCCCGGCGAGCCGACCACGTGGACCACCCCGTCGGTGATGTCGAGGTCGGCGGGGTCGGCCTCCAGCGCTTCCGCGGCGATGCGCAGCGCCTTCTCACGGACCTTGCGGCAGGCGAGCGCGATGGCGTTGCCGCTCATGACGGCGGCGCGGGAGGCGAAGGTGCCGACGGCGTACCCGAACCTGCGGGTGTCGCCGGTGACGACGGAGACCCGCTCGATCGGCACGCCGAGTTCGGTGGCGGCGATCTGGGCGAAGACCGTCTGGTGGCCCTGCCCCTGGGAGGTGAGGCCGGTGGAGACGTGTACGCGGCCGTCCGAGGTGATCTGCACGTGCCCGCCCTCGTACGGCCCGACCCCGGTGCCCTCGACGTAGCAGGCCAAGCCGATGCCGAGGCCGGGGCGGCGTTCGAAGGAGTCCCAGCCGATGAGGTCCTTGAGTATGCGCAGCATCTCGGGGTAGTCGCCGCTGTCGTAGATGAGCGGGCGGCCGTCCTGGAAGATGAGGCCCTGGTCGTAGGGGAACTCGTCGGGGCCGATGAAGTTGGCGGCGCGTACGTCGGCGCGGTCCCTGCCGAGGAAGCGGGCGATCTTGTCCATCGTGCGTTCCATGCAGAAGACGCCCTGCGGGCGTCCGGCGCCCCGGTAGGGGGTGACCTGCACGGTGTTGGTGTAGACGGAGGAGAACTCCACCCGGTAGGCGCCGATCTTGTACGGTCCGAGGAGCTGTGTGGAGGTGATGATCGGCACGATGATCCCGTACGGCGTGTAGGCGCCGTGGTCGTGGACGATCGTCACGTCCAGCCCGAGCACCCGGCCGTCGTCGTCGAAGCCGACCCGCACGTACTGCACCTGGGCGCGCTCGTGGGCGCTTGCGACGAAGTGCTCGCGCCGGTCCTCGCTCCACTTGACCTCGCGGCCGAGCAGCATCGCCGCCCACGGCACCAGGATCTCCTCCGGCCACGGGTGCACGATCTTCACGCCGAAGCCGCCGCCGACGTCGGGGGCGATCACCTCGACGTGCGGCAGCGGCAGCCCGAGCTTGGCCGCGATGGCCATGCGGACGCTGGTGGAGGTCTGGGTGCTGGAGTAGACGCGCAGGTCGGTGCCGTCCCAGCGGGCGTACACGCCTCGGCCTTCGAGGGGCATGGAGGCGCTGCGCTCGATGTCGAGCCGGAAGGCGAGGGTGTGCGGCGCGGTCTCGATCGCCTCGCGGGCGCTCTGCCCGGTGGGGGCGGCGACCTCCTGCACGAGGTGGGCGCCGACGTTGCCGGGCACGTCGGCGTGCACCGGCCCCGCGCCGCTCACGGCCTGCTCGGGGCCGACGACGGGCGGGAGCGGCGCGTAGTCGACCTCGATGAGCGCGCAGGCGTCCTCCGCGAGGTAGCGGTCGGCGGCCACGACCATGACGACGGGTTCGCCGACGTGCCTGACGACGTCCTTGGCGAGGGCGTAGGCGGTGCGCCCGTGGGTGAGGGCCGGGTGCGGGATCAGCAGCGGCAGCGGCTCGGCGAGCAGGCCGGGCAGGTCCTCCCAGGTGTAGACGGCGACCAGGCCCTCGACGTCGAGGGCGGGGCCGACGTCGATGCCGAGGATGCGGGCGTGGGCGTGCGGGGAGCGGACGAAGGCGACGGCGAGGGCGTCCGGGCCGAGGTCGTCGAGGTAGCGGCCCTGGCCGGTCAGCAGGCGGGGGTCTTCGAGCCGGTGGACGCTCGCGCCGAACATCAGCCCTCCTCCGCGCTCAGTTCGGCCGCGCGGTGGACGGCCTTGACGATGTTCTGGTACCCGGTGCAGCGGCACAGGTTGCCCGAGATGCCCTCGACGACCTCCGCGTCGGTGGGCGCGGGGTTCTCGCGGAGGAGGGCGGTGACCGTGCACAGGAAGCCGGGGGTGCAGAAGCCGCACTGGAGGGCGTGGCACTCGGCGAAGGCGCGCTGCACCGGGGACGGCCCGCCGGGGCCCGCGAGCCCTTCGACGGTGGTGAGCTCGCGCCCGTCGACGGTGACGGCGAAGGTCAGGCACGAGCGGACCGGCTGCCCGTCGAGCAGCACCGTGCAGCAGCCGCATACGCCGTGCTCGCAGCCGACGTGGGTGCCGGTGAGGCCGAGGTCGTGCCGGAGGCAGTCGGACAGCAGGCGGCGGGCGGGTACGACGGCCCGTCTGGCCACCCCGTTGACGATCAGCGTGATCTCGTGCATCTAGCCGCCTTCCTGGCCCGCTTCCCGTGCCGCCTCGCGCAGCGCCCGCTCCGCGAGGACGCGGACCAGGTGGGTACGGTACTCGGCGCTGGCGTGGATGTCGGGTTCCGGCTCGGCCGCGCGGGCGATCTCCGCCGCGGCCGCCGCCCAGTCGCCGTCGGCGCAGGGCCCGGTCACGTCGGTGACGACGGGGACGGGGCCGACGCCGACGCAGGCCGTACGGGCGAGGTGGACGCGCAGGTCGTCGCCGAGGGTCACGACCGCGCAGACCCCGGCCAGCGCGTAGTCGCCGTGCCTGCGCGCCACCTCGTGGAAGGCCGAGCCGGTACGCCGGGGGCGAGCCGGGAAGCGGGCGGAGACGGCGAGCTCGCCCGGCCGCAGGTCGGACTCCAGCGGCCCGGCGAAGAACGCGGCCGCGGGCACCTCCCTGACCCCGCCTGCCGAGGCGAGCCGTACCGAACCGGAAAGGACGGCGAGCACGGCGGGCAGTTCGGCGGCGGGGTCGGCGTGCACGAGGCTGCCGACGACGGTGCCCCGGTTGCGGATCACCGGGTGGGCGACCAGCCGCAGCGCCCGGCCGATCAGCGGCTGCGCCGCGGCCACGGCGGGGTCGGCGAGGACGGCGGAGTGCCTGGCCAGCGCGCCGATCGTGACACCTTCCCGGTCGGCGGCGACGGTGTCGAGGCCGGTGATCCGGTTGATGTCCACGAGCCGTTTCGGGGCGGCCAGGCGCATGTTGAGCAGCGGGATCAGGCTCTGGCCTCCGGCGAGCACCTTGCTGTCGGCGGCGGCCAGGTCGTGCAGCGCCTCCTCGACCTCACGGGGCGCGCGGTAGTCGAAGGGCGCGGGCTTCACCGCGCCTCCGCAGGCCGGGGGGCGATGCGTCTGAGCAGGTGGTAGCCGCCCACCACCACGATGGTGCCGAGCGCGATGCCCTCCAGCCGGAACTCACCGCCGATCATCTGCTTCACCGGTCCGATCGCCAGGATGATGCCCGCACCGATCGGGACCATGTTCACGGGGTCGGAGAAATCGACCCGGTTCTCGATCCAGATCTTGGCGCCGAGCAGGCCGATCATGCCGTACAGGACGACGGTGATGCCGCCGAGCACGCCCGCCGGGGTCGCGGAGACCAGCGCGCCGAACTTCGGGCTGAACCCGAAGGAGATGGCGACGACGGCGGCGACGTAGTAGGCGGCCGTGGAGTAGACGCGGGTGGCGGCCATGACGCCGATGTTCTCGGCGTAGGTGGTGGTGGGCGAGCCGCCGACGGCGCTGGTGACCGCCGTGGCCAGGCCGTCCGCCGCGACGGCGCGGCCCATGTACGGGTCCACGTCGGTGCCGGTCATCTCGCCGACGGCCTTGACGTGGCCGACGTTCTCGGCGATGAGCGCGATCACGGCGGGCAGCACGAGCAGGACGGCGCCGAGCCGGATGTCGGGGGTGTGCAGGTCGGGCAGGCCGATCCAGGGGGCGGACTCCAGCTTGGAGAAGTCGACGCGGGCGTGCGAAGGGATCGAGAGGGCGCCGTCGCGGTAGGCGGGGACGGGACCGAAAAGGTGGTCGGCGGCCCACGACAGCAGGTAGCCCGCCACCAGCCCGAGCAGGATGCCGATACGGCCGATGAATCCCTTGAAGGCCACGACCAGCACGAACGTGATCAGCATGGTGATCAGCGCCATCCACTGGTCCTGCGGCCAGTACACGTCGGCGACGACGTAGGCGAGGCCGAAGCCGATCAGCATGACGACGGCGCCCGTGACCACCGGCGGGAAGATCCGGTGGATGATCTGCACGCCGAGCACGTGGACGGCCAGGCCGCACAGCGCCAGCACCAGGCCGGTGACGAGGATCGCGCCGGTGACGATCGCGTCGGCGGCCGGGGTGTCGCCGCCGAACAACGCCCTGATCGCGACCACGCCGCCGACGAAGGAGGCGCTGGTGCCGAGGTAGCTGGGGATGCGGCCCTTGACGATCAGCAGGAACAGGATCGTGGCGAAGCCGGACATCATGATGGCCACGTTCGGGTCCAGCCCCATGACCAGCGGGAAGACGAAGGTGGCGCCGAACATCGCGACCACGTGCTGAGCGCCGATGCCGATGGTGCGCGGCCAGGTCAGCCGTTCGTCGGGCTTGACCACCTCGCCGGGGGCCAGCCGCTTGCCGTCGCCGTGTTTCTTCCAACCCACCATGAAAGCCCCTCTTCGACCGGGCCGTCGGTTCGGTGGCCGCCCCGCAGGCTCCTCCGCGGCGATGCTTGCGCGGGTATCGGGCACTTTAGGCCCGACACCGCTGTCTCACACTGGCATGATCTGCCAGATCCTCTCGCCGGGTAAACGTCTGGAGTTGCCGATCGCGCTTTCTTTGCCTAGTGGACGTGGATGGTGAAGCCCTCCCCGCTCACCACGGCGCCGGAGCGTACCTTGCGGGTCTTGCGTAGTTCGACCTCGCCGTCCACCTCGACCAGGCCCTCGGCGATCAGGTGCTTGGCCATGCCGCCCGTCTCGGTGATCCCGCAGTACTTGAGCAGGTCGCACAGCGGGATGAAGTCGGTCTCGAGTTCGAAGTCCAGGTCCACAACGGGACAGCTTAGATGCCGCGCATGCGCAGCACGTGCAGGGCGAGGGTGAGGTTCAGCCGCAGGTGGTGGTCCTCGGTGAAGTTGCCGAGCAGGCGCTCCAGCTTGCCGATGCGGTAGCGCAGCGTGTTGTAGTGGAAGTGCAGCCTGCGGGCGGTCTCGGCCACGTTGAGGTTCGTCTCCAGGAGCACCTGGAGGGTACGCCGCAGGTCGGCGTTCTCGGTGTCGTCGTCGGTGGCGAGCGGGCCGAGCGCCTCACGGACGAAGGAGTGCAGTTCGCCGGTGTCGTTGACCAGCGATAACAAGCGGTACACGCCGAGCTGGTCGAAAGGGGCGACCGCGCCGGGCCCGTGGAGCTGGCGGCCCACCCGGGCGGCCTTGAGCGCCTGGAGGTAGGCCTCCGGCAGGCCCTGCACCCCCGGGCAGGTCCGGGACGTACCCGTCGAGAACGTGGCGGGGTGGGCGTCGGCGAGGGCCGCCGCGGCGTCCTTGGCGACCTTGGCGGTGTCGATCGTGGCGTCCACGACGGCGACGACCTCGTGGGAGAACCCGGCCACGGCCCCGCGCGGGTCGTTCCTGCGCACGGCGGCGGTCCAGGCGGCGGCCAGCCGGTCCTGGGCGGTGCGGTCGTCGCAGTCGGGGTCGAGTTCGGCCACCAGGACGGTCACCGGCCGGTCGAGGTCCCACCCGAAGGCGCGGGCGCGCGGGGTGACCCGTTCGGCGGCCCCGGTGCGGCCGGTGAGGATGTCGCGCAGGAAGTCGGCCCGGTACTTGGACTCGACGGCGTTGACCGCCTCCTGCCTGGTGACGACGAGGGCGGCGACGGTCGCGGCGCGTTCGAGGATGCCGATGTCGCCGTCGCCGATCGCCTGCGCGGGGCTGTAGGCGACGATGCGGCCGTGGTGATGGCCGCCCGCGACGACCGGCACCGCGACCAGCGCGCGTCCGTCCGGCTCTCCTCCGCCCTCCCTGGTGAGGGACTCTTGGAGGGCGGCCAGATGGTCGGGCGGACCGGCCGAGGCGAGCACCCTGGATCCCCTGTCCACGGCGGCCACGGCGACGTCGAGCAGGGCGGCGACCTCGGTGGTGACCTCGGCCAGGCCGCCGCCGCCGAGCACGACCTGCACCAGCGCCCGGTGCGCCTCCTCCCCTCTGGCCAGGGCGGCGGCCTGGCGGTTGAGGATGTCGGTCAGCACCTGGTTGAGGATGTCGTCGAAGCCGACGTTCTCGGGCAGCAGGATCAGGGGGAAGCCGAGCCGGTCGGCTTGCTCGGCCATCTCGGCCGGGAGGGTGTCGACGTACCGGCCGAGTTTGATGGCGAGGGCGGCCAGGCCGCGCTCGTCGAGGTCGGCGACCAGCCGGCCGAGGGACTGTGGGGTGTTGCGCAGGGGGTAGCCGGTGGTGAGCAGCAACTCGTGCGGTTTGACCCAGGCGAGGATGTCGGGGACTTCCATGACGTTCAGGCGTTGCACGATGCGGCCGAGACCGCGTTCCCCCGCGATCAGCCGGGCGTCGGCGAGGGTCGAGACGCCGAGAACCTCCCCCACGGACACGCCGTGGATGATCGTTCCCGTGCTGGCCAGACGGACGGGCGGTTCCATGGGGTGATTGTGGCCCCCTCGGCCCTCTGTCAGGAAGAGCCAACCTTCTCCGTGACTGTTGGCAAATTTCTCCGTACGGGGTGTCGGAGGGCCGTTCTACGGTCAGGTCCATGGTCGGAGGGGGGAATCGGTGACGGTCGGCACGCACACCGGTCCGCGCATCCGGGTGACGGGTGCTGCGGGCATGTCGGCACACGCGGTGCTGTCGGCGCCGCGACGGCGCGCCCGGGTGCTGGCCGCCTTCCCGGCAGCCGTCTACCTGCAGACTGTCTCACCGGCGGATGTCTCACCGAGAGCCGCTCCTCCGAGGGCTGCCTCTCCGGGAACTGATTCTCCTCCGGGGGAGATGGCCGGTTCGCGGCCCGCTGTGGTCGCCGTGATCACGGGGGCGGCGACGCTGCTGCCGAACGCGGTCCTGATCGCCGGCGCGCTGCCCGAGGCCGAGGTCGGGGACGAGGCTTGGGTGGGCGGCGGGGCGGTCGAGGTGGGCGGGTGGCGTGTGCGGGTGAGCCGCTGGTGGGATCCCGGCCCGCCGCTCCCCCGGGTCGCGCCGCAGGCACTGCCCGCCGTCCTGCCCGGCCTCCCCGCCGGCGGCCTCGCCGGAAACCCGGCCCTGGTACGGCTGGCCGAGGCGACCCGCACGCTCGCCGACGTGGAGTGCGCCGCCGAGGGGCTGGTCGGTCTCGGCCCGGGGCTGACCCCCAGCGGCGACGACGTGCTGGCCGGGCTGCTGGTCGCGCTCCGCGCGCTGGGCACGGCCGCCGGGGTGAGCCGGGCGGTGCCGCTGGCGGACCGGCTGGCCACCGCCGTCGTCCGCGCCGCGGCGACCAGGACGACCGCGATCTCGGCCGCGCTGCTGGACTGCGCGGCGAGGGGCGATACCTGCCCCGAGGTGACAGCGGTGTTGAGGGCGCTCACCGGACACGGCCGCCTGGGACCGGCGCTGACCGCCCTGTGCCGCCTCGGCCACACCTCGGGCGCCGACCTGGCCCAGGGCCTGTCGATCGGCCTCGCCTCGGTGCACGCACTGGCAGAAACCTCGGCACACGCACAGGCAGAAACCTTGGCAGACGTACAGGCAGAAACCTTGGCAGACGTACAGGCAGGAGCCACCGTGCACACGCCAGCGGGAGCCCCGGCACACGCACGGGCGGGAGCCAACAGGCACGCGTCGGCCGGAGGCGGCCGGTGAGCGAGCTTGTCACGCTGCGGGCGGGTGTGTACCACGACTCGGTCACCCTCATGCGGATCAGCCGGGCGCTCACCGAACTGCCCGGGGTCGAGGTGGCGATCGTGGCGATGGCCACCGAGCTGAACCGCGCCCTGGCGGCGGATCTCGGCTTCACGCTCCCGCCGGCCGACCAGGCCGACCTGCTGGTCGCCGTACGGGGACCCGACCTGTCCGGCGCGGAGGCCGAACTGGACCGGCTGCTCGCCGCCCGCCCCACGGCGGGCGCCGACCCCGGTGAGCAGCCCCCGCTCACCACCCGGTCGGCGGCCCGCCAGGGCGGCGACATCGTGCTGGTGTCGGTGCCGGGCGAGCATGCCTTCGCCGAGGCCGTGGACGCGATCGAGGCGGGCCTGCCCGTGATGGTCTTCAGCGACGGAGTGCCGGTGGAGCAGGAGATCGCGCTGAAGGAACTGGCCGAGCGCAAGGGCGTCCTGGTCATGGGGCCCGACTGCGGGACGGCCGTCATCGCCGGGGCCGGGCTCGGGTTCGCGAACGTGCTGCGCCCCGGCCCCGTCGGCGTCGTGGCCGCCTCGGGCACCGGCGCCCAGCAGCTCACCTGCCTGCTCGACCTGGCCGGTGTCGGGGTCAGCCATGTGCTCGGTGTCGGCGGCCGCGACCTGACGCCCGAGGTGGGCGGACGGTCTGCGGCGCGGGCGCTGCGCATGCTGGAGGAGGATCCGGCCACGGAGCTGATCGCGCTCGTGGCCAAGCAGCCCTCGGTCCGGCTGCCGGAGCCGGGCAAACGGTTCGTCAGAGCCGGAACCGACCTGACCGAGGCCGCGGAGGACGTGCTGCGGGCGCTGGGCCGGGCCGTACCCGAGTGGCCCTCGTGGCCCGGCTGGTCGGGGCGGGCGGGCGGCGCGTCCTCAGGCACCCTGCGCGGCCTGTACGCCGGAGGCACCCTGTGCGGCGAGGCGGCGGCGCTGGCGGGGACCGGCGAGTTCACCGACTACGGCGACGACGCCTACACGCGCGGCCGCCCCCACCCGATGATCGACCCGACGCTGCGGCTGGAGGCGCTGGCCCGGGCGGCGGCGGGCGACGTGGTGCTGATGGACGTGGTCCTCGGCCACGGTGCCGACCCCGACCCGGCGGCGGCCTACGCGCACGGCATCGCCCGCTGCCCCGCCACGGTCGTCGTCGCGCTCGTCGGCACCGAGGGCGACCCCCAGGACCTGCACCGGCAGGCCGCCGCGCTGCGTGAGGCGGGCGCGAGCGTGTTCACCTCCAACGCCCAAGCGGCCAGGTACGCGAGGAGCCTGCTGTGAGCCTGCTGTCCGGCCCGCCCCATGTGATCACGGTCGGCGCCGCCCTGCTCGGCCAGGCGCTCGACGCGCAGGCCGTCACGCGGACGGAGGTGGCCTGGCGGCCGCCGCTGCCCGGCACGGGGGACGCGGTGGCGACCGTACTGGCCGATCCGCGCCGGGCGGCGGCCAACGAGCGCGCCGTCGGCCGGCTGACGAGCGCGCGCCCGCACCTCGTCGGGGTGCGGCGGGCGCAGGAGGCGCTGGACCTGCCGCCGCGCACGTTCCTGCACGCGGGCCCGCCGAT
Organism: Nonomuraea longicatena; assembly: GCF_039525605.1. Taxonomy (NCBI): domain Bacteria; kingdom Bacillati; phylum Actinomycetota; class Actinomycetes; order Streptosporangiales; family Streptosporangiaceae; genus Nonomuraea; species Nonomuraea longicatena. Next base: position 445,914 of record NZ_BAAAHQ010000001.1, on the reverse strand, counting down.
CACCTGGGAGCGCGCCTCAGGCCCGATGCGCGGCGCGCTCATCGGCGCGGCCCTGCTGGAGGGCTACGCCGCCGACGAGGCCGAGGCCGTCGAACGCCTCTCCTCCGGCCGGGTACGGCTGGAGCCCTGCCACCACCACCGCGCGGTCGGCCCGATGGCCGGGGTGGTGAGCCCGTCGATGTGGCTGTTCGAGGTGCGCGACGCCGAGCACGGCGGCACCGCGTTCTGCTCGCTGAACGAGGGCCTGGGCAAGGTCCTCAGGTACGGGGCGTACGGGAGCGAGGTGCTGGAGCGGCTGCGCTGGATGGAGGAGGTGCTCGGCCCCGCGCTGGCGGCGGCGCTGGCCGTGAGCGGTCCGCTGGACCTGCGCGCGCTGATCGCCCAGGCGCTGCAGATGGGCGACGAACTCCACAACCGCAACCGCGCCGCCACGTCGCTGCTGCTGCGCGACCTCGCGCCCGCGCTGGTGGAGGCGGCTCCGGCGACCGCCGCCGAGGTGCTGCGCTTCGCGGCGGGCAACGACCACTTCTTCCTGAACGCGGGCATGGCGGCGGCCAAGGTGAGCACCGACGCGGCGCGCGGGGTGCCCGGCTCGTCGATGGTGGTGGCGATGGCGCGCAACGGCACCGACTTCGGCGTGCAGGTCTCCGGGCTGGGCGAGCGCTGGTTCACGGGCCCCGCCGGGGTGCCGGACGGGCTGTATCTCGGCGCGTACGGCCCGGACGACGCCAATCCCGACATCGGCGACTCGACGATCACCGAGACGGCCGGGCTGGGCGGGTTCGCGATGGCGGCCTCCCCGGCGATCGTGCGGTTCGTCGGCGGCGAGGTGGGGGACGCGGTCGCGGCGACCCGGTCGATGTACGAGATCACGCTGGCCGAGCATCCGGCGTACCAGATCCCGGGTCTGGGCTTCAGGGGGACGCCGGTGGGGATCGACGTGGCCCTGGTCGCGCGGACGGGGCTGCTGCCGGTCGTCAACACCGGGATCGCGGGGCGGGTGGCGGGCACGGGGCAGGTCGGAGCAGGCTTGGTGAGCCCGCCGGCGGAGGCGTTCACGAGTGCGCTCGCGGCATTGACCGAGGCTGCGGTAAAACCGTAAGTGATCAATTCAAGAATTCCCGTTTCCCCAGCTCATAGGCCGATTTTTCATGATTTATGAGTGATTAACTTCCTATTGGGAATCTCGCGCCGTTATCGTGGCAAACCTCATAATCTAGAGGTACTGATGGTGCCGATGAGGTGGGAGATGGGGCGGGAGATGCCAACCGACCGCTTGCTCAGCGAGCCGCGCGCAGGAGGACACGCACCGCAGAGCCAGGGCCGCCTCATCGGCCGCCGCTACCGCCTTGTGTCCCCCGTCGGCCGAGGCGGCATGGGGGTGGTCTGGCACGCGCACGACGTCCTGCTCGACCGGGCCGTCGCGGTCAGGGAACTCCTCCTGCCGTTCGGGCCCGACCACGCGGGCAGGCAGGCCGCCCACCACCGGGTGACGCAGGAGGCGCGCGCGGCCGCCCGCCTCGCCCACCCGGGCATCGTGACCGTCCACGACGTGGTCGAGGAGGACGGGCGGCCGTGGATCGTCATGGAACTCGTCCGGTCGTGGTCGCTCGAACAGGCCCTACGGCAGAGCGGGCCGCTGCCCGTCCTCCAGGCCGCCGAGATCGGCATCCGCGTCCTCGACGCGCTCGGGCACGCCCACGCGGCCGGGATCCTGCACCGCGACGTCAAACCCGGCAACGTGCTGCTGACCGCCGACCGGGTGCTGCTGACCGACTTCGGTATCGCCGCCGTCGAGGGGGACGACTCCGTCACACAGGCCGGTCTGGTCATGGGCTCGCCCGCGTACGTGCCGCCGGAGCGCCTTTCCGGGCAACGGCTCACCCCGGCCGCCGACCTGTGGTCGTTCGGCGCCACGCTGTACGCGGCCGTGGAGGGGCGGCCGCCGTACGAGGGGCCGGACGCCGTCGCCGTGCTCGGCACCGTCCTCGCCCACGAACCGGCGCCCGCCCGGCGGGCCGGTGAGCTGTTGCCGGTCATCGAGGGCCTGCTGCGCAAGGAGCCCACAGCGCGGCTCACGCTGCCGCAGGTGGCGGAACTGCTGGAGCGGGTCCTGCTCGCGCACGGCTCCCGGCCGCCGAGTCACCTGGAAGGGCTGCGGGCGGGGGGCGGGTCGGCCGGTCCGCTCGAACCGCCGTCCGGGCCGATGCCGTCCCGGATCGTGGAGACCCCCACGGGGCCGGTACGGGTCCCGTCCGAGGCAGAACCGGGTTCGTCCGGCGGGTACGTGATCCCGACCACCCCCGCAGGCCCGGCGTTCGACGCCTTCACCAGCACCTCCGCCCCACCATCCACCTCGCCGTCCCCCGGATCCCATGGCGACCCGCCCTCCGGCACCACGCCGCCCGGCTCGACGCCTCCCTATTCGACGGCCCCCGCGGCCCCCGGCAGGGCGACGTCTGGCAATGCGACGTCTGGCGCCGTAGTCCAGGGCGATGCGACACCTGACGGGACGGCGGCGTTCGGCCCGTCCTCGGGGCCGCAGCCGATCCTGCCGCTGACCAGCGACAGCCGCAGCGCCCCGTGGCCGCTCACCTCCGGCGACGCCGCCAAGAGCGGAGGCCGGTCGCCCGCGAAGAAGTCCTCCGGGCGCTCGGGCCGTAAGAGACGGCGGGCGAACGGCTGGGTCCGCAACGGCCGTCCGACCCCCAGACTGCTGGTCACCACGGTCGCGGGCGTGGGGGCCGTGACGGCGGCGGTCCTGTTCGCCACCATGGGCGCAACCCCCGAAGCGGCGGCACCGGCGCCGGTCGCGAGCAGCGCGCCCCTGCCGTCGGCGGCGGCACCGATCCCGGACGGTTACACGGAACAGACCGCCTCCGGCTTCACGGCCGGGGTACCGAAGGGCTGGAAACCGGGCACCTCGGACGGCGCGGCGACCTTCACCGGCCCCAAGGACTCCGGCATGAAGATCACCGTCGAGCAGACCGCGCCGCAGGCCGACGGCGGAGTGGCGGAGCTGACCAAGGAAGAGGCGGACAGCGGCGTCGAGGACTACGCCCAGATCCACCTCCAGCCGGCCGAGTGGCGCGGCTGGAAGACCGCCGACTGGGAGTACACCCACAAGCTGGCGAGCGGTGTCCCCATGCACACGCAGACCCGGTTCGTCTCCGTGGACGCCGAGACCGCCTTCAAGATCACCATCAGCATGCCGGACCTGGCCTGGGACGACCAGACCGCCACCCGCACGACGTTCCTCGCCACCTTCCGCCCCAACTCCTGACCCTCACCGGATCCGGCGCCGCGCCAGGGCGCGAACAGCGCCGACGCCGTACCCGGTGGTTCGGGTACGGCGTCAGGGGCCGGGCCGTGTCCCGGTGGGTCAGGCGGCGAGCGAGGCGCGGTCGCGGTTGAGGCGCCAGGACAGGACCGACACCCACGACCAGCCGATCAGCGAGGCCAGCGCGAACAGCAGGCTCCACAGCTCCGGGTTCGTCTGCGGCAGGACCGTGTAGAGCACGCCGCTGACCACGCTGTAGATCGCCCAGCCCCTACGGCCCGGGACCTTCGCGCAGGGTCCGCCGCATGCCGGCGGCCGAGGCGATGAACAGCGTCCCCGCGATGACCAAGTTGGCGATCTGCAGCCAGCCGTCCTCTCCTGCCGCGAGCTGGCTGATCATGTGGCGGGTGAGGTCGAAGCCGTCCCTGGTGAAGATCTGCGCGAAGGCGACCGTGAAGAACAGGGGTGCGGCCACGGCACCGGCCGTGAGCAGGCGCTTGCGGGTCGAGGCGGCGGGGACGGACTCGGCGGGGACGGCGTGCGTCATGGTTCTTCTCTTTCGTGATCACGGGTGCCGCGCGGCACGTCGTGCTGAGGGCGCGCCGAAGAAGGCCCTCGGCGGGTGATGGGCCGTACCGGCGAGGAGGTCGACGCCTTCGAGAGGCGGGTTCGCCGGCCGGTGGCGGCGCTGGGGGCGTCCCGGCGGATGGCCGCTGACGGCGGTGTGGCCCGCAGGGCCGATCAAGGGGCGACCGGAGACATCTCGGGGTCGCGGTCGAGCGGGAAGCGAAGGAGCAGGTGGAGCAGGGGGACGGAGAATCAGGATCGCGTTCGCGAAGGGAGCGAAGGGAGCGAAGGGAGCGAAGGGAGCAGGCGGATCGGCGGTGTGGGGCGGTTCAGCCGTTCAGGAACTCCACGAGAGCGGCGGCGAGCTTCTTGGGAGCCGTGACGACGGCGCCGTGGTTGAGGCCGGGCAGGGTGCGGCGCCCGGCGTCGGGCAGGATGCCGACGACCGCGTCGGCCGCGTCCTGGAATCCGGCCGGGCTCTTGCCACCGGTCACCACCAGGGTCTTCATCGCCGCCGCCGCCCACGGACGCGCCCCCAGCGGCCGGCCCTGCTGGGTGTCGCCCATGACCGCCGCGTCGTACGGCAGGGTGTGCGCCAGCCCCTTGAGGTTCGACCAGATACCGGGCATGAGGCGCATCATCCCCACCATGACACCCGGTATGCCCTGTGTCCGGGTCATGAAGTACTTGACCGCCTCGCCGCGCCGGTCGGCCGCGAGCAGGGTGCGGACGTGCTGCGGGTAGTCCCTGGGCGGGCCGAAGCCGTCGTCGTTCACCGCGAACGGCGGCTCGTACAGCGCCAGCCTGTCGACCTTCAGCCCGGAGGCCGCGGCCCGCAGCGCGAGCACCGCCCCCGACGAACTGCCGAACAGCGAGGCGGTGCCGCCGACGTGGTCGATCAGGGCGGCGATGTCCTCGATCTCGCGCTCGACGGCGTACTCGGCGGCGTCACAGCTGGCACCCCGTCCGCGCCGGTCGTAGTTGACCACCGTGAAGTGCTCGGACAGCAGCGTCGCCAACTTGGCGGCGTCGGACCGGTCGGACAGCGCCGAGGAGACGAGGATGAGCGCGGGCCCGGTGCCGAGCAGGTCGAAGGCGATCTCGGTGCCGTCGCGGGAGACGACGGTGGTGGATTTGGCGCGGGTCGCGGTCATTTCGTGCTCCATCTGGGCTGTTCATCGTGTGTTCGGTCATATGACGGCACCCGTCGGCGAAAGGAACCGGTCTCTTCGAGATTTTTCCTGACTTCTTGAAAACCCCAGCTCAGAGCGGCCATAGCGAAGATCCGGCCCCGGTCGGCGGCGAAGAGGCAGCGATACCGGCGGCGCGATACCTTCAGGGGGTGATTGTCCGTGCTGTTCACGTTTACCCGATCAAGTCCACCCAGGGGTACGAGGTGCCGGCCGCCGACGTCGAGCCGTGGGGTCTGGTTCACGACCGCCGCTACATGGTCGTGGACGAGCACGACACGATGATGACCGCCCGCGAGCACCCCCTGCTCCTCACCTGCCGCGCCGAGGTGACCGGCACCGGCCTGACCCTGACCGGCGGGCACGCCGCCCCCGTCCGGGTCTCCCCCACGGACCGCGTCCGCACGGTCCGGCTGCGCGCGGAGCTGATGGAGTTGCGTGACTGCGGCGACGAGGCCGCCGCGTGGCTGTCCGAGCTGCTGGGCCGCCCGGTCCGGCTGGTGTGGCAGGACGACCCGACCCGCCGCCCCGTCGATCCCGACTACGGCCTGCCCGAGGACCGGGTGAGCCTGGCAGACGGCTATCCGCTGCTGCTGACGTCCACCGCCTCGCTCGACCGGTTGAACGACTGGATCGCCGAGGCCGCCGTCGAGCGCGGCGAGGAGGTCCCCGAGCCGCTGCCGATGCACCGCTTCCGGCCGAACGTGGTGGTCGACGGCGTCGAGACGGCCTTCGCCGAGGACGGCTGGCAGCGGGTCAGGATCGGCGACCTGGACTTCCGCATGTCGAAGCTGTGCGCCCGCTGCGTGCTGACCACGATCGACAACACCACCCTCGCCAAGGGCAAGGAGCCGATCCGCACGCTGGCCGTCCACCGGCGCTGGGACGGCAAGACGTGGTTCGGCGTCAACCTGATCCCGGACGGCGAGGGCCGCATCCGAACCGGCGATCCAGTCAAAGTGCTGTAAATACGATTTTGGGAGGTTATGGGACACTTCTCGGGTGACCGATACCTCTACCCGGCGGGAGACGACCACGGCCGTCCAGCGACGGACCCTCGCCGTGCTGTCCGCCGCCCAGATCGTCGGCGGCGTGGGTATCGCGATCGGCCTCGCGCTCAGCTCCGTCGTCGTGGACCAGCTCTCCGGCTCGACGGTGATCAGCGGTCTCGCCGGTACGGCCACCGTCCTCGGCGCCGCGCTGCTGGCCCTGCCGACCGCGAAGGCGTCCGGCAGGGGCGGCCGACGCGGCGGGCTGGCCGTTGCGTACACGGCCGCCCTCGCCGGGTGCGTGGTCTCGGTGCTGGCGATCACGATCGCCTCGTGGCCGCTGCTGCTGGCCGGACTGGTCCTGGTGGGCGGCGGCAGCGCGGGCAACCTCGCCGCCCGCTACTCGGCCACCGACCTGTCACCCAAGGGCCACGCGGCCAGGCACCTGTCGCTGGTCGTGTGGATGGCCACGATCGGCTCGGTCGCGGGCCCCAACCTGGCCAAGCCCACCGACCAGATGGGCGTCTCCGCCGGGCTGGCGCCGAACGCGGGGCCGTTCGCCTTCTCCGCGCTGGCCTTCGGCCTGGCGCTGCTGATCGTCGTGCTCGGGCTGCGGCCGGACCCGCTGAAGCTCGCCAGGAGCCTCGCCGGGCGGAGCACGACCGACACCGGCGGGAAGAGCCGCACGCTCAGGGACGCCTGGGCGGTGCTGCGCACCACCCCCATGGCCCGCCGCGCGCTGGTGATGATCGCGGTCAGTCACACCGCGATGGTGTCCGTCATGTCGATGACCCCCGTCCACCTGCACCACAACGGCTCGTCCCTGGAGATCATCGGGATGGTCATCAGCCTGCACATCGCCGGCATGTACGTGCTGTCGCCGGTGGTGGGGTGGCTGGCCGACAAGGCGGGCCGGGTGCCGGTGCTGGTCCTCGGCATGGCGCTGCTGCTCGTCTCGGCCGTGCTCGCGGGTACGGCGGGGCACCGCGTCTGGCAGGTGACGGTGGCCCTGGTGATCCTCGGCGTCGGCTGGTCGTGCGGCCTGGTCGCCGGCTCCGCCCTGGTGAGCGAGTCGGTGCCGATCGAACGCCGCCCGGCGGTGCAGGGCCTGTCCGACCTGCTGATGAACGTCTGCGGCGCCTCGGGCACCGTGATCGCGGGCGCCATCGTGGGCGCGCTGTCCTTCGGCGTCCTCGGCCTGGTGGTGGGCGTGATGGTGACGGCCGCCGGGGTGTGGCTCGCCGCGACCGGCCTGCGGGCGGGTCCGCTCACTTCGCGTCGGAGTAGCGGCTGACCGCCACGGCCTCCATCGGGAAGCGCACGGGGGTGCTCCCGAACAGCAGCCTGGTGGCCTCGGCGGCCGAGGCGGCGACGGCGGCCGCGACCTCCTCGACCAGGTCGAGCGGGCAGTGGACCATGACCTCGTCGTGCTGGAAGAACACCAGCCGGGCGGGCTCGGGCAACCGGCCGCGCAGCACCGCGAGCAGCGCCAGCGCCCACTCGGCGGCGGTGGCCTGGACGACGAAGTTGCGGGTGAAGCGGCCCCTGTCGCGGGCGGCCCGCGCGCCCTCGGGCCCGGAGACCAGCTCACGCCAGTGCCCGGACGGCGGCGGTGAGGTGCGGCCCAGCCACGAGCGCACGACCTTGCCGTCTTCGCCCGCCTTCGCGGCGTCCTCGACGAACCGGTACGCCTGAGGGAAGCGCTGCCGCATCACGGCCAGCACCTTGGCGGCGTCGCCGCCGGTGCCGCCGTACATGGCGGAGAGCATGGCGAGCTTGGCGTTCTCACGCTCGCCGCCGAAGGAGGCGGCGAGCGCGGAGTAGAGGTCGATCTCGCCCGCCGCCTCGGCCAGCCCGGCGTCGCCCGCCATCGCGGCCAGCACCCGGGGCTCCAGCTGGGCGGCGTCGGCGACGATGAGCGCCCAGCCGTCGTCGGCCACGACGACCTTCCGCATCACCTTGGGGATCTGCAGCGCCCCTCCCCCGCTGGTGGCCCAGCGGCCGGAGACCACGCCGGCGACGACGTACTCGGGACGGAAGCGCCCGTCGCGCACCCACTGGTCGGCCCAGGTCCAGCCGTGGAAGCTGTGGAGGCGGGCGAGTTCCTTGTAGGCGAGCAGCGGCGCGGCGGCCGGGTGGCCGAGCTTCTTGATCTCCCACGAGCGGGTGGAGCCGATCTGGAGCCCCGCCCCCTTGAACGCCTTGACGAGCTGCTGCGGCGAGTCGGGGTTGACCGGGTGGCCGAAGGCGGCGGCGACCTCGTCGGCGAGGGCCTGGAGCCGGGCCGGGCGCATGCCGTGGACCGGCCGGGGGCCGAGGAGTTCGGTGAGCAGTTCGTCGTGCGCGTCACGGCGCCAGGGCATGCCGTCGTGGGCCATCTCGGCGGCCAGCAGCGCGCCGGCCGACTCGGCGGCGACGAGGAGCCGGAAGCGGCCGGGCTCGGGCAGCGCGGCGATGCGCCTTCGCTGGTCGGCGTGGACCTCGGCCAGTTCGGCCGCGCCGAGTTCCGTCCGCTCGGGCTCGAACAGGGTGTCCTGTTTGGCGGCCGGGCCGTCGCCGGTCTCCGGCACGGGCAGGCCGTGGAGCCTGGCGAAGGCGGCCTGCGCCGAGTGCGCCTCGCCGTAGCGGCCGTCGTGGGCCAGCAGCAGCGCCTCGGTGAGCGTGAGATCGTGGCAGCGCGCGAGCCTGACCCCGGCGCGCACCAGCGCGGGGTAGACGGCACGGGTGTCGGCCCAGACCCAGCGCGGGGCGGCGCGCTCACGCTCGCGGACGCTCTCGGCGTCGAGGGAGCCGGCGACGGTCAGGACGGTGTGCACGCCCTCCAGAGTGCCACCACCCACCGACCGTTTCTCCGATGTGTCGATGTGTGCGCGCTCTCCGGAGGCTCACCACCCGCCGAGGGGCGGTTCACACGCCTTCCGAACCGACACCGACCGCCGGGCCCGCCCGGACTCAGGGCTTGAGGCTGATCTCGAAGTGGTCCTCGATCGGCGGGTTCTCCTCCTGCGGCAGGCAGCCGGTGGCCGCGAAGCAGCTGACCGTGAGTTTCTCCGGCGTCACCGTCAGCCGCAGGAACTGCTTGAACAGCGGCGGCTCGTCCCAGTCGGAGAACTCGGACAGATGGCGGTGGAAGACCCGCTTGACCGGCAGCCGCAGCGGCCACGGCCAGGCGCCGAGCATGCGGGCCGCCCACCGCATCCGCCTGGTGATCTTCAGTGACCGGTCGACCGGCCGCACCGGCGTGTTGCGGATCTGTTCGAGCATGATGCGCGAAGCCTCCGTCGGCGTGAGGTAGAGCCACTTCATGCGCAGCCGCCGCGCGTACAACTGGCTGTAGAAGGACAGCGAGTCGCCGCGCAGCGGGTAAGCGCGGAAGTCGTCCTCCTCCACCCCGGCCACGTCGATGCGCTCGATCGTGTGGGTGGCGTGCATGAAGGCGCCCGCGCCGCCGGAGACGACGTACTGGATGGTGCGGCCGTCGGCCAGCCGTACCGGGTAGCGCTGGTAGTTGTGGACGTCGCCGCCGATGGCGGCGACGTAGCGGTGGGCGGGGTCGCGCACGATGTCGTCGATAGTGCCCCCGCCCTCCAGCGGCGACGGCTTGTAGACGTTGCGGGTGTAGATGGGCTTACCGGTGACGAGGATCTTCGGGCGCGGGTCGGCGGAGACCCGGCGCAGCCAGGCGGTCTGCTGCCTGTCGATGGAGCCCTTGATGCCGGTGTCGACGCCCACGACGAGCAGGCTGTCACTCTCGATCACCCAGTACGGTGCGGGCTGCACGGCCCGCTGGGCGGGGGCGCCGCGTAATGCGCGGGCCTCGCGCAGCCGGTCCTCGTCGATGGGGTCCGGCCTGCGCCACAGCAGGCCGCGCAGCCCCTTGCGCGGCATGGGGCGCAGCGGCGGCGCGTCGCAGAAGACGCGCATGAACCCGCCGAGCCCGTCGTACCAGTCGTGGTTGCCGGGGATCGCGTAGATCGGCGCCTGGTAGTCCTTGTAGGGGCGGAAGAACTTGTCGCCGTACTCGTCGCCCGCGCCAGTCGGGTAGACGACGTCGCTGGCGACGACGGCGAAGTCGGTGCCCGCGCCGACCTTGAGGAGTCCTGGTACGACGGCGTACTGGGAGGCGTCGCCCTCGCCGGGATCGCCGAGGAGCAGGAAGCTGAAGGAGTGGCCGAGGCCGGGGTCGATGCGGTGGCCGGGGTCGACGCCGCGCGCGTGCTGGGCGGCCACCCAGCGGGCGCGCACCTCGCCGGAGGGGTCGCCGAACAGCCCGGCGAGCACCTCGTTGCGCGAACGCCACAGTGTCGAGGGATTCAGCCAGGAGAAGATGGCGTCATCGGGACGTAAATCGGTGAACCTGCCGATCTGTTCGCATCCCCACCCCGCCCCCGCCTCCGAGGTGCGTGAGGACTGCTGCTCTCCGTGCTCGATCGTGAGGTCCGCCATGCCCTACATTTTCGCGACGATCTCCGGCCGACGCATCCGAACTCTCCGTACCGTCGGGAACACGGTTGGTGTACCCTCGACCCTCAACCGTCCGAGGGGGGCTGGACAGATGGCCCGATACGGTTTCGACGACAAGGTACGGCGGGAGGCGGTGGGGGCCGCCTCCGTCGAGGGCCTGCTGGCGTACGCGATGTCCCGCCCGAGATGGGCCGCGCTGCGCGGGGCCCGGCGCGCGGTGGCGATGGCGAGGGACCTCGCGGCGGCCGACCCGCAGGCGTACACGGGGCTGCTGTCGCGGGCGCTGCGCACGACGGCGGGCCTGCTGCTCAGACGCCGCCGCCCGGAGGAGGCGCTGCCGCTGGCCGAGGAGGCGGTGGTGCTGGCCCGCCGGGCGGGCGGGGCGCCGCTGGTGGTGTCCCTCGCATGCCTGGCCCAGGTCCTGGAGGCACTCGACCGGTACGGCGAGGCCGCCGCCGCCTCCTCCCAGGCCGCGCGCGAGGCGGCGGACGACGAGGAGTGAGCGCCCGCCGGCAGCCGAGTCCGGGAGCGCTCGTCGGCTGCCGGGCCGGGTCCGGGGGAGTTGGCACCCATCGACGGCCCGGCCCTGGCCTGGCCGGGCGTTCTCACCGGCTGCCGGGCCGGGGCCGGGGGGAGTTCTCACCGGCTGCCAGGTCGGGGCCGGTGCCGGGCGTTCTCACCGGCGGCCGGGCCGGATCCTGGAGTGCTCACTTACCGGCGACGAACGGCGGACCCGGTGACTCCCGTCAGGGGACGAGCGCGCCCGGGTTCATGATCCCGGCCGGGTCGAGCCGTCCCTTGACCGCCCGCAGGATCTCCACGCCGAGCGGCCCGATCTCGGCCGCGTAGGCGTCGCGGTGGTCGCGGCCGACGCCGTGGTGGTGCGAGATGGTGCCGCCCGCCTCGACGATCGCCGCGTTGACGGACTCCTTGGCCCGCTCCCATTGCTCGACCGGGTCGCCGTGCTGGGCGGTGACGACGGTGAAGTAGAGGCAGGCGCCCGTCTCGTAGACGTGGGAGACGTGGCACATGACCAGCGGCGAGCCGAGGGAGCCGAGCAGCGACAGCCGCACGGCGTCGTACAGGCGGGGCAGGTTCGACCAGAATCCGGCGGTCTCCAGGGTCTCGACGGTGGCTCCGGCGGCGAGCAGCGCGTCGCGCAGGTAGGGCGCGGAGAAGCGGCCGTGCTCCCACGCCCGCCCGGGCTCCTCGCCGAGCGGGGTGCCGCCGTGGCCGGTGAGGACGTCGGCGACGGCCTGCCTGCGTGACAGGGTGCCGTCGTCGTATCCGGTGATGGCCAGGCAGCCGGTGTCGCCGGAGCCGATGGACTCCGGCCTGGCCAGTCCGATCATGGTCTCGGTCTCGTCGGACAGCCGCAGGACGGCGGGCAGCAGGCCGCGCTGGGCGAGTTCGCGCAGGGCGGCGCGGCCCTCGGCGAACCCGGGCAGCCGCCAGCCCTCGTACACCTGCGTGGTGGGCGCGCGGCGCACGCGCAGACGCAGCGAGGTGATGACGCCGAGGGCGCCCTCCGAGCCGAGCACGAGTTGGCGCAGGTCGGGTCCGGCCGCCGATCTGGGGGCGCGGCCGAGGTCGAGGGTGCCTTCCGGGGTGGCGAGGGTGAGGCCGACGACCATGTCGTCGAAGCGCCCGTACCCGGCGGAGGCCTGGCCGCTGGAGCGGGCGGCGGCGAACCCGCCGAGCGTCGCGTACTCGAAGGACTGCGGGAAGTGGCCGAGGGTGAGTCCGTGTTCCGCGAGCAGGCGTTCGGCCTCGGGCGCGCGCACGCCGGGCTCGAACACGGCCGTCATCGACTCGGTGTCGACCTCGACGAGCCGGTCGAGGCGGGCCAGGTCGAGGGCGATCGTGCCGACGAGGTCGTGTGACGCCGCACTCAGCCCGCCGACGAGGTCGTGAGCCGACGCGCTCAGCCCACCGGCGAGGTCATGAGGTACCTCGGTCAGCCCACCGGCGAGGTCATGAGGTACCTCGGTCAGGCCACCGGCGAGGTCGTGGGACGCCGTGGTCAGGCCGCCGACGACGGAGGTGCCGCCGCCGAAGGGAACGACGGCGACGCGTTCTGTCGCGCACAGCCGCAGCACGGCCTCGACCTCGGCGGCCGAGCCGGGCAGCACGACCGCGTCCGGCGCGCCGGAGCCGTCGCCCGCGCGCAGGCGCAGCAGGTCGGGGGTGGACTTCCCGCGCGCGTGCCGTACGCGGGCCTCGTGCCCGGTCTGGACGTGCGGCTGCCCGACGACCGCCGCGAGCGCCCGCGTGATGCGCTCGGGCAGCCTGCCCGGCGCGAGCCGGACATCGGCGAGCCCGGCGGCTGCGCGCGCAGGCTCGCGCACGCCGAGCAGGTCGCGCAGGAGGCCGAGGACGCTCTCGGGCAGGTCGCGGGCCTTGGCGGGGTCGCCCCACCCGGACCAGAGCATGGGTTCAGTCACGCTCTACACTGTGACATATGACGTCGATTCGTCACAATGCGGTGCTGGACGCGGCGCGCGACTGCGTCCTGGCCTACGGTGTGCGGCGCACGACGCTCACCGACGTGGCCAGAAGGGCCGGGGTCTCGCGCATGACCATCTACCGCCGCTGGCCCGACGTGCGGGGGCTGGTGGCGGACCTGATGACCCGCGAGTGGGTGGGCGTCATGGCGGAGCTGGACGTGGGCGATCCGGTCGCCGCCGTGGTCGAGGGGGTCAGGACGCTGCGCGCCCACCCGCTGCTGCGGAAGATCGTCGAGGCGGACCCCGAACTGCTGCTGCCGTACCTGCTGCATCGCACCGGAGCCACCCACGAGGCCGTGCTGTCGGTGCTGGAGCCCGCCGTCGGCGACCGGGCCAGGGCCAGGGCGGTGCTCCTGGTGGCACAGTCGTTCCTGCTGTCGGGTCCGACCGTGCTCGGCGAGGACGAACTCGACGCCCAGTTGACCGATCTCCTGGAGGCATACCTTGACCGGTGACTCGCTGAACGCGGCGCGCAGGGCCGCCGACCTGGACAAGACCGCCGCCGACGGGGTGGACGTGCTCGTCGTCGGCCTGGGCGCGACCGGTGCGGGCGCGGCGCTCGACGCGGCCTCTCGCGGTCTGAGTGTAGCCGCGATCGACGCGCACGACCTGGCTTTCGGCACGTCCAGGTGGAGTTCCAAGATGATCCACGGCGGGCTGCGCTACCTGGCGAAGGGGCAGGTGGACGTCGCCTACGAGAGCGCGGTCGAGCGCGGCGTGCTGCTCAGGCGGACGGCTCCGCACCTGGTCGAGTCGCATCCGTACCTGCTGCCGCTGACCCCGGCGCTCCCCCGCCGCCGGGCGGCACTGGTGATGGCCGGGCTGCGGCTCGGCGACGGGCTGCGGGCCGCCTCGCGTACCCCCCGTCACCTGCTGCCCGGCCCCTCCCGGCTGCCCGCGGACAAGGCCCGTCACCTGGCCCCCGTCCTGAGCGGGGAGGGGCTGCGCGGCGCGCTGCTGTCGTGGGACGGACGACTGTCCGACGACGCCCGCCTGGTGGTGGCGATCGCGCGGACGGCCGCCGGGTGCGGCGCGCGGATCCTGACCCGGGTCCGCGCGCTGGAGCTGCGGGCGGACGGCGCGCGCGTGCGCGACGAGCTGACCGGCGAGGAGTTCGACGTCCGGGCGCGGGCGGTGGTCAACGCCACCGGCGTGTGGGCGGGCGGGCTCGACCCGTCGGTGGAGTTGCGTCCCTCGCGCGGCACGCATCTGGTGTTCCGGGAGGAGGCGCTGCCCGGACTCCGGACCGGGCTGCACGTTCCGATCCCCGGTGAGTTCAACCGGTTCGCGCTGGTTCTCCCCCAGAGCGACGGCCGCGTCTACGTCGGCCTGACGGACGAGCCGGTCGAGGGGCCCGTCCCCGACGTGCCCGAGGCGCCCGAGAGGGACGTCAGAACGCTCCTGGAGGTGCTGAACTCGGTCCTTGAGGCTCCTGTGCCCCGTGAGGCCGTCGCGGGCGCCTACGCGGGTCTCAGACCGTTGCTGGCGGGCGGCGGGCGCACGGCCGACCTGTCGCGCAGGCACGCGGTGCTCGGCGACGGCGGCTTCGTGACGGTGGTGGGCGGCAAGCTGACCACCTACCGGCGGATGGCCCAGGACGCCGTGGACCTCGCGGTGAAGCTGCGCGACCTCGACGCGGGCCCCTCGATCACCGCGCGGCTGCCGCTCGTGGGGGCGCGCGGCGCCCCCGCGCGGGGCGCGGGCATCGCCGGGCGGGAGCTCGCGCGGCTGGCCCGCCGCTACGGCTCCGAGGCGGTCGCGGTGCTCGCCTACGTCAGGCGCGAGCCCGATCCCGTCGGCGCCGGGGTGACCAAGGGCGAGCTGCGCTGGGCCGTGGAGCACGAGGGCGCCCTCGACGAGAGCGACCTGCTCGACCGCAGGACCCGCGTCGGGCTGATCCCCGAGGACCGGGAGGCGGCGCTGGAGGCCGCCGGGGACGTGCTGAAAGGTTGACGGATCCGGACCCGGGTAAGAGATCCCTTTTCCGGCCGCACGCTCACCGTGTGTGCACTGTCGCTACCCCGTTAGGTTAGTCTTACCTAAGACAGCTCGGGGAGGGGGAGCGTGGCCAGAGGTTGTGATCATCCCGCAGGGTGCCACACCGGCGTCGTGCCCACGCTCGCCAGCGCGACCGTGGGCGCGCGGCTCTGGCTGCTGATCGAGTACTCCGGCCCCTGGCCCACCCGCATCGAGGACGGCACCCTGCCCGGCCCGATCGCCGAACTCGTCCGGCGGGCGCGCGAGCGCGGCATCAGGCCGCAGCTGATCCGCCGCCCCGGACGCCGGACCCAGACCCGGACGCGGGAGCAGGGCCTGCGTGTGCTAGCCGGGTACGCCGCGGGTGAGCACCCCTGGCTGGCCGGCGGCGTCGTCGCAGGTCCCGACGATCTTGACCTTGACGCGCTGGTGGCCGGAGTGGTCCCGGAATCCTGCATACTTGAAGACGAGCCGGTATTTCTGGTCTGCACGCACGCCAAGCGCAATGCGTGCTGCGCCCGCATTGGACTACCCCTCGCTCGTGGCCTGGCGGAAATCATGCCGGACAGAGTATGGGAAACGTCACACGTTGGCGGCGATCGTTACGCCGCCAACCTCGTGTGCTTGCCACACGGAATTTTCTACGGCAGCATGTCTCAGGCTGCTGCGATCGCAGCAGCGAACGCGTACCGGTCCGGCGAGGTGATTCTCGACCGTTTCCGGGGACGCGCAGGCATCCCTGAGCCACTGCAAGCCGTGGAGCACTTCGCCCGAGCCCATACGGGAGAGCGCACCCTCGGCGGAGTGGCCGTGGAGTCCGCCAGGACGGACGGCGACGTCACCGAGGCCATCGTGCGCATCGGCGGCGTCCGGTTCCAGGTTGTGGTCGAGCCATCGGTGTTCCAAGCACCGTGTGGCACGGTTTGCGCCGAGACGATCACCACCTACCGGCTGGTTTCGCTGGACAGGCTCGCGCCTGTGCGGTACGCCACGCCCGCCCTCACCTGATCACGGGAACATCACGGCCTACCCCTGCGTTGGACCAGTGACGCCCAAAGCGTCCAATGCGGCTCAATTACCGAAATACCTCTCACAAAGGTGGTTTTCTCATGTCTCAGGTACGTCGGCAGCTCGCCCGCCCGCGCCCCAGCTGGGGTTGGCAGGATGATGCCGCGTGCCGGGGTGAGGACCTCGTGCTCTTCTTCGGCCCCGACGGGGAGCGGCAGCCCGAGCGTGACGTACGAGAGCGGAAGGCCAAGGCGATCTGCGCCGGTTGCCCCGTTCGCACCGAGTGCCTTGACTACGCGCTGTCCCGCCCGGAGAAGTACGGCACCTGGGGCGGACTCAACGAGGACGAGCGCGCCAGCGAGCGTCGCCGTCGCATGCGCCGCGCCGCCAGCGCCGGCATCTCCGCGGCCTGAACTTCACCACGGCAGCATCTGTACTTTTCGCGCGTGATCACGCAGTTGTCCCGATGACTCGAACCCGGTCGGGACAACTGCCTGATCAGGCGGGGATGTCCCGTACGCCGATCCGGCGGCGGAACACCCAGTACGTCCAGCTCTGGTAGAGCACCACCAGCGGCAGGAAGATCACCGCGACCCACGTCATGATGCCCAGCGTCTTCGGCGTGGCCGAGGCGTTGACGACCGTGAGACTGTTGGCCGGATCCGGCAGCGACGGCAGCACATCGGGGTAGAGCACCACGAACAGGGTGACGGCCGCGACCCCCACCGCGACCGCCGACAGCGCGAACGCCCACCCCTCCCGCCCTCTCCACACCGCGCCGAGCGCCGCGACGAACGCGAGCGCGGCCAGCGCCGCGAGCACCGCCGTCGCCGCCGTGCCACCCAGGAACTGTGTCCACACCAGGAACACGACCGCGAGCACCGCGGCGGCCGCGCCGACGCGCAGCGCGACGCCCGCCGCCCGCCGCCTGATCTCGCCCGTGGTCTTCAGCGCGAGGAACATGGCGCCGTGCGCCGTGAACAGCGTGAACGTCACCAGCCCGCCGAGGATCGCGTACGGGTTCAGCAGGTCGAGTACCGAGCCCGCGTACTCGTGGCGGGCATCGAGCGGCACTCCCCTGACGATGTTGGCGAAGGCCACCCCCCACAGCAACGCCGGTACGGCGGAGCCGAACACGATGGCCCGGTCCCAGCCCGCCCGCCAGCGCGCGGAATCGCGCTTGGCCCGGTACTCGAAGGCCACCCCGCGCACGATCAGGGCCACCAGGATGACGAACAGTGGCAGGTAGAAGCCGCTGAACAGGCTCGCGTACCACTCGGGGAAGGCGGCGAAGGTCGCGCCTCCGGCGGTGATCAGCCACACCTCGTTGCCGTCCCACACGGGCCCGATCGTGTTGATCATGACGCGGCGCTCGACGCCGGTCCTGCCCAGTACCGGCAGCAGGATCCCGACCCCGAAGTCGAACCCCTCCAGCACGAAGTAGCCCGTCCACAGGACGGCGATGGCGACGAACCACAGGTCGTTGAGCGTCAAAGGTCCCCCTCGATCCGGGAAGGCTCAGTACGCGAAGGCGAGCTTGCCCTCTTCGGGCTGCTCGTCCTCCGGTGGCGGCGCCTTCCTGGCGTACTTGATCATCAGGCCCAGCTCGAGCACGGCGAGGACGCCGTACAGGAGGGTGAAGCCGATCAGCGAGACCAGGACGGTCCCCGGTGAGACCGAGGGCGAGACGCCCGCGGCCGTCTTCATCTGCGTGAACACGATCCAGGGCTGACGGCCCATCTCGGTGAAGATCCAGCCGAAGCTGTGGGCGACGACCGGCAGGACCACGGCCCACACCGCGACCCGCCAGATCCACGGCCGCTCGGGCAGCCGCCCTCTCCGGCTGAGCCACAGCAGCGCGAGGGCCAGCAGGGCGGCCAGCGCGCCCGCGCCCATCATGAGCCGGAAGCCCCAGTAGGTGATCGGGATGTAGGGGCGGTAGTCGCCGGGCCCGAACCTGGCCTGGTACTGCGCCTGGATGTCGTTGATCCCCTCGACCTTGCCGGTGAACGTGCCGGTGGCCAGGAAGGACAGCGCGCCGGGGATCTCGATGGAGAAGATCGGCCGGGATCCGTCGAGGGTGCCGATGGTGAACAGCGAGAACGGCGCGGGCTGGGCGGTCTCGTAGAGGGCCTCGGCGGCGGCCATCTTCATCGGCTGGGTCTCCGTCATGACCTTACCGAGCGTGTCGCCGGAGAAGAAGATCAGCACGAAGGCGATCAGGGACGTCCACAGGCCGAGCTTGAACGAGGGCCGGAAGACCTCGACGTCGCGTTTCCTGGCCAGGTGCCAGGCGGAGACGGCGAACAGGATGACGCCGCCGGACAGCCACGCGCCGAAGACCGTGTGCGGGAAGGTCACCAGCAGGATCTTGTTGGTGATGACGGCGCCGAAGTCCTCGAGTTCGGCGCGGCCGCTCGCGCTCGTGAACCCGACCGGCCACTGCATGAAGGAGTTGGCCGCGAGGATGAAGTAGGCCGAGACGGTGGTGCCGAAGGCCACCACCCAGATACAGGCCAGGTGGACGGCCTTCGGCAGCCGGTCCCATCCGAAGATCCACAAACCCAGGAACGTGGACTCCAGGAAGAAGGCGACCAGCGCCTCGATGGCCAGCGGGGCGCCGAAGACGTCCCCGACGAACCTCGAGTAGGAGCTCCAGTTCATGCCGAACTGGAACTCCTGCACGATGCCGGTCACCACGCCCATCGCGAAGTTGATGAGCAGCAGCTTGCCCCAGAACTTGGTGGCGCGCTTGTAGTGCGGCCTGCCGGTGCGGACCCATGCGGTCTGCAGGATCGCCACCAGCAGCGACATGCCTATCGTGATCGGCACGAACAGGAAGTGGTACACCGTGGTGATACCGAACTGCCAGCGTGCCAGATCCAACGCGTCCATGTTGGTCACTGTAGGTGTGGGTTACTCACCTACAGTGAGGACACGCCCGGGGTGCCTTGGTCAGGCGATCAGATCGTCGAACTCCCCGTCCTTGGCGCCCAGCACGAACGCGGAGATCTCCGCGCGCGTGTAGACGAGAGCCGGGTCATCGGGGAAACGGGAGTTGCGCATCGCGATCTCTCCCGTGGGCAGGGCGGCCACCTCGACGCAGTTGCCGTTGGGGTTGCTGCGCCGCCCCTTCCGCCAGGTGACGGGAAGGGTGCTGGCCTGGGTTCCGTTGCGGAACTCGTGCATGAGAATGCTCCTTGGCGTGCGTTGCAGATGCACGTGCATGCCGCACAATACGGGAGCGCGTTGATCTCCATATAGGGGATGGCCAAAAAGGCGGCTGTGCCGTGGATCACACCCGGCGGAACCGCTCCAGGAAGCTCCTGGATTCCTCCGGAAGGTCGGCCTGGACGCTCAACCGGTCCATGACCTGGAGATACTGCTCGGACTCCGCAGGCTTGTCGAGGTAAAGGGCGCTGGTCAGCTGCTCCATGTAGACGACGTCGGGCAATTCGGTCTCAGGGAAGCGCAGCAGGCTGAACGGTCCGCCGGCCGCCGCGTGCCCGCCCCGGTCGAACGGCACGACCTGCAGCGTCACGTTGGGCATCGCCGTCAGCTCCAGCAGCCGCTCGATCTGGGCGTCCATGATGCCGGGCCCGCCGATCGTGCGGCGCAGGACGGCCTCGTCGATCACCGCCCAGATCTTCAGCGCGCCGTCGAGCACCCGCTGCTGGCGGCGCATGCGCAGGCCGACCCGGCGGTCGAGCTCGCCCGGGGCGACGGAGTCGTGCGCGAGCCTGATCACCGAGCGAGCGTACTCGGGGGTCTGGAGCAGGCCGGGTACGAACTGGTTCTCGTACGTCCTGATGATCGAGGCCGCGCCCTCCAGGCCGATGTAGACCTCGAACCAGGCCGGAAGCAGGTCGGCGTACTTGTGCCACCAGCCCGGCAGGTTGGCCTGTTTGGCCAGTTCGAGCAGGGGTGCGCGGTCCTTGTCGTCGGTCACGCCGTACAGGGTGAGCAGGTCGGCGACGTCGCGGTGCTTGAAGCTGACCTGGCCGAGCTCCAGCCTGCTGATCTTGGCATGGGAGGCGCGGATGGCGTAGCCGGCGTCCTCGCGGGTGATGCCCCTGGCGGTGCGGAGCGTACGCAACTGCGTGCCGAGCAGGATCCGGAGGACGGTGGGGCTCCCCTGCCCTTGGGACAGCAGGCTCCACTGGGCGCTCACTCGGTACCTCCGGACCTCGAAAGCACCCAGTCTCCCACGCGGTCGGCCATTTTGCACAGTTCATCTGCACGTGCATTTGCAAAGGTCATCCGCAAAACACGAAGAGTCTTGCATCCGTAAGCACCGGAGGTAAAGATAGGCAGTGGATCACCAGATCGGGGACACGATGACGACTTTCGACGCACGTCCGCGAGCCGCCACTGGTCCCGTACCACCTCCCTGGCTGGCCGCCATACTGCTGGGCGGGGGAACGGGGCAGCGGGAGGCGGTTTACCGGTTTCGGGAGTTCAGCGCGCTCGAACCCGCGTACGTGGCCACGTCCAGACGCTTCGTCGAGAGCACGCTGACGTCCTGGGACGCCCAGCCCATCGTCTTCGACGTCCAGCTCGTGGTCTCCGAACTCGTCACCAACGCCATGCGCCACGGGGGCGGCGCGCTCCAGCTCCGCATGCTCGCGGCCGAGGCCGAGGTGGCCTGTGTGGTCACCGACTACAGCAGGTCCGCCCCGACGCCCGCGCCGCCGAGCGTGTTCGCGGAGTTCGGGCGAGGGCTCGCGCTGGTGGAGTCGCTGACCAGGACGTGGGGCTGGCTCACCCCACCGGGGCCGAACAAGCTGGTCTGGGCCTGCATCAGCCTCAACTAGGGCCGAGGTAGCTCAGCACGTCGGCGTCGCTGAGCTGGTCGAAGTGCGCGTACCACTGCCCCACCGCGAAGAAGTCCGGCGGCGTGGCCAGCACCACCAGCTCGTCGGCCTCCCCCCGCAGTGCCCGTACGGTCTCCGGCGCCCCGACCGGCACAGCGAGCGTGACCCGCTCGGGGTCCGCCGCCGCCACCGCGCGCAGGGCGGCCCGCGCCGTGCCCCCGGTGGCCAGGCCGTCGTCCACGACGATGACCTCGCGCCCGGTGAGCGCGGGCAGCGGCCGTCCGCCCCGGTAGACCTGCACCCTGCGGGCCAGCTCACGGCGCTCGCGGGCCACGACGTCCGCCACCGCCTCGGGCGTCAGACCCAGGCGGGCGAGCAGGCCCTCGTCGAAGACCGGCTCACCGCCTTCGGCGATGGCCCCGACGCCCAGCTCGGGCGAAGGCGGGTAGCCGATCTTCCGGGTGACCAGGACGTCGAGGGTGCCGCGCAGCCGCCGCGCGACGGGCGCCGCCACCGGGACCCCGCCCCTGGGCAGGGCGAGGACCACCGGCGACACGGCGAACCGCAGGCGCCGCGCGAGCAGTTCTCCGGCCTCGGTCCGGCTGGTGAACAGCGCTCCCATACTGGTCACCTACCCGCTTTTCACCCTTTTGTACGGTTCATCAGGGGCGATTACGGCCGGATCTGCGCATTTCCTTGTGGATCTGCCGCCACCGGTTCTGCCGCTCCTTGCGCAGGCGGACATCCGTACGCGTGGCCATCCAGGCGGCCTCGCGCTGGAGCTTGCGCCAGCTCGTCAGCCGCCGTTCCGGCAGTTCGCCGTTCTCCAGGGCCGCGATCACCGCGCAGCCGGGCTCCGCGTCATGATCGCAGTCGTCGAACCGGCACCCGCGTGACAGCTCGTCGATGTCGGAGAAGACCAGGTCCACCCCGTCGGTCATCTCGTACAGGCCCACCCGGCGGATCCCCGGCGTGTCGATGACGAGACCGCCGCCGGGCAGCGGGATCAGCTCGCGGTGCACGGTCGTGTGGCGCCCGCGCCCGTCGGCCGCCCGTACCAGCTGGGTCGGCATCGCCGCCGTCTCAGCCAGGGCGTTGACGAGGGTGGACTTGCCCGCGCCCGACGGGCCGAGCACCACGGCGGTGCGCGAGCCCGCGAGGTAGCCGCCCACCAGGCCGACCCCCTCGCCGAGCAGCGAGGAGACCGCGTGCACGTCCACGCCGGGCGCGGCTGCTCTGACGTCGGAGACCAGGTCGTCGAGCCCGTTCTCGAACAGGTCGGACTTGGTCAGCAGCACCACCGGGGTGGCGCCGGACTCCCACGCCAGCGCGACCAGGCGTTCGATGCGGCCGAGGTCGGCGAAGTCGGTGGCGTGCATGGACGGCTCGGCCACGAAGACGACGTCCACGTTGGCGGCCAGCACCTGGCCCTGCCCGTCGCCCGACAGGCCGGCCCGCGACGTGCGCGACACGCCGCCGCGCATGAACGAGCTGGTTCTGGGCAGGACGGCGGCCAGCTCGGAGCGGCCCTCCGCGAGCGGCCTGAGCGCGACCCAGTCACCGACGCACGGCAGCGCGACGGGGTCGGCGGCGGCGGCCCGGCGGACCTGGGCGCCGTATCGCACGTGATGGGTCCCGTCGGCCGCGATGACCTCGGCCGCGCCTCGGTCGACGCGGGCCACCCGGGCGGGGACGGTGCCGACGGGCAGCGCGGACACACGCGCCGCTGTCCAGCCGAGCAGGGAAAGATCGAACAGAGAAAGGTCGTCGAACGACAACGTAGGTGACACCTCTGGGTGAGAACCCGGGTGCCACGGTCAGGCGGGCACCCGGAAGCTGATGGACGGCAGGCTGAACGGAGAGACCCGCATAGTCCTCACCTCCTGAATCGGGCGCCTTGTCGCGCGGGGCTACTTTACGTGGCGATCTGTCACCGGGCAAGGGATTTGCCGGTGCGTCGTCGCGGCGGGGCGCCGCCACGACGCGGAGCGTCCTCCTGGAGGCCCCGCGCACGCGGCGGGTGGCACCGGTGAGCGGCGCCGTGGCCGACACCGTGGCCGACACCTGGCCAGCACCGTGGCCGACACGGTGCGGCTGTTCCGTGACGGAGGGTTACGAGAGGCCGGGCGCCGGGAACGACGCGGTGAGCTCGGAGACCTCGGCGTGGACCCGGGCGATGACGGACTCGGCGTCGCCCTTGGCGAGCGCGGTCACGACCTCGTCCATCCACGCGGCGATCTGCCGCATCTCGCCCTCCTTCATGCCCCGCGACGTCACCGACGGGGTGCCGATGCGGATGCCCGACGGGTCGAACGGCTTGCGGGTGTCGAACGGCACCGCGTTGTAGTTCGTCTCCAGCCCGGCCCGGTCGAGCGCCTGCGCGGCGGGCTTGCCGCCGATGCCCTTCGGGGTGAGGTCGAGCAGGATGAGGTGGTTGTCCGTGCCGCCGGACACCAGGTCGAAGCCGCGCGCCGCCAGTTCCTCCGCCAGCGCCTTGGCGTTGGCGACCACCTGGGCGGCGTAGTCGCGGAAGGACGGCTGGGCCGCCTCGTGCAGCGCCACGGCGATCGCGGCCGTGGTGTGGTTGTGCGGGCCGCCCTGCAGGCCGGGGAAGACGGCCTTGTTGAGCGCGGTGGCGTGCTCGTCGGCGTCGGCCATGAGCATGGCGCCCCGAGGGCCGCGCAGCGTCTTGTGCGTGGTGGTGGAGATGACGTCGGCGTGACCGGCCGGCGACGGGTGGGCGCCGCCCGCGATGAGGCCGGCGATGTGCGCGATGTCGGCCGCGAGCACGGCGCCGACCTCGCGGGCGACCTCGGCGAAGGCGGGGAAGTCGATGGTGCGCGGGATGGCGGTGCCGCCGCAGAAGATCAGCTTGGGCCGGTGCTCAAGGGCGAGGGCGCGCACCTCGTCCATGTCGACGCGGCCGGTGTCGCGGCGCACCCCGTAGCGGACCGGGTTGAACCACTTGCCGGTGGCGCTGACCGACCAGCCGTGGGTGAGGTGGCCGCCGAAGGGCAGGCCCATGCCCATGACGGTGTCGCCCGGCTTCAGGAACGCCAGGTAGATCGCGAGGTTGGCGGGCGAGCCGGAGTACGGCTGGACGTTGGCGTGGTTCACGCCGAACAGCGCCTTGGCGCGCTCCACGGCGACGGTCTCGATCTGGTCGATGACCTGCTGGCCCTCGTAGTATCGCTTGCCCGCGTAGCCCTCTGAGTACTTGTTCGTGAGGACCGTTCCGGTGGCCTCCAGCACCGCCCTGGAGACGTAGTTCTCCGAGGCGATGAGTTTGACGGTGTCGGCCTGGCGGCGCTCCTCCGCCTGGACCAGCTCGGCGATCCGCGGGTCCACACTCGCGAGAGAAGACATGGTTCTCCTGTCGTTGTTGACGGGCGAAGACCCAGGCGCCCGGCCTCCGCTTCCTCCGCTCCCCGGTGGTTGGTCCACCTTTGTGCGCCAGTCGCGACGTCCTAGACGATAGCGGAATCACTTGGTGCGGGAGGCGCGGGCGTCGCCCCAGAGGCGGTCGACCTCGGCGTTGAGGATGGCGCCGATGAGGACGGCGAGGGCCGTGATGTACAACCACAGCAGCACGGCGATGGGCGCGGCGAGCGAGCCGTAGATGGACATCGGCGACACCCAGGCCGCCAGGACGCCGCGCAGGACGGCGGCGCACACGATCCACAGGAACAGCGCCAGGATCGCCCCCGGCAACTCCTTGTACCAGCGGGTGCGGACCGGCACGCTCACGTGGTAGAGCACGGTGAGGAACAGCACCGAGCCGATGATGACCACCGGCCAGTAGCCGACGTCGATGACGACGCCGTACTGCGCGGGCAGCGCGCCGCGCAGCAGGGTCGGCCCGATGACCAGCACGGGCATCACGATGATGCCGATGACCAGGCCCACGATGTACAGGCCGAACGACATCAGGCGGGTGCGCACGATGCCGCGCGCCTCGCCCAGGCCGTAGGCCACCGAGATCAGGTCGACGTAGACGTACAGGGCCCGCGAGCCCGACCACAGCGACAGCAGGAAGCCCACGGAGATGACGGACACCTTGCTGGGGTCGTCGCGCAGCACGTCGTTGAGCAGCGGCTGCACCACCTTGGTCACGGCCTCGGGGGTGAACAGCACACCCGCCTGGCTGAGCACCCACTGCTCGACCGCGTGCACGTTGTCGCGGCCGAGCCAGGTGCCGAGCTTGGCCAGCACGCCGATGAGCCCGAGCACGAACGGCGGCAGCGACAGCAGGGCGAAGAAGGCGGCCTCCCCGGCCAGGCCGGTCACCCGGTAGTCGACGCCGGCGTTGGTCGTCGCGCGCGCGATGGCCCACGACCGGGTGTCGCGCACCCAGTTCAGATGGGTTCTGGCGACGCCCAGCAGCTCACCGCGCCGCCTGCGCGGCGCTTGCTGTGAGGGCGCATCCGTCGACGTCATGCCACCAAGGGTTCTCGCAGGAGTACTTCAGGACAGCTTATGTCCTGCCCTGAGGGCTTTACTTGATGTCGACGATCCGCGCGCCCAGGGGCAGGAGGGACACGGGGACCATCTTGAGGTTGGCGATGCCGAACGGGATCCCGATGATGGACAGGAAAAGCGGGATCGAGGTGACGACGTGCCCGATGGCCAGCCAGATCCCGGCGACCACGACCCAGATGATGTTGCCGAGGGTGGACATGACCCCGGCCTCCGGGTTGCGCACGACGGTGCGGCCGAAGGGCCACAGGACGTAGCCGGCGATCCGGAACGAGGCGATGCCGAAGGGGATCGTGATGATGAGGATGAAGCAGATGACGCCGGCCAGCGCGTAGCCGATCGCCAGCCAGATGCCGGCGAAGACGAGCCAGATGACGTTCAGCAGTGTCCGCATAATCCCACCATGTCAGGACCTCCCGGTCAGGCCATCGGGGGCTTCCCCGAGGGAGCCCTGCCCTTGCCCGGAGGCCCGGCGAACGCCTGCGCGATCGACAGCCAGGCGTTGGCGGTCTCCCCCGCACAGGTCAGCGCGGTGTCGTCGCGGTGCACGCGCTGGGTCACGAGCAGGCAGAAGTCCAGCATGGGGCCGCTGACGACGTCCTCGACGCGGTCGGGGCCGATGGCCCAGGCGGCGCCGTCCGGCATGACGAGTTCGACCCTGACGGGGTCGGTGGGGACGGGCAGGCCGCGGACCAGGAAGCTGTAGGGCAGGGCGCGGACGCCGATCTGGGCGACGTGGCGCAGCCTCGGGGTGGGCTCGCGGGCCAGACCGAGGGCGTCGGCGACGTCCTGGCCGTGCGCCCAGGTCTCCATGAGGCGGGCGGTGACGAAGGACACGGCGGACATGGCGGGGCCGTACCAGGGGACGCGGTCCTTGTCCTCAAGGGTGGCGAAGGCGTCGAGGCTGCGGGCGCGGGCGGCGGTGAACCAGCGCAGGAGCTCGTCGCAGGGCAGGTGGCGGGTGGCGGCGGCGAGGTCGTCCACGGTCCGGTCGTGGGGGATGGAGGCGGTGAAGGTCTCAGGTTCGAGGACGGCGGTGACGGCGGCGTCGTCGAACCAGGCCAGATGGCCGACCTGGTCGCGGACCGCCCAGCCGGCGGCGGGCGTCGGCGCCTCCCACTGCTCCGGCGTCAGGGGCCGGAGAATGGTCTGCAGGTCGGCCGTCTCGTCTCTCAGATCCCCCAGAACCTCGCCCAACAGCCCCATATCGGCACTCTACGCGCATACTTTCCTTTTGTCCTTTACGGTCCCCCGCCGTACCCCACCCGCCGCCGCCCGCCCAGGGCCTCCAGGGTGACGCTCCTCCCCGCTGTGCGAATTCGCCGCGACGCCGCCCCGCCGGCCGCCCGAAGGGCCCGCGTGGCCCGCCCGCGCCGCGGCGGGGAATCCGCGTCACGGCGGGATCGCCGGGCGGCCAGGAGCGTCACCCTGGAGGCCCTGCGGGCGGTGCGGCGGGTGGGGGTGGAGTGGCCAGCCGTAAAGGCTGGAAATCTACATTGATTGGACACAAACGGACGGAGAGAAACAAACGGATCTGTGACCCTTGTCCCATACTTTGGAATGCTTATTGGACAGCCCGGACGTCCGGGGTATCGTTCAGGCATGCCAGCGGACCCCATGCTCGTCGGTCGACGCCACGTCGACCTCCAGCGTGTCCGCAGTGCCATCTGTTGCGACGCCCGTTAGCCACCCCGCCTGTAGCGGCGCGCGTCGCCATCCCGTTCCTGTGAACCCCTGCACTCGACGACGAGGCAGGAGGGTCACTGCGCGCGCCCACGACACCCTAAGGACGCGCAATGAGCACCCCTGCCAGCAGGCACCACAAACGCCCGCGCGGCGAAGGCCAGTGGGCCCTCGGCTACCGTGAACCGCTCAACAAGAACGAAGAGAACAAGAAGAACGACGACGGCCTCAACGTCCGCCAGCGCATCATCGACGTCTACGCCAAGGGCGGCTTCGACTCGATCGACCCCGCCGACCTGCGCGGCCGCATGCGCTGGTACGGCCTGTACACCCAGCGCAAGCCCGGCATCGACGGCGGCAAGACCGCCATCCTCGAACCGGAGGAACTCGACGACCGCTACTTCATGCTGCGCATCCGCATCGACGGCGGCCAGCTCGACCTGCGCCAGCTCCGGGTGATCGCCGACATCTCCAACGAGTACGGCAGAGGCACCGCCGACCTGACCGACCGCCAGAACGTGCAGCTGCACTGGGTGGAGATCGAGTCGGTCCCCGACATCTGGCGGCGCCTGGAGGAGGTCGGCCTGTCGACCACCGAGGCGTGCGGCGACACCCCCCGGGTGATCATGGGCTGTCCGCTCGCCGGGATCGACGCCGACGAGGTGATCGACGCGACCGCGCAGGTGCGCGAGATCCACGACCGCTTCATCGGCGACCCCGCGTACTCCAACCTGCCGCGCAAGTTCAAGTCCGCGCTGAGCGGCTGCACCGCCCACTGCACCGTGCACGAGATCAACGACATCGCCTTCGTCGGCGTGCGCCTGCCCACCGGCGAGACCGGCTTCGACCTGTGGGTCGGCGGCGGCCTGTCGACCAACCCGATGCTCGGCAAGCGCCTCGGCGTGTTCGTCGGCCCCGAGCGGGTCGCCGACGTCTACGGCGGCGTCATCGGCATCTTCCGCGACTACGGCTACCGGCGGCTGCGCCACCGCGCCCGGATCAAGTTCCTGGTCAACGACTGGGGCGTGGAGAAGTTCCGCGAGGTCCTGGAGACCGAGTACCTCAAGGAGCCGCTGCCCGACGGCCCGGCCCCCGAGGCGCCGAGAGGCGAGCGCCGCGACCACGTCGGCGTGCACCCGCAGAAGGACGGTAACTTCTACGTCGGCTTCGCCCCCAAGGTGGGCCGGCTCGACGGCGACGCGCTGCATTTGATCGCCGACATCGCCGAACGGCACGGCTCCGGCCGCGTCCGCACCACGGTCGAGCAGAAGATGGTCATCCTGGACGTCGCCCCCGACCGGGTCGACAGCCTGGTGGCCGAACTGGAGGCGAACGACCTGCCGGTCAACCCCTCCACCTTCCGCCGCCAGACGATGGCCTGCACCGGCATCGAGTACTGCAAGCTGGCCATCGTCGAGACCAAGGCCAGCGCCATGAACCTGATCGACGAGTTGGAGCGGCGCCTGCCCCTCTTCGCCGAGCCGCTGACCGTCAACGTCAACGGCTGCCCCAACTCCTGCGCCCGCATCCAGGTCGCCGACATCGGCCTGAAGGGCCAGCTCGTCGTCAACGACCGCGGCGAGCAGGTCGAGGGCTTCCAGATCCACCTCGGCGGAGCGCTCGGCGCGAGCGCCGGCTTCGGCCGCAAGGTGCGCGGCCTGAAGACCACCGCCGAGGACCTTCCCGACTACGTCGAACGGGTGGTGACCCACTACGAGGCCCAGAAGAAGGAGGGCGAGCCCTTCGCCGACTGGGTGCAGCGAGCAGACGAGGCGGACCTCAAATGAGCGCCCGCGCCGTCCCGTTCCACTGCCCCTACTGCGGTGACGAGGACCTTGAGCCCTACGAGGGCGACGGCGGCTGGTACTGCCGCGCGTGCGCCCGCGCCTTCAAGCTGAAATTCCTGGGGATCGGAGTGAGGATATGACCATCGTCGACATCGAGGTCGGTTTAAGAGATCAACGGGGCGCGCTCGACCTTCAGGACATCGTCGAGTCCGCCGCCGTCTTCCTTGAGGGCGCCTCCGCGCGCGAGATCATCCGCTGGGCGGCCGCCACGTTCGGCGACCGGCTCTGCCTGACCTCCTCGATGAGCGACGCGCTGCTGATCGACCTGGTCAGCCGGGTCAAGCCGGGCGTGGACGTGCTGTTCATCGACACCGGCTACCACTTCGCCGAGACGATCGGCACCCGCGACGCGGTCCGCCAGGTGTACGACGTCAACGTCATCGACGTGAAGCCGTCGCGCACGGTCGCCGAGCAGGAGCGCGACCTCGGGCCACGGCTGTTCGGCCGCAACCCGGACCTGTGCTGCTACCTGCGCAAGGTCGAGCCGCTCAACCGGGCGCTGGAGCCGTACCTCGCGTGGATCTCCGGCATCCGCCGCGACGAGGCGCGCACCCGCGCCGAGACCCGGGTCGTCGAGTGGGACGCCAAGCGGCAGATGGTGAAGATCAACCCGATCGCGTCCTGGACGCAGGACGACGTCGACAACTACATGTCCGACAACGGGGTGCTGATCAACCCGCTGCACTACGACGACTACCCCTCCATCGGCTGCGCGCCCTGCACCCGGCCGGTCGCCGAAGGCGAGGATCCGCGCAGCGGCCGCTGGGTGGGAATGGGAAAGACCGAATGCGGCATTCACCTGTAGGGGACTCGCCCGGCGGGCGGCATCCGTCGGGCGCGGGGGTGCGTTCTGGCAGGGGCGTGCTCCCAAGGGAAGAGGTGGGCGGGCCGGTCGTCCCGGCCCGCCCGCCGCTCCCCCGGCTGCCGCTGGAGGACCGGACGCCGCTGGTCGCGGTCGCGCACGGCTCGCGCGACCCGCGCGCGGCGGCGACCGTCGAGGCGCTCATGGACGGGGTCCGCCGGGCCCGGCCCGGCCTGGAGGTGCGCACCGCCTACCTCGACCACTCCGCCCCGACGCTGCCGCAGGCGCTGCTCGGCCTGCGTTCGGCCGTCGTGCTGCCACTGCTCCTGACCGCCGCCTACCACAGCCGGGTGGACCTGCCCGCCGCCCTGGTCGAGGCCAGGGCGCGCGAGCCGCGCCTGGTCGTCGGGTACGGCGACACCCTCGGCCCCCACCCGCTGTTGCTGACGGCGCTGGAGCGCCGCCTGGCCGAGGCCGGGGTGGCGCCCCGCGACCCGGACACCGCCGTGGTGCTGGTGTCGGCCGGGTCGAGCGACGCCAGGGCCAACGCGACCGTCGCGGCGCTGGCCCGCTCCTGGAGCCTGCCCTCCTCCGGCCGCCGCTGGTGGGCGGTGCGGCCCGCCTACGCCTCCGCCGCCGGTCCGACGCCCGCCGAGGCCGTCGCCGAGTTGCGGCGGGTGGGTGCGCCCCGGGTCGTGGTGGCGCCGTACCTGCTCGCGCCGGGGCTGTTCGCCGACCGGGTGCGCCGTGAGAGCGGCGCGGACGCGGTGGCGGACGTGCTCGGCGCGGCTCCCGAACTCGTCTCCGTCATCCTGGACCGGTACCGGCGGACGGGCTGTTCCCAGGCTGCGTGATGAGCGGGCACACCCAGCCCTCCGGCCGGCCCCTGTCCTTGCCGCAGGCCAGCCCGCTCATGGACAGCACCCGCACCTCCCACTCCGCCGCGTACGGCGGGGTGTGAAGGGCGAGCGTCTCGACGTCGCCCTCCGCCGAGCGAGGGACGATCACCGCCTGCAGCGTGTTCTGCCGGCCGACCTCGCCGAGACCGGCCGACACCCATGACCACCCGGCGCAGCTCCTGTCCATGACCGGCTTGGCGTTCAGCCAGATCAGGGCGCGGGATCCGGCCGGGCAGCGGACGGCGACCACCAGGTCTCTCAGCGCGCCGGAGAACGGGAACTCCTGCACCACGCCGCCGGACGGGTAGCTCTTCGCCACGACGGCGACGCTCCTCGACGGCGTGTCCGCGGCGGGTCCCGCAGGCGCGGGCTGCCGCAGGAACAGGCCGGGCAGCAGCGTCGCGGCGACGACCGTTCCCGCCGTCGCCGCGACGCTTCCCCATGCCCGCCACCGCCGCGCCCGCAGGCGTCGGACGCGACGGTGGACGTCTGCGGCGGTCACGCCCCTGTGCCAACCGCCGCTGTCGTCCGCCAGGAGGCTGCGAAGATCGTTCTCGGTGAGGTGCACGGTCAGCCTTCCGTCCGGGCCGCGACCCCGGCCGCCGGATGGAGTCTCAGCTTGGCCAGCGCACGCGCGGCCTGGCTGCGCACGGTCGCGGCCGAGCAGTCCAGGATCTCGCCGATCGCCTCGTCCGGGAGGTCGTCGAAGTAGCGCAGGACGATCACCGCCCGCTGTTTGGCGGGCAGCGCCACCAGCGCGGCGCGCAGGGCCTCGCGGGTGCCGAAGTCGTCGAGGCCGCCCGGGTGCGGGCGCTCCGGTAACTCGGCGGTGGGCACCTCGCCGTGCCATCGCCGCCGCCACCAGGAGGCGTGCGTGTTCGTCAGGATCCGGTACACGTACGGGTCCGGGTTGGCGCCGACCCTGCGCCAGGCCGTCCACGCCTTGGCGAGGGCCGTCTGCACCAGGTCCTCCGCCGTCGGCCAGTCGCGGCAGAGCAGGTAGGCCGTGCGCAGGAGGCGGGCCGAGCGTGCTTCGACGTAGAGCTCGAAATCCGCTCGATCCCGCATCGGCCGTCCTCACTGCGTGGAGACTGTCACCGACACATACGCCTCAGGGGGGCCGACACGTTGCACGGGGTGCGCGATCGTCAGTCGCGGATCTGCCGAGGCTCGCCGTGGAAGGCGTCGAGGCCGAGGTGCTCGCGCCAGGCGGCCCAGCCGCGCCTGATCGGCTTGGCCCTGGCGTCGCCGTACACCTTGATGTCGCCCATGAGGGCGTAGCCGTGCACGCGCACGACCGGCACTCTCATGCCGTGCGGGGCCTCCAGGACGTCCACCTTCTTGTCGCCCATGAGCGCGAAGCCGTCGAGGTCGATCTCGACGCCGTCCGGGACGATGATCTTCACGTCGCCCATCACCGCGATGGCGGTGATGTCGATGACGTCGGTCCGAACCTCGGCCTCTCGCAGGTCGAGGACGACGTCGCCCATCACGGACAGGGCGGCGAGGTCGCTGTCCACCCTCCACTTGCCGCGCCGCTTGGTGTCTCCCATGATCGACATGAACCAGCGCTTCTTCCGCTGGGGGGCGGCGGGCCGGTAGGCGGCGGGGCCCGTGTCGGGCAGGTCCTGGGTGATCAGGGCGAGTTCGGCGCGGGTGGTGGCCTTGTAGGCGGCTTCGGTACGGTCGGTGAGTTCGACGAGTGTCAGACGGCCGTCGACCGAGGCCACGCGCAACTGCTCGACGACGTCCTCGCGCTCAGCGTCTGAAGCGCGCAGATCCCCAAGGTCAGTCATACTCGCAACATATCGCGTTTTATCGCGGTAAAGCCGTCCGGGGCCGGAATTGGCGCCCGGTGGTCGCACTCCGGCCTCCGCCGAGGGCGGCCCGGAAGGCGCTAGGGTCGCAGTCATGCGTGAGGAAGAGCTGTACCAGGCGGCGTTGAAGGGCGACTTGGAGGCCGTGGGCGCACTGCTCGCCGCCGGTGCGGGCCCCGACGAGAGCGGCCCCGACGGGCTGCCGCTGTGCGCGGCGGCCGCCTGGGACCGCGTGGCCGTCATCGAGGCCCTGCTGGCGGCCGGAGCCGACGTCAACGCCAAGGAGAGCGGCGGCTGGCACGCCCTGCTGTGGGCCTCGGCCAACGGCAGCGCCGCCGCCGCCCATGCGCTCATCGCGGCGGGCGCCGAGGTCGACGCGGCCAACGAGGACGGCGACACGCCGCTCACCCTGGCGGCCAGGCGGGGCGCGCTCGGCGTCGTGCGGGCGCTGCTCGACGCGGGCGCCGACGTCGAGAAGTACGACGGCGACGGCGACGGCCCGCACGACATCGCGATCGACTGGGTGGGCGTGCACCTGGAGAGCGCCCTGCTGGAGCAGATCGGCCAGGAGGACTGGGAGTACGTCGTCACCCGCCAGTACGCCAAGGACGGCACCGAACTGGTCACCGTCACCGGGCGCGCGGCCGACGGCGGCGAGAGCGAGCAGGTGCAGGCCCAGCGCGGCCACGCGGCCGTCGCCACCCTGCTGGAGAACGCCGCGGGCACCTACACCCGCATCGAGGAGCTGGTCTCGCGCGCGCTCGCCCACCGCGACACCGACGAGGACGCCGAGACCTGGTGGATCGTCGCCGACACGCTCGCCAAGCGGGCCGACGAGGAGACCTACGAGGCGCTGGCCCGGCTGTGCGTGAGCGAGGACGCCCGCGAACGGGAGTTCGGCGTGGACGCCCTCGCCCAGTTCGGCGTCACGGAGGACGGCGAGAACCCGTTCCTGGAGCGCAAGCTGCCGCTGCTCCAGCGGATGGCGACCACCGAGGGCAACCCGACCGTGCTGCGCTCGGTGTTGTCGGCGCTCGGCCACCAGGGCGACCACCGGGCGCTGCCGCAGGTGCTGGAGATCCTGGGCCGCGAGGGGCACAAGCGCACGATGACCGACCCGATCGCGCTCGCCGACGTCCTGCCGCCCGGCCACGCCGAGGGGCTGGCGCTGCTGATCGGCATGACGACCGACGAGGACGACGAGGTGCGCGACTGGGCGACCGCCGGGCTCGCCTCCCACGACGCGGACACCCCCCAGATCCGCGAGGCGCTGGCGGCGCGGCTGGACGACACCGACCTCCGTACGGTCGCCGAGGCGGCCCGGGGGCTCGCCGCGCGCGGTGACCGGCGGGCCGAGCAGGGGGTCAAGCGGGTGCTGGCCGACAGCGACGACGACTACGCCCGGGAGATGGCCGAGGAGACCTCCGCCAAGCTCTGAGGCTCAAACCCGGCCGGTGAAGGCGGCCATCGCCCGCTCGTGGGCGGGCAGCGGCGCGGGCAGGCGCAGTCCGGCCGCCGTGGCGGCGGCGACGGACCGGTTCCAGGTGTCCAGGGCGCGGGCCAGCATGTGGTCGCCCAGCGTCCGCTCCTGCCCGTCGACCGTGACGCGGGCGGCCGGGTTCAGGGCGGCCAGGTGGCGGCACAGGGCGTCGGCCTGCGCCCGCCAGTCGCGGCGGGTCTGCTCGGGGCTGCGGCGCCGCTCGTACTCCCAGACCTCCGCCGTACGGCCCGCCGAGGAGGTGGCGCCGAGGGCCGGTCCGAGAACGGGGGCGCCGACGGACGCGGCCACGAGCCCGTCCACCGAGGCGAGTCCGGCGACCACTTCCCGAAGGGCCGGACCGGCTGCGACGCTCCGCTGCCAGTCGGCCTCGACGGCGCAGGCCAGCAGCGCGTCCAGGGCCGCCACCCGGCCCGCGTACGGCTCGGCCCACCCGGCGGTCGGCGCGGCGGGCCGCCGCCTGGCGCGTGCCCCGGCCAGGAGCTGGGGCCGCAGCGACCCCTCCGGCACGGCTGGCTCGGTCATGAACGCGTCCAGATACGACAGGTCGGGAACGGCCGGCCGGCCGCCGCTCAGGACATCGCACGCGTCACGGTCGTCCCTGGAGCCACCCGGGTCCCGGACGTCGGCGAGGGCTCGGGCGTGGGCGAGCGCTCCCAGCCACAGGCGCAGCGGGCCGCGCTCCGGGTCGTACGACAGGGGCCGCTCCCACAGGACGAGGAAGACCTCCTGCGTGATGTCGCCGGCGGCCATCCGGTCGCCGGTGACGCGCAGGGCGAGGGCGAAGATCCGGGGCGAGTACCGGTCGTACAACTCGCCGAACGCGGGCTCGTCGCCGCCGACCACCAGCTGATGGGAGAGGCGATCGCCGGCAGGTGCCTCCACTGGCACCACACTCCCGGGTCGCGATCTTGCGCGGCGGGCTGCCGCACCGCCGAGCATGTCACCATTCACGGTGATTGTTGAGATGGATCACCGCCCTTCTCGCCAATTCGCAACGCGACGGTGACCGAGTCGTTCTCGTGCCGCCGACGGCCTGCCGTACGGCCCCCGCCAGGGGCGGCGCGATAGATTCTGAGAGATCAACGGCATCCACGAAGGGACCACCACCATGGCGACCACCCGCACCGCGACGACGCAGTGGAAGGGCGCCCTGCTCGACGGCTCCGGCACCGTGTCGCTCGACACCTCCGGCGTCGGCACCTTCGAGGTCTCGTGGCCCTCGCGCGCCGAGGCCGCGAACGGCAAGACCTCTCCGGAGGAGCTCATCGCCGCCGCGCACTCCTCGTGCTTCTCGATGGCGCTCTCGCACGGCCTGGCGGGCGCGGGCACACCGCCGCAGTCGCTGGAGACGCGCGCCGAGGTGACCTTCAAGCCGGGTGAGGGCATCACCGGCATCGTGCTGAGCGTGAAGGGCAACGTCCCCGGCCTGGACGCGGCGGCCTTCCAGGAGGCGGCGCAGAACGCGAAGGCCAACTGCCCGGTCAGCAAGGCGCTCGCGGGCACCACGATCACGCTCAACGCCGAGCTGCTGTAACATCCGCCCGCCCGCGTGCGACAATACCGTCACATGCGCGAGGTCTGGCCGGGCGAGCCCTATCCACTCGGCGCCACCTGGGATGGGGTGGGCACCGGTTTCTCGGTGTTCTCCGAAGTCGCCGAGGGCGTCGAGCTCTGCCTGTTCGACGACGACGGCACGGAGGAGCGCATCGACCTCCAGGAAGTCGACGGCTTCGTCTGGCATGGCTACCTGCCGGGAGTCATGCCAGGCCAGCGCTACGGCTACCGCGTCCGAGGGCCCTACGACCCCGCCCAGGGCCTGCGCGCCAACCCCCGCAAGCTGCTGCTCGATCCGTACGCCAAGGCCGTGGACGGCGAGCTGACGTGGAACGAGGCGCTGTTCCCCTACCGCTTCAGGCAGCCCGACCGGGTGAACACCGCCGACAGCGCGCCGTACATGCCGAAGAACGTGGTGATCAACCCGTTCTTCGACTGGGGCAACGACCGGCCGCCGCGCACGCCGTACCACCAGAGTGTGATCTACGAGGCGCACGTGCGGGGGCTCACGATCGGCCATCCGGCGGTGCCGGAAGAGCAGCGGGGCACGTACGCGGGCATGGCGCACCCGGCGGTGATCGAGCACCTGCTGTCGCTCGGGGTGAGCGCGGTCGAGCTGATGCCGGTGCACCACTTCGTGCCCGAGCACTTCCTGGTGGCGCGAGGGCTGACCAACTACTGGGGCTACAACACGATGGCCTATCTGGCCCCGCACGGCGCCTATTCGAGTTCGGGCACGCGGGGCGAGCAGGTGCCGGAGTTCAAGGCGATGGTGCGGGCGCTGCACGAGGCGGGCATCGAGGTCGTCCTCGACGTCGTCTACAACCACACGGCCGAGGGCGACCACATGGGCCCGACGCTGGGCTTCCGAGGCATCGACAACGCGGCCTACTACCGGCTGCACGAGGGCGACCGGCGCTACTACCTCGACTACACCGGCTGCGGCAACTCGCTCAACGCGCGCTCGCCGCACGCGCTGCAGCTCATCATGGACTCCCTGCGCTACTGGGTGCTCGACATGCACGTGGACGGGTTCCGCTTCGAC
Source organism: Nonomuraea longicatena (assembly GCF_039525605.1). Classification (NCBI taxonomy): domain Bacteria; kingdom Bacillati; phylum Actinomycetota; class Actinomycetes; order Streptosporangiales; family Streptosporangiaceae; genus Nonomuraea; species Nonomuraea longicatena. Next base: position 409,494 of record NZ_BAAAHQ010000001.1, on the reverse strand, counting down.
CTGGCCTCGGCGCTGGCACGCGAGTTGCACGACGTCGACCGGCTGAGCGCGTTCTTCGACCTGATCCAGCAGGATCCGGTGATCTCGCAGGTGAAGCTCATCGCCGAGCCGTGGGACGTGGGGCCGGGCGGCTACCAGGTGGGCAACTTCCCGCCGTTGTGGACGGAGTGGAACGGCAAGTACCGCGACACGGTGCGCGACTTCTGGCGGGGCGAGGCGTCGGCGCTGCCGGAGTTCGCCTCGCGGCTGACCGGCTCCGCCGACCTCTACGCGACCTCCGGCCGCCGTCCGGGCGCCTCCATCAACTTCGTGACCTGCCACGACGGGTTCACCCTGACCGACCTGGTCGCCTACGACCGCAAGCACAACGAGGCCAACGGCGAGGACAACCGCGACGGCACCGACGACAACCGCTCGTGGAACTGCGGCGTGGAGGGCCCGTCCGACGACCCGGAGATCGTGCGGCTGCGGCAGCGGCAGCGGCGCAACTTCCTGGCGACGCTGTTCCTGTCGCAGGGAGTGCCGATGCTCTCGCACGGCGACGAGTTCGGCCGCACCCAGCAGGGCAACAACAACGCCTACTGCCAGGACAACGAGCTGGCGTGGGTGGACTGGTCGATGGCGGAGACCGAGGGCGACCTGCTGGAGTTCGTCCGGACGGCGGCGCGGCTGCGCAGCCGCCATCCGGTGTTCCGGCGCCGGCGGTTCTTCCGGGGCACGACGGCGGACAACGACCGCGACCTGGTGTGGCTGACGCCGGCCGGCAAGGAGATGACCTCGGGCGACTGGACCACGGGCTACGCGCGGGCGCTGACGGTGTACTTCAACGGGGAGGCGATCACCGAGCCGGGGCCGAGGGGCGAGCGCATCGTGGACGACTCGTTCCTGCTGCTGGTGAACGCCCATGACGAGGACCTGGCGTTCACGCTGCCAGGCGAGGAGTTCGGCGGCACGTGGCTGACGGTGCTCGACACGAGCGACGAGGCCCCGTACGAGGAGCCGTACCCTGAGGACCTGTGGCAGTCCGGCGCCGTGGTGGCGGTCGCCTCCCGCAGCCTGCAGCTCCTCCGCCGCGCCGCCCACCAGGGCTCGTAGGCCGCTCCCCGGCAGGGAGGTTCGGCCGGTGTGAAAGGGTGGCCGGGTGAGGAGTCTGTACCCGGACGTGCGGGAAGATCCGCCGCTGGAGGAGTTGTACGCCTACCCCCGCGACGCCTGGCTGCGGGTCAACATGGTGGCCAGCGTCGACGGCGCCGCCTGGCTCGACGGGTTGTCCGGCGGGCTGTCCGGCAAGGCCGACCGGCGGGTGTTCGGCGTGCTGCGCGGCCTGGCCGACGTGATCGTGGCCGGGGCCGCGACCGTGCGCGCCGAGGGATACCGCCCGGCGCGGCGGCGGCCGGGCCGCGACGCGCCGCCGCCCATCGCGGTCGTCTCCGCCGGTCTCGACCTCGACTTCGGCGCCCCGCTGTTCACCGAGGCCGAGTCCAGGACGATCGTGATCACCTGCGAGTCCGCCCCGGCGGACCGGCTGGCCTCGGCCGCCGGGTGCGCCGAGGTGATCGTCGCGGGCGGCGACCGGGTCGTCCCGGCGCGGGCGCTCGCCGCGCTGCGCGAGCGCGGCCTCGGGCGGGTGCTGTGCGAGGGCGGTCCCCGGCTGAACGCCCAGTTCGCCGCCGCCGGCCTGATCGACGAGCTGTGCCTGACCGTGAGTCCCATGCTGGTCGGCGGCCCGGCCGCGCGCATCCTCGACGGCGAGGGCTGCCAGGTGCCGCTCACGCTGGCGCACATGATCGAGGACGACGGCACCCTGTTCCACCGCTATGTGAGGACGTGAACCCATGGACGAGCCCCAGCTGGACCTGCCGGTGCTGCCACCCGTCGCGCCGATGCTGGCCAAGGCGGTCAAGACGATGCCGGCGCAGAACGGCAGCCTGTTCTACGAGCCCAAGTGGGACGGCTTCCGCTGCATCATCTTCCGCGACGGCGACGAGGTGTTCCTGGGCAGCCGCAACGAGCGGCCCTTCACCCGCTACTTCCCCGAGCTGGTCGAGGCGATCAAGGCCGAGCTGCCGGACAAGTGCGTGGTCGACGGCGAGATCGTGCTGATCAGGGGCACCCAGCTCGATTTCGAGCAGTTGCAGCAGCGCATCCACCCGGCGGCCTCGCGGGTGCGGATGCTGGCCGAGACCACCCCGGCCTCCTTCGTGGCCTTCGACCTGCTGGCGCTGGGCGGGCGCTCGCTGATGGAGACGCCGTTCGCCGAACGCCGGGCCCTGCTGGAGGGACTGTTCACCGGGAGCGGCGGCAGTGTGCGGCTGACGCCGGTGACGCGCAACGACGAGCAGGCGGCCGAGTGGTTCGAGATGTTCGAGGGCGCGGGGCTCGACGGCATCGTGGTGAAGCCGGGCGACCAGCCGTACGTCCCCGACAAGCGCACGATGTTCAAGGTCAAGCACGAGCGCACCGCCGACGTGGTCGTCGCGGGCTACCGCGAGCACAAGACGGGCCCGATCGTCGGCTCGCTGCTGCTCGGCCTGTACGGCGACGACGGCAGGCTGCACCACGTCGGGGTGGCGGCCTCGTTCCCGATGGCGCGGCGGGCCGAGCTGGTCGAGGAGCTGCGCCCCTATCTGGCGAAGCTGGGCGAGCACCCGTGGGGCGAGTGGGCCGACCAGGCGCTGCACAACGTGGGCCAGCCGGCCTCGTCGCCGTCGCGGGGCGGGCAGCGGATGCCGGGGGCGATCTCACGCTGGAGCGCCAAGAAGGACCTGTCGTTCATCCCGCTGCGGCCGGAGCTGGTGATCGAGGTGGCCTACGACGCGATGGAGGGCGACCGGTTCCGCCACACGGCGCACTTCCGGCGGTGGCGGCCGGACCGTACTCCCCAGTCGTGCACGTACGAGCAGCTTGAGCGGCCGGTCGGCTACAACCTGGACGACATCCTGGCGCGCTGAGCGCTCAGCCGAGCCAGATGAGTCCGGCGAAGCGGCCGCCCGGGTTGTCGCGGCGGTGGGAGTAGAGTTCGCCGGACTCGATGGTGCAGCGGGCGTCGTGGCGTACGTCGCCGACTCCGGCGGCCCGCAGCTGGGCCTCGATGCCCGCCCGCAGGTCGAGCGCCGGGGTGCCCCATGAGGTGAGCGAGCGGGTGGCGGGCACCCGGGCGGCGACCCGCTCGCGAAGTTCTTCCGGCACCTCGTAGCAGCGTCCGCAGGCGCCGGGTCCGATCAGGGCGACCATCCGGGCGGGCTGCGCGCCCTTGGCGGCCATGGCCGCGACGAGGGCGGCGGCGACACCCGCCTCCGTGCCGGGCCGTCCGGAGTGGGCGGCGCCGACGATCCGCGCGACGGGGTCGCCCACGAGGACGGCGGGGCAGTCGGCGCCGAGCGCGGCCAGCGCGAGGCGCGGTTCGGTGGTGAACACGCCGTCGAGCGGGGGCGGGTCGTCGCCGAAGGGCTCGGTGACGTGGGCGATGTCGGCGCCGTGGACCTGCCGCATGTACACGACGGCCCGCACGCCGAGTTCGGCCGCGAGCGCCGCCCGGTTGGCCCGCACGGCCTGAGGGTCGTCGCCGACCATGCCGCCGAGGTTGCGCGTGGCGTACGGCGGCGCGCTGACCCCGCCGTGGCGGTCGGTGACGGCGGCGTGCACTCCAGGGGCGAGCTCCATGAGGTCATCCTATGGCCAGCCCACCCAACCAAGCATATGCTTGGTTACGTGATCGACTACCGTAACCTGGTCGGCGGCGCGCTCGTCCCGGCCGCCGACGGCAGGACCCTCGACTCGGTCAACCCGGCCACCGGGCGGGTGTGGGCGCGCGTGCCGCGAAGCGGCCCCGCCGACGCCGAGGCCGCCGTGGCCGCCGCCCGCGCGGCCTTCCCCTCCTGGTCGGCACTGCCCGCGCCGGGCCGGGCCCGCTACCTGCGCGAGGTGGCGGCGGTGTTCACCCGGCACGCAGGTGAACTGGCCCGGCTGGAGACCACCGACAACGGCCGCATCCTGCGCGACACCCTGAAGCGGGACCTGCCCGGCATGGCCTACCTGTGGGAACTGGCGGCCGGGCAGTGCCTGGACGCGGTCAAGGGCGACACGGTGATCCTCGGGCCGGACATGCTCGGGTTCACGCGGCGGGAACCGTACGGGGTGGCGTTGTGCGTGATCCCGTGGAACTCCCCGATCTCCACTTTCTCCGCCAAGGCCGCGTACGCGCTGGCGGCGGGCAACACCGTGATCGTCAAGCCCGCCGAGCAGGCGAGCGTCTCGGTGCTGCGGCTGGGCGAACTGCTGGCCGAGGTGCTGCCGCCCGGGGTGCTGAACCTCGTCAGCGGCCTCGGAGAGGAGGCCGGGGCGGCCCTGGTACGCCACCCCGGCGTCGGCAAGATCAGCCTGACCGGTTCGACGGAGACCGGTCTCGCGATCACCCGGGCGGCGGGGATCAAGCCGCTGACGTTCGAGCTGGGCGGCAAGTCCCCCAACATCGTCTTCTCCGACGCCGACCTCGACCGGGCCATCGGCGGGCTGACCACCGAGTCGGTCTTCACCGGCAACGCCGGCCAGGTGTGCGTGGCCGGGTCGCGCATCCTCATCCACCGGCCGATCTGGGAGGAGACCCTGGACCGCATCACCGCCGTCGCGCGGGCCGTCGTCCTCGGCGACCCCCTCGACCTGGCCACCACCATGGGGCCGATCGTGTCGGCCGCCCAGCACGAGCGGGTCGTCTCCTACCTCGCCCTGGCCGAGAAGGAGGGCGCCGAACTGGTGTTCGGCGGCCAGAGCGGCGCCGCCGCCGTACCCGGCCTGCCGGACGGCCACTGGGTGGCGCCCACCCTGTTCACCACCGAGGACAACTCCCTGCGCGTGTGCCAGGAGGAGATCTTCGGACCGGTCGCGGTGGCCATCCCGTTCGACACCGACGAGCAGGCCCTCTCCATCGCCAACGACTCCCCGTACGGCCTGGCCGCCGGGGTGTGGACCCGCGACCTGGCCCGCGCCCACCGCTTCGTGCGGGACCTGCGCACCGGCACCGTCTGGGTCAACACCTACCGGCGGATGCCGCCCGGCCTGCCGTTCGGCGGCGTGAAGGACTCCGGATACGGACACGACGCCGTACTCGAGTACACCCGGGAGAAAGCGGCAATCATTCAGACATGAGGCTGATCCTGTTCGGGGTGGCCGGCTCAGTCGGAGCCGGGGTGCTGCGCGAGTGCCTGCGCGACCCCGAGGTGCAGGCGGTGCTGGCCGTGGGCCGCTCGTCCTGCGGCCTCGCGCACGCCAAACTGACCGAACTGGTGCGTCCCGACCTGTTCGCGCTGGAGCCGATCGGCGGGTACGACGCGTGCCTGTTCTGCGGCGAGGAAGACCTGGCTCTCTCGGTGGCACGGACGGCGACCGTACCCCGGTTCTGCTACACCGGCGGGCAGGACTCCGGGGACGCGCTCCTGGCCTTGGACCTCGACGTCTACGTGTTCCGGCCCGGATACGTGCATCCGGCGCGCGGGGTGCGGTCGCGGACGTGGTACCGGATGGTCTACGTCGCGGCCGCACCCGTCCAACCGCTGATCAGACGGCTGTTCCCGGCCCGGGTGACCACCGAGGAGGCGCTGGGCCGGGCGATGATCCGGGTGGCCGCCTACGGGTGGGACACGCGCGTGCTGGACGCCCGCGCCGTCAACGCGGCGGCCGACCTGGTGCCGTGAGAGCCGGTCAGCGGAAGTCGGCCGCGTGGTCACGCGCCCACTGCTCGAACGAGCGCGGCGGCCGTCCCGTGACACGCTGGAAGACGTCGCCGCCCGCGACCACCCCGGCGCCGAGTGCCGAAGCGTACAGGTCGAGCAGCCAGTCGATCACCTCGTGGGTGACCCCGTTGTCCGGGTCGTACCACTCCCTCCTCGCCTGTTCCGGCGTGAGCTCGACGAAACGCACCTCCTCGCCGATCGCCCGCCCGATCACGGCCACCTGCTCGGCCACGGTCAGCTCCTGCGGGCCGGCGAAGGTGTAGACCTGCCCGGCGTGCCCGTCCTCCAGCAGCACCGTGGCCGCGATCAGGCCGATGTCGGCCTCGTGTGTGGGCCGGGTGAGCGCCGCGCCGTAAGGTCTGCGGACCTCCCGCCGGCTCCTGATGCCCTCGGCGGCGTCCAGCCAGTTGGCCGCGAACTCGCCGGGCCTGATCATCGTCCAGGCCACGCCCGACGCGCGGACCGCCTTCTCGACCTGGGCGTAGCCCAGGTCGTCCTGGTCGGCGAGCGCGCCGGACAGCACCACGATCCGCTCGACGCCCCGCCTGCCCGCCAGTTCGGCGACCTCGCGCGCGCTCTCCTCGACGGGGAACAGGTACAGGCGGCTGACGCCGTCCATCGCCGGCTCCAGCGTCGCGGGCCGTTCAAGGTCGCCGTGGACGACCTCGACACCCTCCGGCAGCCCCGCCCGCGCGGGGTCGCGGGTCACCGCCCGCACCCGGGCGCCCGCGCGCACCAGTTCGTTCACGACCTCGCGGCCGGCCCTGCCGGTCGCCCCTGTCACGAGTACGGTCACCGGAAGTCCTCCACGTGGTCGCGTGCCCACTGCGCCACCGAGCGCGGCGCCCGGCCGGTGAGCCGCTGGAAGGTGGTCGTCGGCGGGACCAGCACCGGCCCGTCGTAGGCCATGAGGTCCAGCAACCAGTCCAGGACGGCGTCGTCCACCCCCTGGTCGGGATCGCGCCACGCCTGCCGCGCCTGCTCGGGGGTGAGCTCCTCGAAACGCACCCGCTCGCCGAGGGCGGCGCCGATCGCCCGCACCTGTTCCCGCTGGGTGAGCGGGGCCGGTCCGGTGATCGTGTACGCGGCGCCGACGTGCGCGTCGGTGAGGAGGGCGGCGACCGCGATCTCCGCCACGTCCGCCTCGTGCACGAGCGCCTGCGCGTACTCCGGGTACGGCGCGCGCACCGCCCGGTCCGCGCGGACCCCCTCCGCCCAGTCGAGCAGGCCGGTGGCGAGCAGACCGGGCCGTACGTGGGTCCATTCGGCGCCGGTCGCCTCCGCGGCCAGTTCGACCTCGCGGTGGCCGTCGCGCTCGGCGGCCAGATGACGGCGCAGCGCCGGGGATCTGCCGTCGTCGCGGTCGCCGTCCCACCCGGCCGCCACGGCCGAGTGGACCACGAACCGGCGGGTGCCCGCCCGCGCGGCCGCGTCGAGGAAGGCGGCGGGCGCGAACGGGAACACGTGCGCGCGCTCCACCCCCTCCAGCGCGGCGGCCCAGGTCTCGGGCCGGTCGAAGTCGCCGTGGACGACCTCGACGCCGGGCGGCAGCAGCCCGCGCGCCGTCTCGGGGTCGCGGGTCATGGCCCGCACGCGCTGACCGGCCCCGGCCAGCCCCCGCACCACATGGCGGCCGATCCGGCCGCTCGCTCCTGTCACCAACAGTGTCACGTAGACTCCCTGCGGTTGCCTGATGGGTACCGAGGAACCGCCGCGCCCGTGCCCGCGTTCGCGGCGGTTCCACCGTCCGGGGATGGTAGGCGCAATCCCGGGCGGCTCGCATATGCAATCGGTTTCAGTAACCCTCAGGCGTGTGCACACGACACGATCGGTTTCCTCGCCCCAGGCGTGTCGATCGGCTTCCCAGGCCCAGGCGTGTGCGCGCGGAACGATCGGCTTCCCAGGGCCTCAGATGTGCGCGCGCAACGCCGCGATGAACCACTCGAAGGCGGGGACGCCGGGCGTGAAGGCGGGCAGGCCGTTCAGCATGCCCAGGAGCTGCCAGTACCTCTCGACGCGGCGGTCGGTGAACGTCTCGATGTCCCGCGCCAGCCGCAGCCGGGCGTCGGCGGGCAGCGCCGGGTCCACCAGGCGGTCCAGCACCTCACGGGCGCGCGGGTCGTCCGGGGCGAGCCCGTCGGCCAGCGCCCGCCCGCACAGCGCGCCGACCGCCTCGGCGTCCACCGGCATCGGGCCCGGCGGCGTGACCGCCATCGTGCGGACCCGCTCGCGGAAGCCGGGGTCGGCGACCAGCTTGGCCAGCTCCACCCAGGCGTCCACCTGCTCGGCACTCGGTTCGTCCGGCAGTTCGGCGGGCATCCGGCGCATCGCCGCGCCGAGTCCGGCCACCTGCGCCTCGGGATCGAGGCCGGAGAACACCTCCTCGACGAAGTCGTCGATGACCGCCTGCCGTTCGGTCGCCGACAATCGGGCCAGTTCGTTCATGAGTCTCAGCTCCTCGGCTGAGCCGTCCCGCGCCACGATCGAGCGCAGCACGGCACGGCGGGTCTTCAGGATGCGGATCTCCGCGTCGAGGGCAGCGGCGTGCGTGCGGGCGACCTCGGTCAGCCCGTCCTGCCCGCGCAGCACCCGCTCCACCGTCGCCAGGTCGAACCCCAGCTCGCGCAGGGTACGCACCAGGTCGAGCCGGGCCACGGCGGTCACGTCGTACAGCCGGTACCCGCCGTGGGAGCGGGACGTGGGCGGGACGAGCCCGTGGTCCGACCAGAACCTGATCGTGCGCACCGACACTCCCGTCCGCTGCGCGAGCTGCCCGATCGTCAGCGGCTTGTTCACGCCCTCACCTTCAACCCTCCAGTAGCTGGAGACTCAATTCCTTTTCGGGTCTCCACCTTCCTGGCGTCCGCACCTGTGTCTCCCGAAGAAGGCGAGCATTCCGCACCGTCGCCCGCCGATCCGGCCGGCGACGGACGACGCCGGCCGACCCGGGCAAGGTGGGCGACCACCGGTCCCTGCCGCAGTGGCGTCGCGATCCCGGCCGCAGTGGCACGTCGCGGGCGGGTTGCCGTGGTGCGGCGCGGGCAGGCCGCCGTTTCGACGGGTGTGCCCGTCCACCGGGGAGTTCAGGTGTCGTCGCGGGCCTTGCTGGGCTGGACCCGCTTCGGCTCGCCGGGCATCTTCGGGTAGTTCGGCGGGTACGGCATGTCGCCGCGTCCGTCCTCGGCGTACCGTTCGAGCAGTTTGTCGATCGAGAACGCCTGGTCGTCGATGCCCGCGTGCACATCGCCCGACTCGGCGAAGCGCACGGGCATCGTGCGGATCGTGAAGTCGCCCGGCTCCGCGTCGGCGAGTTCCTCCCACGTCACCGGCGCGGAGACGGTGGCCTCCTCGCGGGCCCTGACGGAATAGGCGGCGACGACCGTGCGGTCGCGGGCGTTCTGGTTGAAGTCGATGAACACGCGCTCGCCGCGCTCCTCCTTCCACCAGGCGGTGGTGACCAGGTCGGGCGCACGCTCCTCGACCGCGCGGGCCAGGGCGATGCCGGCGTGCCTGACCTGGACGAAGTCCCAGCGTGGCTCGATGCGGACCAGGATGTGGACGCCCCGGTTGCCCGAGGTCTTCGCATAGCCGGTCAGGCCGAACTCGGCGAGCACCTCGCGGGTCAGCAGCGCGGCCTCGCGAGCGGCCGCGAAGGGCAGGCCCGGCTGCGGGTCGAGGTCGATGCGCAGTTCGTCGGGGCGCTCGACGTCCTGGGCGCGTACCTGCCAAGGGTGGAAGTCGATGGTGCCGAGGTTGGCGCAGTAGGCGATGGCGGCCACCTCGGTGACGCGCAGCGAGTCGGCCTTGCGTCCGCTCGGGAAGGTGACCGTGACGGTCTGCAACCAGTCGGGGTGCTTGGGCGGCATGCGCTTCTGGTAGATCGCGTCGGTGTGGATGCCGTCCGGGTGGCGCTTGAGGTTGGTCGGACGGTCCTTCAGGGCGCGCAGGGCGCCCTCGCCGACGCTGATGTAGTACTCGACCAGCTCGCGCTTGGTGGCGTTGACGGCTGGGAAGTAGATCTTGCCGGGGTTGGTGACCTTGACGGTCCTGCCCCCTGCTTCGACCTCGATGAACGGCGACACCATGCGCACGACTCTACGCCCTCCCCGTGCGCCGCACTTCGGTCGGCTCGCAGGCCCGCCGCCTGCCGAGAGGTTCGGGCGGCCGTGAACGCGACATCGCCACCTCCGCCTGCCGCATCGAGGCCGATCGACTCGCCGCCCCGGGCCTGACGAAACACCCGAAACCCAAACTCACTCGATCAACGCCCGGTAAAAGCCCGCCTCCAGGCCGAACCAGCGGTGAAGTCGCCTTATTGACTTAGGCGACTTTCAATGACAGTACGGTTTTCGGAGAAACACCAAACGCTTGCTTCACACTGCTGAGTGCCGTGGACACCAACGGCAAGTCGTTTCCGCCGAGGCATGGGAACAATAAGTCTAAGGCCGTGATGGGGGCGGGCTCCAGCCGTACCACTGATAGGAATATCGGCTTTCTTGTTGCGAATAAAGTCCCCATGGGAGCCGGACGGTGGCCATGCTGATTACCGTCAACGCGAAGCGGTGCCGGGTCCGTCGTCTCGACGGAGCGACGACGACTCATCGTGTTCTGCCCGGAACGAATCTCTCGTCCGGGGTCCCAACCGCCATACGGAGGTGCACGATGACCTTCACTAGTGCCAGAGCCTCAGAGTCGGGGCCATGGTTCGTCTGGCTGGGTATCACGGATAACCGTCGGCTGTCCTGTTCGCAGTGCCATCCCCCGTCGGAGCCGAAGGACCGCGACGACACCACAACCCTCGCCGACTGGGTCGGAGTGATCGACCAGGCGGCCGAGCGCGGCGCCCGGATGGTGCAGTTCGTCGGGGGCGAGCCGATGCTCCACCCCCATCTGCCCGATCTGATCCGGCATGCGCTGGCCCGGAAGGTCGAGGTCGAGGTGTACTCAGACCTGGTCCGGATCCCGCCTGCGGTCTGGCACTGTCTCATGGCCCCCGGCGTTCGCGTCGCGACCGGCTTCTTCGGCGACGAGCCCGTCAAGCAGGGCTGCCTCACCGGTTGCGACAGGCTGTCGCGCAAGAGCGTCAACATCCGACGCCTGATCGCGGCCAGGGTGCGGCTCCGGGTCGGCGACGTCGATCCGCGCCTCGGCCGGGGCATCGGGCAGGCCGTCGCGTTGCTGAGCGAGTCGGGCGTCACCGACCTCGCCCGTGACAGGGTACGACTCGTCGGCAGGCTCGCCACCGAGCAGATGTGCGAGGCGGGCGAATCGTGCGCCTGGTGCGGCGACGACGCCACCGGCACACGTCACGACGCCCGCGCAACCGGCAGCCGACCGGACGACGCCGTCTCCGGCACACGACCGGACGGCGGCGTCGCCGGCACACGCCTCTACGAGGGTGTCGTGGACACACCGCCGGACAATGGTGCGGCCCCCTGCCCGATGTCGCGGTGGCTGAGCGCGCGCAACCTCCTGGAGCAACCGCCCTCCGCCGCCACCGGCAGGGTCGCGGAACCGGTCCTTCCTGCGGCGTGGGCACGAACGGAATCCCGCCGACCACCGTGCGAGCCGAGTCGCGGCCCTGACATCGCCGGCCCTGACGTCGCCGGCCCGGGCGGGTGCCGTCCCGGCACGGGCCGCGAAGACCGCAAACCGGTGGTCGGAGTGTGCGCCTCCGACGTCCTCGGCGACCCCGGTGCTCAGGCCGATTCCCCCGCTGTGACCGTGGCGGACGGCGAGGCCACCGGCCCGTAGGCCGCCGCAACCGCAGGCGCGATCGACCAGCCCGTATGCCCGAGGACCCGCAGGCGTGGTCGAGACGGATCCGGCCGCTTCGACTCCTCTCCTGTCATCGCGTGTGGTGACGGAAACTGTTTGCCGGGGCCTGTTTCCAGGTTGCCGCAGTCGTGAGGTGGACCGGCGGCTGCGGCCGATCACACATCGATGCGCAGAGGTCTCCGGTGGACGGGTGGCCATCAGGGCTCGCCGTCCGCCGGAGACCTCGTGTCGTTCCCAGGTGACGCGGGAGTGGGGTCGGCCGAGATTCCGCGTCGCGGTTCTCACGTTGACGGTGCCGTGTGTGCTCGGCCGAGATCCGGCTCGATGCTCGCGCCGATGGTCTGGGCGAGTTCCGCCGGCAGGTGATACGGGCGCTCCACGGGCAGCAGGCCGGTGACGTCGTTCCGGTCGCGTAGCGCCTGCCTGATGTCATGGACCCGGTCGGTCAGGTCGGTGATCCCCAGGACCCATTGACCGATGTAGCGGGCGACGGCCTCGCCGGACAGTCCCACCTGGATGGACCGGTACGGCAGGGCGTTGTGGCTCGGGCCCCGCTCGGGGTCCCACTGGATCCGGACCGGGCTTTCGCGCAAGCGCTGCTTCCACACCGCCTGGTCCACGCCCGCGCCCGGATGGCTGAGGCAGGAGTGCCGCAGCGCCCACTCGAACCCCTCTCGGGTGAGGTCTACGGCCAAGACCCTGGTCTGGCCGGGCTTGGTGGCCCACCCGCAGCGGTACATCATCCACAGGAACGATGGTTTGATCCAGGTCATCCGTTCGTGCTTGAAGGGCGGGACGAAGCGTTGCGCGGCGACGGCCGGGACCGCGATGGACGGGTCGTAGGCCTGGTAGACGGTGATCGCTTCGTCGGTGAAGGCGGCACGGATCTGCCGGTACGGGACGTTCATGCCCCTGGAGCATCGCGAACCGCACGCCCGTCGGGCAACCGGATCAGCGGAGGACACCGGCGGTCGCGAGCGTCTGCCGTCCAGGATTCACCTGGTCACGGCGGTGGGCCGGGCTCGCGACAGGCGGCGCGCGTCATCGGCCGCCCGGTACTCAGAAATACGGCCCGGGCATCGATCGACGCCACAAGGCAATATTCTCCACTTAGTGGACATGTTTCACTTGTGGGAAATGTATCGCTAAACTGGGCAAATTTGAGGTTTATTCGGGATCGAATTCGTGATTGTCGCCCGAGGTCAGGGGCGGCGGCACTAATCTTTCGTCGTGTCGCCGACGCGCGGCGGTCTGCCGCCCCAGTTCTGGTCCCAGCCCAAAGTAGCCTTGGCCCTCTCCGCATGTGACATGCCCGTCATCCTCGGCGAGGTGCAGCGTGCGATGGGTTGGACACAGAAACAGCTGGCCGATGCAACGGGCTACTCGCAAAGCTGGATCTCCAAGGTGCTACGCGGCCATCAGCCGCTCACCCTGGAGCAGGTCCGGCGAGTCTCGGAACGGCTGGGCATCCCCCTGCATCTGCTCAGGTTCAGCGTTTACGAGGAGAACGGATCGATCGAGGACGAAGGGCCCGACGAGGCCCTGGCCGAGTTAGCTCGGCAACCCCCTTCCGGCTCTCCCCACAAGGAGAGGACACGCTGATCGCCCCGGCCACCCGAAGAGGGTCACGGCGAACAGGCGGCCCCCGGTCCGGGGGCGCATCGAGCTCACCCCGAACCACGACGTCGACCCCCTCGACCCAGCGTCCCAGGACTCCGGCCGATCACGGCCCCGAGCCTGATCCGTCCCCTCCGCGCGATCTTGCCTCCCCGGCCCCCGGCCCGACAGGCAAGATCGCCCTTACCCTGCGCTGCACTACGTTGCCGGCAGCGCCAAAGGCTTCGCCTCGCCGGGGGCGGTCCTGAGACCATCGGCCAGGTGAACGCCTGTGTCTTCTGTGAAATCGTCGCCGGGAGGTCGCCCGCGCATCCGGTTCAGGGCGATGCGACGACCATGGCCTTCCTCGACCGGTCCCCCGCTGCGCCGGGCCACACACTCGTCGTCCCCCGTGTGCACGCACGTGACATCTGGGAGTTGTCAGAAGACGAGCACGCGCGGGTCGCGCGAACAGCGCATCGCGTCGCCCGGCTGCTGAAGGCGGCGCTGCAGCCCGAAGGGCTCAGCATCAGACACGCCAGTGGCGCGGCGGCGGGTCAGGACGTGTTCCACTTCCATCTTCACGTCATCCCCCGCCGGCGGGGTGACGCGATCGGCCCCGGCTGGGAGGCCGCACGCGCGGACGATCGGGAACTCGTGGAGGTGCGGGCCCGGATTCTGGCGCACCTGCCGGAACTGCGGTGACTCTCACGGCGACCGCCGTCCGGCGGCGACGCGGCCGCGAGATCGCGCGGAGGAGCAGGCTGCCCGAGCGGGCCCGGTCGAGGGGCGTCAGGCAGAGTGGACCAGTTCGGTGAGGCGCAGCAACTGGTCGGGGTCGGTGTTGGGCAGGACGCCGTGCCCCAGGTTGAAGATGTGGCCCTCGGCGGCCTGCCCCTGGCGCAGGATCTGCCGTGCCCGCCGCTCCACGACCTCCCACGGCGCTAGCAGGATCGCCGGGTCGAGGTTGCCCTGCAGCGCCTTGCCAGGACCGACCCGACGGGCGGCCTCGTCGAGCGGCACCCGCCAGTCGACGCCGACGACGTCCGCACCGGCCTCGCCGAGCACCCCGAGCAGTTCGCCGGTGCCGACGCCGAAGTGGATGCGCGGCACGTCGGCGACGCCCTCGAAGATGCGCCGCGTGTGCGGCAGGATGAACTCGCGGTAGTCGTCGACCGCGACCGCGCCCACCCACGAGTCGAACAGCTGGATCGCCGACACGCCCGCGTCGATCTGGACGCGCAGGTGCGCGAGCACGATGTCGGTCAGCCGCTCCATGAAGGCGTGCCACAGGCCGGGGTCGCCGTACATGAGGGCCTTGGTGCGGTCGTGGTTCTTGGACGGTCCGCCCTCGATGAGGTATGAGCCCAGCGTGAACGGGGCGCCGGCGAAGCCGATCAGGGGCGTCGCGCCGAGTTCGCCGACGAGCGCGCGGACCGACTCGGTGACGTACGGGACGTCGTCCGGCTCCAAGGGGCGCAGCGCCTTGAGGCCCTCGGCGTCGCGGATGGGGGTGGCGACGACGGGCCCGACGCCGGGCTTGATGTCGAGGTCGACGCCGATGGCCTTCAGCGGTACGACGATGTCGCTGAAGTAGATGGCCGCGTCGACGCCGTAGCGGCGTACCGGCTGCATGGTGATCTCGACGATGAGGTCAGGTGTCGCGCACGCCGTCAGCATGGGGACGTTCTCCCGCACGCGGAGGTACTCGGGAAGGGAGCGGCCCGCCTGGCGCATGTACCACACGGGGGTGTGGGGGACGGGCCGGCGGCGGCAGGCCAGGAGGAAGGGCGACTCGTCGAGGTTCACCCCGCAAGGATCCCACGGCCGGGGCGTGGTCCACGAACCGGTGCACAAGGCGGAAACGGACCCCGAAACCTGTCCCAAATCTTGGCCAAAGCGCCGCGCGGCATCGATTCGGCAACCACTTTCAGGACACGCCGAGCGCGTTGCGCGGAATTGTCAGCAAGCCGTGTCACCGTCGGAGCCACGATCACAAGAAAGGCCTCGTGCGATGACCGCGTTGTGGAGTTCCCTCCGCAGTGACCATTGCTCAGTCCGCGCCCGCGAACGGCCGCCGCAGCGGCCGGACGGGCACGAACCGGGCGCCTGCCCGGACTGGGCGTGCACGCGGTACGGCGACGCCCCGACGATCTCCTTCCTCCCCGCGCCCGCCCGGTCCCTCGCCCCGGTGACGGCGGCGGCTTGAACACGACGGATGAGAACCCCTGGTGTCCCCTTGCGCCCCACTTCGATCTACGCTTCGGCCATGACACTCGGTGAACGGCCACCGGCCCCGCCCGCGTTCCAGCGCGCCGCGGAGTCCCTCCGGCTGACCGAGGTACGCCCGGAGATCGAACTCGAGGACCTCCCGGCGCCGCAGCGCCTGGCCCCCCACTCCGCCGCCGTCGGCGCCACGGTGTACCGCGACGACGTCGAACTCGCGGTCGGCAGGCTCATCCTGCTGTACGACCCGGACGGCCAGCGCGGCTGGGACGGGCCGTTCCGCCTGGTCGCCTACGTGCGCGCGGACATGGAACCGGAGATCACCTCCGACCCGCTGCTGGGCCCGGTCGCCTGGAGCTGGCTGACCGAGTCGCTCGACTCCCATCACGCCTCATACTCCGCCGCGGGCGGTACTGTGACTAGGGCCGTGTCCGAGGGGTTCGGCAACAAGGCGGAAGACCCGGTCACCACCGAGCTGGAACTTCGGGCGTCCTGGTCGCCGACGGAGGAGGACCTCTCTGGCCACGTCGCCGCCTGGTGCGATCTCATGTGCCTGGCGGCGGGGATCCCGCCCCTCCCGCCCGACGTGGCCACGCTGCCGCGCCATCGTGAAGATCCGGAGTCCTTTCGGCAGTGACAGAAGAACAGACCGTCATCCCGCTGCTAGAGCCGCGCGAAGGCATCCCGCCGGTGGTCGAAGACACGGCCGGGCTCGCGCGCGTCGTCGACCGTTTCGCCACAGGCGACGGCCCGGTGGCCGTCGACGCCGAGCGGGCCTCCGGCTACCGCTACGGCAACCGGGCCTACCTCGTCCAGCTCCGCCGTGCCGGCGCCGGCACGGCGCTGATCGACCCCGTCTTCCTGCCCGACCTGTCCGCCCTCAACGCGGCCGTCGCCGAGGCGGAGATCGTCCTGCACGCGGCCTCGCAGGACCTGCCGTGCCTGTCGGAAGTGGGTTTCCGGCCGCGCCGCATGTTCGACACCGAACTCGCCGGGCGGCTGCTCGGCTACGAGCGGGTCGGGCTCGGCACGATGGTGGAGACCGTACTCGGGCTGCGGTTGGAGAAGGGCCACTCGGCGGCCGACTGGTCGACGCGGCCGCTGCCCGAGGACTGGCTGAGGTACGCCGCACTGGACGTCGAGGTGCTGGTGGAGCTGCGCGACGTCCTGCACCGGCAGCTCAAGGACAGCGGGAAACTGGCGTGGGCGGAGGAGGAGTTCGCCGCCGTGCTGGCGACGCCGTCGCCGACGCCGCGCTCCGACCCGTGGCGGCGCACGTCGGGCATCCACAAGGTGCGCAACGTGCGGGCGCTGGCGATCGTGCGCGAGCTGTGGACGATGCGCGACGAGATCGCCAGGGAGAAGGATCTGGCGCCGGGGCGGGTGCTGCCGGACGCGGCGATCGTCACGGCCGCGCTGGACGTGCCGCGCACGAAGAAGGCGCTGACCGAGATCTCGGCGTTCACCGGGCGCAGCGCCCGCCGCTACATGAGCGATTGGCTGGCGGCCGTGAGCCGGGCCAGGGCACTGCCGGACAACCAGCTTCCGCAGCCCAACCTGCCGAGCGACGGCCCGCCGCCCGCCAACCGTTGGGCCGACCGCGACCCGGCTGCCGCGAAACGGCTGGCCGCGGCCCGCAACGTGGTGGCGATCCTGGCGGAGAAGCACCACATGCCGGCGGAGAACCTGCTGCAGCCTGACGCGATCCGCAGGCTGACGTGGGATCCCCCTCAGGACACCGGCGAGGAGCCGGTGGGCGAGCGCCTGCGCTCCCTCGGCGCCCGCCCGTGGCAGATCGCCCTCACCGCCCGCCTGCTGTCAGAGGCCCTCTCCCGTCTCTGACCGGGCGGCCGAGGACGGGGGCTGGGCCGAGGACGTCGAGGTCTCGGTCGCTGACCTCGCGGACGGGGTCTCACCCGGAGGCTCGGGCATCGCGGACGGCGTCTCGCTCGTGGACGTCGAGGTCGCGCCCGGGGTCGCACTCGTGGACGAGGCCGGAGTCGTGGACGCCGAGGGCCGCCCCGTACGGCGGGCCAGCCGCGCCAGCCACACCAGCAGCAGCACCACCGGCACGGCCACGAGCAGCCAGGGCAGCACGACGCCCAGGACCGTGACGGCCTCGGCCAGGAAGGCGAGCAGCCCGTTCCACCCCTCGGACAGGCCGCCCAGGAACCCGGCGGGCTCGTCGTCCGGATCGGGCCGCACGTCGGTGGTCGGCCCGACGAGGTTCAGGGTCACAGTGGCCATGGAGACCTCGGCCGCCAGTTGCTTCTGCTGTGCCTGAAGGGATTCCAGGTCGGCCTCCCGGTCGGCGATCTCCCGCTCGACCTCCAGCAATTGGCTGATCGACCCGGCCCTGCCGAGCAGTTCGCGCAGTGAGACGAGGGCCTTCTCCGCCGACTTCAGCCGGCTTTCTACGTCGGCGACCTTCATCGTCACGTCTTCGGTGCCCTGGGTCAGCGTCAGCCGCCTGCCGAGGTCGCGGCCGAGCGTCCGCAGCACCTCCTGGTAGCGCGCGGGCGGCACCTTGAACACCAGGCTCGCGCTGGCCCCGGCATAGTCGGAGGAGTCGGACTCCTCCTTGGCCAGATGACCGCCCGCCCCGGTCACGACGGTTTTGGCGCGCTCGGCCGCGGCGCCGACGTCGTCGGCCCGGACGGTGATGGCGGCGACGTAGACGACCTGCCGCTCGACCTTGGCCGCCTGGATCTCGGCGGTCGCCTGGATCTCGGCGGTCGCCTGGGTCTCGGCCCGGCCGCCGTCCTCCTTCTCCAGCGAATCCCGGGCCGATGCCGACGCGGCCACCTCCGGCGCGCTCGCGGATTGGATGGTGCCCACGGCAGAGCCGCCGCCGCCCGAGCAGCCGGTCAGTAAGACGGCGGCGACGGCCGCCGTCAAAGCCAGTGTCCTCATGCCCTAAGGACGGAGCGGGACGGCTCTCGGTTTGAGAGCACGAATCACGATAGGGTCACGCGCGATACCGGTCGTGCAAGACGGTAGCGTCGGGGACGTGGAAGGCAACCGGGCCCATGTGGTCATCGTCGGGGGCGGCATCTCGGGGCTGGCGGCGGCCTGGCAGCTGAGCCAGGGCGGCGCGGACCGGATCAAGGTGACCGTACTCGAAGGCAGCACGCGAATCGGCGGCAAGCTCCACGTCGGCGAGGTGGCGGGCGCCGCCGTCGACGCCGGCGCCGAGTCGATGCTGGCCAGGCGCCCCGAGGGCATCGAGCTCGCCAGGGCCGTCGGCCTGGGCGACGACCTGGTCGACCCCGGCACGACCCGGGCCGCGATCCTGTCCAGGGGCGCGCTGCGGCCGATGCCGAAGGGCCAGGTCATGGGGGTGCCGTCCGACCTGGCCGAACTGGCGAGGTCCGGCATCGTCTCACCGGCCGCGCTGCTGCGGGTGCCGCTCGACCAGGTGCTGCCGGCGACGCTGGTGCGTACCGATGTGTCCGTGGCGGCCTACATCCGCGCCCGGATGGGCGAGGAGGTCCTGGAGCGGCTGGTCGATCCGCTGCTCGGCGGCGTGTACGCGGGCCGGTCCGACATGCTGTCGCTGGAGGCCACGATGCCGAGGGTGGCGCTGGCCGCCCGTACGGAGCGCTCGCTGCTGGCCGCCGCCCGCGAGATCGCCGCAGAGGCCCCCAAGGACGCCGGGCCGGTGTTCACCTCGGTGCGCGGCGGCATCGGCAGGCTGCCGGAGGCGGTCGCGAAGGCGTCGGGCGCCGACATCCGCACCGGGGTCACGGTCCGCGAGATACACCGGACCGAGACCGGCTGGCGGCTGGTTACCGGGCCGGTGCCCCACCCCGAGACGATCGAGGCCGACGCCGTCATCGTCGCCGTGCCGGCCGCTCCCGCGGCCCGCCTGCTCCGGGCCGAGGTGCCGGAGGCGGCGGCCGAGTTGGCCCGCATCGAGTACGCCAGCATGGCGATCGTCACCCTCGCCTACCGGCCGCACGCCTTCCCCGAGCCGCCGACCGGCAGCGGCTACCTGGTGCCGCCCGTGGAGGGACGGCCGGTGAAGGCGGTCACCTTCAGTTCGGTCAAGTGGCCGCACCTGGGCGACGGCCTGGTCGTCGTGCGCTGCTCGATCGGCCGCGTCGGCGAGGAGCATCTGCTGCAGCGCGACGACGCCGAACTGCTCTCTCTGGCCACGGCCGAGATGGGCGCGGTGATGGGGGCGCGGGCGCTGCCGGTCGACAGCCGGGTCACCCGCTGGGGCGGCGCCCTGCCGCAGTACAACGTGGGCCACCTCGACCGGGTGGCCCGGATACGCGCGGCGGTGGCCGTCCAGCCGGGGCTCGCCGTGTGCGGCGCGGCCTACGACGGGCTCGGCATCCCCGCCTGCGTGGCGACGGCCCGCACGGCCGCCGCCAGGATTCTGGGAGGATTGGAAAAATGACGGAGAGCACGCAGCGGCCGAAGGCCCGTGATCTCAACCAGGTGATCCGCTACACGATGTGGTCGGTGTTCAAGGTCACCGAGCCGTCGTTCCCCGACAACCGCTACGGGGTCACCGAAGAGGTCACCGACCTGCTCGACCGGGCGGCGAACAAGGGGGTCGTGACGCGGGGGCTGTACGACGTGTCGGGGTTCCGGGCCGACGCCGACTACATGTTCTGGTGGCACGCGGCCACGCCGGACGATCTGCAGGACGTCTACTCGCGCTTTCGCCGTACGAAGCTCGGCAGGGGGAGCACGCCGGTGTGGTCGGCCATGGCGCTGCACCGGCCGGCGGAGTTCAACAAGTCGCACATCCCGGCGTTCCTGGCGGAGGAGGAGCCGCGCGGGTACGTGTGCGTCTACCCGTTCGTGCGCTCGCTGGAGTGGTACCTGCTCGACGACGCCGAGCGCCGGGCGATGCTGGCCGAGCACGGCCTGATGGCCCGCGACTACCCGGACGTGCGCGCCAACACGGTCGCCTGCTTCGCGCTCAACGACTACGAGTGGATGCTCGCCTTCGAGGCCGACGAACTGCATCGCATCGTCGACCTGATGCGGCACCTGCGCGGCGCCAAGGCCCGCATGCACACGCGCGAGGAGATCCCGTTCTACACGGGCGTACGCAAGCCGGTCACCGACTTCGTCCGCAATCTGCCCTAGCAGATGCGGATACGGGTCTTCAGGCACACCTGACACCGCTGGGTGACGACGCGACCAATGGCCTCGATCGTCACCCAGCGATGACGAATGTGCACGAGACCCACGTACTGCCCTCTACCCCCACCCGTCGATCGATACGCGCCGTCGCAGGGCGCTCACTGTTCGGGTTCGAGGCGCAGCGACACCGAGTTGATGCAGTAGCGGTCGTCCGTGGGCGTCGGGTAGCCCTCGCCGTGGAAGACGTGCCCCAAGTGGGAGTCGCAGCGGGCGCAACGGACCTCGGTGCGCACCATGCCGTGGCTGTTGTCGTCGATCAGAGTGACGGCGGAGGACTGCGACGGCTCGAAGAAGCTGGGCCAGCCGCAGTGTGAGTCGAATTTGGCCTCGGAGCGGAACAGTTCGGTTCCGCAGGCGCGGCAACTGTAGACGCCGACGGTCTTGGTGTCGACGTACTCGCCGGAGAACGGGCGCTCGGTGCCCGCCTGGCGCAGCACGTGGAACTCCTGCGGGCTGAGCTGAACCCGCCATTCGGCGTCGCTCTTGACCACCTTGTCCATGCTCACAGCCTACGAGATCCGGCAAAGAGAGATCTCCGCCGGGCAAGCATCCTTTCTGGGGCGAATCTGCGTCTTTATCAGCATGGGGGTGTCATACGCCTCCTGTTGAAGGGGTGATCATCTGCCGGGTCGCCCGATCGGCACAGCCCACGCCCGTGCTGGCGCCGTCGGCGACCGACGAGGTCCGGCCGGGCGACGCGCCAGCGCCCGGAACGGCGCCATGGCGGGTGATTCGCGTCCGGACCGTCGAGCCCCCGGTCCCGCCACTGGGCGTGCTCCGGTCCGGGCCCACCCCTTCGTTCATTGAGTCATTACGGCCGGCCGCCCCCACCCGCCGCCCACCGCCCCCCTGAGCGGCCTCTCCGGCACCACGCACCCCGCGCGTGTCGCGCCGTCACGCCGCACTGTGGGCCGCCCGCCGGGGTCGGCCCACGCCCGTGAACTGAGCATCGTGCCCGGCCTATGTCCTGATCTGCGGGTTGCCGGAGAGGCGGATGAGTGCTGCGAGGTTCTTCCTGGTGATCTCGGAGAGCCGCTCCGGCAGATCGGCCGGTTCGAACCAGCCGACCGCCGCGCACTTGCCGGGCTCGCGGATCTCCGGTTCGCCGCCGGTGTGCCGTCCCCGGTACGTGATCGACACCCAGTGCTCTCCCCCGGGAAGGAAGTGGTCGAAGGCACCCAGCGTGCCCGTCAGTTCGACCTCCATGCCGTACTCCTCGCGGATCTCCCGCCTGGCGGCGTCCTCAAGCCCCTCCCCCAACTCGACCTCGCCCCCGGGAAACTCCCAGGTGTCGGGCTCGTTGCGCGCCGCCCGCCCGCGCAGCGCGAGGAACACCCGGCCCGCCTCTCCGAATATCACGACGCCGACCCCGACGCCGACGTGGTCGAATCCCGGACGGCCCATGGCGCGCACTTCCCCTATTTCACGAAAGGCAGGATGAACGTCGCGGCGAACCACCACATGAATGCGATGGACGTCGCGATGAAGGCCACGATGTAGGTCTCGTACCAGCGGAAGAAGTTCCGCACTCTGGGCTTCTTCCTGAATCCCGGGTAGACGATCTCGTCGGTCAGTTCGCATTCCTCGTGGCGGTAGTCCAGCCACGCGAGGATGCCGACGAGCACGAGCAGGATGGTGAAGGTCCCGATCACGGTGATCAGCGACAGCAGTCCGATGAGACCCGCCCGGGTCACCGTGGGGGTGACGCCCCAGCCCTTGTAGCCCACGAACAGCGCGAGTCCGGCGGCGGCGAGGGCGCTGGCCATGGCCTGGTAGATGGCGAGGAATTTGTAGACGTTCTCGTTCGTGGCGTGGATCTGCTGGAGAATGTACTTGTATCTTTCCAGCGCGAACTCTTTCACGACCTCCCGTTCGTCGACCGCCGGGAGCGGAGCCGGAGTCCGTTGCGACCGCTCGCCGAACCGTGCGTCCGAACTTCGGGCGCGCATATCGAAGAAGCGCATATGTGGTTGCCTATCACACGGTCATCCGCCGGTCCACTCGCCCATTTCCCGGCAATTCGCCCGTTGCGCGGCTCTTGACGTCGTAGGGGGCGTCGCCGTACGTTCGCTTGGAAAGCGCTTTCCGTGGGAGGGGTTGCGATGGGCGTGCGCACACTCGGCGTCGCGATGAACGGGGTCACCGGCAGGATGGGCTACCGCCAGCATCTGGTCCGGTCCGTCCTCGCCATCAACGAGCAGGGCGGGGTCGCGCTCTCCGACGGCGGCCGGGTCGTCCTCGAACCCATCCTGGTCGGCCGCGACGCCGCCAAGCTGGGCGACATCGCGGCCAGGCACGGCATCGGCGAGTACACCACCGACCTGGACGCCGCGCTGGAGCGCTGTGACGTCTACTTCGACTCGCAGATCACGCACGCGCGGGTCAAGTCCGTGCTGAAGGCGATCGACGCGGGCAAGCACGTGTACGCGGAGAAACCCACCGCCGAGACGGTGGCGGAGGCGGTCGCCCTCGCGGCCGCCGCCTCGGCCAAGAAGGTCAAGAACGGCGTCGTCCAGGACAAACTGTTCCTTCCCGGCCTGCTCAAGCTGAAGCGACTGGTCGACTCCGGGTTCTTCGGGCGGATCCTGTCGGTGCGGGGCGAGTTCGGCTACTGGGTGTTCGAAGGCGACTGGCAGGAGGCGCAGCGCCCGTCGTGGAACTACCGCGCACAGGACGGCGGCGGCATCGTCCTCGACATGTTCCCGCACTGGCACTACGTGATGGAGAACCTGTTCGGCCGGGTCCGCTCCGTGTACGCGCAGGCGGTCACGCACATCCCCGAGCGGGTCGACGAGCGGGGCGATCGGTACGAGGCCACGGCGGACGACGCGGCGTACGGGGTCTTCGAGATCGAG
Organism: Nonomuraea longicatena; assembly: GCF_039525605.1. NCBI lineage: Bacteria > Bacillati > Actinomycetota > Actinomycetes > Streptosporangiales > Streptosporangiaceae > Nonomuraea > Nonomuraea longicatena. The sequence continues at coordinate 386,147 of NZ_BAAAHQ010000001.1, read as the reverse complement.
GGCGGGATCATCGCCCAGATCAACTCCTCGTGGGCGGTGCGCGTGAACCGCGACGAACTCGTGGAGTTCCAGGTGGACGGCACGCACGGCAGCGCGGTGGCGGGGCTGCGCGGCTGCCGTGCGCAGCACCGGGCGCTCACGCCCAAGCCGGTGTGGAACCCCGACCTGCCCGCCACGGCGCGGTTCAGGGACGGCTGGCAGGAGGTGCCGGACAACGCCGAGTTCGACAACGGGTTCAAGGTCCAATGGGAGCGGTTCGTCCGGCACGTGGTCGAGGACGCGCCGTTCCCCAACGACTTCGCCTCGGGCGCGCGCGGCGTGCAGCTCGCGGAGCTGGGGCTGCGCTCCTCGGCGGAGGGCCGCCGGATCACGGTGGCGGACCTGTGAGGATCGACCTGCCCGGCGGGCCGTACACGCTGAGGGAGCCGGTCGCCTGGGGCAGGCCGCAGGCGCCCGCCCGCGAGCGGATCGCCTACGCGGCCGCGCACGTCGTCGCGGACCCGCTCGCCGACAACACGCCCGGCTCCCCCGCCGCGCTCGACTGGGACGCGACCCTGCGCTACCGGCACCACCTGTGGTCGTACGGCCTGCGCGTCGCGGACGCGATGGACACCGCGCAGCGCAACATGGGCCTGGACTGGGCGGCCACCCGCGAGCTGATCGGGCGCAGCGCGCGGGAGGCGGCGACGCTCGGCGACCCGGCGCTGCTGCTGTCGTGCGGCGCGGGCACCGACCACCGTCCGGAGGCGGCCACGCTCCAGGCCGTCACGGACGCCTACCTGGAGCAGATCGAGACCGTGCGCGCGTCCGGCGCGGGCGTGATCGTGATGGCCTCCCGCCAGCTCGCGCGGGTGGCGGGCGGCCCGGAGGACTACCACCGCGTGTACGGCAGGCTGCTCGCGGCCGCCGACCGGCCGGTGATCCTGCACTGGCTGGGCGAGATGTTCGACCCGCAACTCGCCGGTTACTGGGGCTCGCACGACGTGGAGGCGGCGACGGAGTCGTTCCTCGCGCTGGTGCGCGAGCACGCCGCGCGGGTGGAGGGGGTGAAGGTGTCGCTGCTGGACGAGGAGCACGAGGTGCGGCTACGCGCCGCCCTGCCTGCGGGGGTGCGCCTGTACACGGGCGACGACTTCAACTACCCGTCGCTGATCAGGACCGGCTCGCACGCGCTGCTCGGCATCTTCGACGCCATCGCCCCCGCGGCCTCGGCCGCCCTGGCGGCCCTGGACGCGGGCGACACGGACGCCTACGAGAAGATCCTCGCGCCGACCGTCCCACTGTCGCGGAAGATCTTCGAGACGCCGACGTTCGGCTACAAGACCGGGATCGTCTTCCTGGCGTGGCTGAACGGCCACCAGGACGCGTTCACGATGGTGAACGGCGCCCAGTCGGCGCGCTCGCTGCCGCATCTGGTCGAGGTGTTCCGGCTGGCCGACCGGGCGGGCCTGCTGAGCGATCCCGACCTCGCCGTCCGCCGGATGGGTGCCCTGCTGGCGGTGAACGGCCGGTGAGCCTGTCACTGAACCAGCGCACCACCAAGCGGTGGACGGTCGAGCAGGCCGTGGCCGGGTGCGTCCGCCACGGCATCGAGGCCGTCGGCCTGTGGCGCGAGGAGGTGGCCGAGCAGGGGCTGGCGGAGAGCGCCAAGCTGGTGCGCGAGGCGGGGCTGCGGGTCTCGTCGCTGTGCCGGGGCGGCTTCCTGACCAGGGGCGACCGGGCGGCGCTCGACGACAACCGGCGGGCCGTCGACGAGGCGGCCGAACTGGGCGCGGCCTGCCTGGTCCTGGTGGTGGGCGGGCTGCCCGGCGTGGCGCCGGGCCAGGCGCCGGGGGCCGCCGCGTCCCGGGATCTCGCGGGGGCGCGGGCCACGGTGGCGGCCGTGCTCGACGTGCTGGCCCCGTACGCGGGCGAGCGCGGGGTGCGTCTTGCGCTGGAGCCGCTGCATCCGGTGTACTGCCCGGACCGGGCGGTCGTCTCGACGCTCGGCCAGGCGCTCGACCTGGCGGCGCCGTACCCGCAGGAGTGGGTGGGGGTGGTCGTCGACACCTTCCACGTGTGGTGGGATCCGCAGGTGTTCGAGCAGATCGCGCGCGCGGGCGCGCGCATCGCCTCCTACCAGGTGTGCGACTATCTGCACCCGCTGCCCGCCGACGTGCTGCTGGGGCGGGGGATGATGGGCGACGGGGTGATCGACTTCCCGCCGCTGACCCGGGCCGTGCTCGCCGCGGGGTACGGCGGCGACATCGAGGTGGAGATCTTCAACGCCGAGGTGTGGGCGGCCGACCCTGACGAGGTGGTGACGACGATGAAGGAGCGTCACGCCCGCGTGGTGTTCTGAACGGTTCCCGACGCGCCGTCCACGACGAGGATGTCGCCGGTGGTGACGCGGGCGATGGCGTGGGCCACGCCGACGACGGCCGGGATGCCGTACTCCCTGGCCACGACCGCGCCGTGGGACATCGGCCCGCCCATCTCCATGACGAGGCCGCCCGCCGTGAGGAACAGCGGGGTCCAGCCGGGGTCCGTGGAGGGGCAGACGAGGATCTCGCCGGGTTCGAGGTGGGCGCCGATCGGGTCGGTGACGACGCGGGCGGGGCCGGTGACCGTACCGGCTGAGGCGGGGGTGCCGGTGATGGCGCCGTCGGCGGGCGGGGCGGCCAGGGCCTCGGGCTCGGTGCCGTCCGACAGCAGGACGCGGGGCACGTGCCTGCGGCGGGACTCGCGCGCGTGGACGGCCTTGCGTTCGGCGACGAGGGCGCGCAGGTCGCCGCCGCCCAGCGCCTTCCTGGCCTCGCGGAGGTCGAGGAAGTAGACGTCCTCGGCCTCGGCGAGGACGCCGGTGGCCACCAGGTGCTCCCCCACGATCCGGAGGCTGCGCCGGATACCCGCGAGGATCCGTACAAGATGGGACTTGGGCAGTTCGCGGAGTCCGGCGAAGCGGCGGGTGCGGTCGAGCGCGAGGCGGACGACGGCGCGGCGCACCGGTCCCCGGGTGGCGGCCGCGACACGGGCGGCGGCGGCCCGCGCGTCCTCGGCGCCCTTGGCGAACACCGCGTCGGGGGCCAGGCGGTCGTCCATGCGCAGGTAGTTGGCGAGGACTCCGATGATGTGCGCCGGGTCGTCCGACCAGCGCGGCACGCCGAGGTCGATCTCCGCCACCCCGCGATGCCCGTACATCCGCATAAATCCGGAAATGGCGTCTTGTGTCGCCTGCGGCAGCTCCCCCGCCGCGTACGCTCGCGCGACCTCGGCCACCGGGCGGTCGCCGAACGGCTCGATCCGCGACGCGAGCCGCCACAGCGCGAGGTCCATCTCCGTGGTCGGGTTGTTGGGCAACGCGCGCAGCACGTCCTGCATGTCGGCGAGCGGCACCCCCGACACCCGCGAGGCCAGCGCGAACATCCCGTAGCCCGCCGCCCCGACTGGCAGCAGTGAGATCATCAGCGGAAACGCCCCGGCGAGGGTGCGCTCGGCATGGTCGAGCCGCTGCAGCGGGGTGGCCGTCTCCGGCACCTCCAGCCGCCGGTCGATCTCCGCGCCGAGCCCCCTGCTGAACTCCAGCGCCCGCTCGGGCCGGGTGAGCGCCGTCCACAGGCGCCGCGGTGCGTGCACGGTCCGCGCCAGGCGGGCCACGGCGCGCAGCAACGGGCGGCGGGAGCGGTGGACCACCGACAGGCGCGGGTCCTCGGTCAGCCCCCCGAGCAGCGCCGACGTCCTGGCCTCCCCGATGTCGAGGAGCTTCGGCAGGAGGGCCCGGCCCGCCCGGCTGCGCACGGCGGTGGTGAGGTCGATCCACACGCGCTGCCCGGACACGGAGATGGGCGGCGCCCCCTCCAGCGGGTCGGCGGGCGGGTAGCCGACCAGCCGGGCCGCCCCGGAACTGACCAGTTTGATCGCTGCCAGTCCCATCGGGGTGATCGGGCCGAGGACGCCCTGGGCGACGTTGAAGCTGAAGTGGACGCGCAGCCCGTCGCGTCCGGTCTCCGGCACGGGGAACAGGGTCGTGATGGGCCTGGCCTGAGTGAGCCAGAGGCGGCCTGCGCCGTCGAGGGCCCATTCGATGTCCTGCGGGGCGCCGAAGTGCGCCTCCGCCCTGGCGCCGAGCCGGGCCAGTTCGCCCACCTGGGCGTCGGTCAGGCACAGGCCGTCCGAGGCGTTCTCGACGAGTTCGGTGCCGCCGCCGGGCAGCGCCCTGACGGCCAGGTGCTTGTCGCCCGCGTGCCGTTCGCGCACCCGTCCGGTTCGGGCGTCGGCGACGAACCGGTCGGGGTTGACCGCGCCGGAGACGACGGCCTCGCCGAGCCCCGGGGCCGCGTCGATGACGGCCTCGCCGCGACGGCCGGTGATCGGGTTGGCGGTGAACATCACCCCGGCCACGCTCGCGTCCACCATCGTCTGGACGACGACCGCGATGCGCACGGCGCCGTGGCCGACTCCGTGGGAGTCGCGGTAGGCGACGGCGCGGTCCGTCCACAGCGAGGCCCAGCACCGGCGGACGGCCGCCAGGACCTCCTGGGCGCCGACCACGTTGAGGAAGGTGTCCTGCTGGCCCGCGAAACTGGCGAACGGCAGGTCCTCGGCGGTCGCGGAGGAACGGACGGCGACCGGCCCCATGCCCGCGCAGGCCGTTTGGACCTCCTGCGCCACGGACTCGGGGACCGGGGTGGCGAGCAGGGCGCGCCGGGCCCGCTCGGCGAGGTCCGGTCCGCCCGCCGCGATGATCCCGGGCAGCCCGGCCGCGTCGGCGGCCTGCCGGTAGGCGTCGGTGGTGAGCACCCGGCCGGGCGGGACGGGCAGTCCCGCCCGGGTCAGCTCGCCGAGGTTGGCGGCCTTGCCGCCCACCTCGGCGAGCATCGTGGCATGCACGTCGGAGAACTCGAGCATGCTTCACAGTGTGAGGGCTCGGGGCCCGGAATTCAACACTTGATGAAACTCAGAGCGGCAGGGCCTCCCCGTCCAGTTCCCACTCCGCCTCGACGGGCACGCCGACCTGCGCCAGCGCGGTCGGCGCCACGTCCACCAGACGGGCCTGCCCGAGCGCACGGCCGCCCAGGTCCTCGCCCATGCGGCCGACGATCACGAACGTGGTGCGTTCCTCATCGGTGACGCCGCCGTGGCCGCCCGCGTCGAGGTGGCCGTGGTCGGTGGTCACGATGACCGTCCACCGCTCGCCCGAGAACGACGGACGGGACCCGATCGCACTCAGCAGACGGTCCAGGTATCGGTCCTGTGCCATGAGGGCGTCGGTGTACTCCTCGCAGTGGGGGCCGAGGTCGTGGGCGACCTCGTCGGTGTCGCCGAAGTAGACGAAGCAGAGGTCGGGGTCCTCCTCGGCCAGGTGGCGCTCGGCGGCGGCGGCGATCTGCTTGTCGGCGACGGCGAAGGTGAGGGCGGAGCCGTCGAGGACGACGCGGGTGGCGATGGCGGGGCCGAAGGCGCCGTGCTCCTCCAGCGCGGCCCACGAGAACAGGGCGGAGGTGGTGAGGCCGTGCCCGGCGGCCCGCGACAAGAAGTCCGGATATTTCGTGAAATCGGCGGTGGCGAAGCCGTTGTCCGCGACGCCGTGCTTGTCGGGCCAGACCCCGGTCGCGATCGACGACCAGCCGGGGCCGGAGTCGGTGCGGGCCGTGATCGTCCGGCCGGTCGGGGGGACCACCTGGCCCTTTGCGGCGGTGGTGGGGGCGGCGGCCTCGCCGTACGGAAGCCTGCCGGTGCCGTGGACGCCCGTGGCCAGCAGGCGGCCCAGCACCGGGGGGCGCAGGGCGAGGAGGCGGTCGAAGCGCAGGCCGTCCATGCCGACGACGAGCACCTTGTTCTTCACGGGAACTCCCTTACGCACTCGGGGAAAAGCGTCGTACCCAGGTTGCCGCACCCGGCAGGATCTCCTCCACCGGGGCCACCTGCGGATACCAGGTACGCTCCCACTCCAGCGACACCCAGCCGACGTACCCCTCCTCGCGCAGCAGCTCGCCGCACTCGTCGAGCGGCACCGACCCCGACCACATCGGCACCGGGGTCGGGTCGGTGGCCGAGACCGCGTCCTTCACCTGGACATAGGCCAGATGCGGGCGCAGCGCCGCCAGCGTGTCCGAGGGACGCTCACCGTGGCGCCACGGGTGCAGGACGTCCCACAGCGCGCCGGTCACGGCCGGGCGGTCGGCGAGATCCAGCAGCCGGGCCACGGCCGCGCCCGTCGGCATCAGGTCGTGGGTCTCGACGAGAATCCGAACGCCCAGTTCGGCCGCCGTGTCCGCGACCGCCCTGAGCCTGCGGGCGCCCACGCGGGGATCGTCGCCGCGCGGGAACACCCGCACGCCCGGAGCGCCGAGATCGGCCGCGAGCCTGAGTTCGGCGAGCAGCGACTGGACGGCGGGCCCGTCGTCGCCGTCCTCACACAGCCGCACGTAACCGGCCAGGGCCGCGACCGCCAGGCCCGCCGCCTCGATCGCCGACCTGACCGCCTCCCGTTCGGCGGGCATCAGGCCCGTGTGGACACCGGTGTCGGGGTGCAGCCTCAGCTCCAGGCCCGCGCAGTCGTGCGCGAGAGCGACCTCGATCGCGCGCTCCAGCCCGTCGCCGGGCAGGCCAAGGGTGCTGACAGCCAGTCGCATGCTCTCTCCTCGTCGTTGTGCGGGGGTCAGTCGAGCGGGCCGACGCTCTCGCGGAGGACGACCTCGCCGGGCACCTGCTCCACCACGGGCCGCTCGGCGGCGGACAGGGCCAGTTCCAGCGCGCGCGAGCCCATGTCGGCCACCGGCAGGCGTACCGTCGTCAGCGCCGGGACCTGGTCGCGCAGGGTCGCGATGTCGTCGAACCCGGCCACCGACACGTCCTGCGGCACCCGGAGACCGCGCTCGCGGTAACAGGCCAGCGCGCCGACCGCCATCACGTCGTTGACCGCGAACACGCACGTCGCCCTGCCTGCATCCCCGGTCACCTCCCCGGCTGCGCGGTGGCCGCCGTCGCGGTCGAAGGCGCCGTGGACCACCTGCGGCGCGGGCAGTCCCAGCTCGGCCAGCGCGGCGACGAACCCGGCGCAGCGGTCTGCGGCCGTCAGCAGTCCGGGCGGGCCCGCGAGTACGGCGAAGCGCCGGTGGCCGAGCCCGGCCAGCGAGCGCGCCAGCGCGGCCGCGCCCTCCCGGTTGGCGGGCGCGACCGTGTGGACGCCGAGCAGGTCCTGCCCGACGCACGCGACCCGGCCGCCGCCCGCGACGTACCGGCCGAGCTCGGCCCGCAGCCGCCCGGTCACCTCGGGGTCGTCCACGCGGGAGCCGGCCAGCAGCACCGCGCGTACCCGCTGGGCGTGCAGGGTGGCGACGTAGGCGATCTCCTGCTCGGGGTCGCGGTGCGTGGTGCCGACCATGACCAGCAGCCCCTGCCCTGCGGCGGTGCGCATGGCGCCGTCGGCGAGGGCGGCGAAGTAGGGGTCGGTGAGATCGTGGACGACGATGCCGATGACGTTGCCGGCGCCCCGGGCGAGCGTCTGGGCGGCGATGTTGGCGCGGTAGCCGAGTTCGGCGGCGGCGCGCTCGACCCGCTCGCGCAGGCCGGCGCCGACCTGGCGGGTGCTGCCGTTGAGCACACGTGAGGCGGTGGCGAGCGAGACGCCCGCGTGCCTCGCCACGTCTTCGAGGGTGACCACGGCTCCTCCCGGAAAGCGATTTCCTGCGCGCGGTCCCATTCTGCTCCTCTTCCCGCCGCCTGCACACGGGAGGCGCGGCGTAGGAAGGCGGGAACACGAGAGGCGGGGAGGCGCGAGAGGCGGGGAGGCGCGGGAGGTGTCGTGGCGCGGGAGCGCGCGCCACGACGGGCGAAAGCCCCTGGACAGGGCAGAACACCGCGACGCGAAGCCGTCGCGGTGAGAACGAGCGCTCGCACGATGGCGAGCCGCCGTCAGGCGAGCGGCCCGAGGCGCGGGCCGCCGTGGATCGGTGAGCGGTCGCCGTGACGGGCGGATCGCTCGGCCGTCCGGAGGATCTACCGGCCGAACAGCCAGTCCAGCAGACCGCCGCCGCCCCCCGACGGGTTCTCGGGAGCCTGCGAGGCGGGCGGCTGCTGCTGAGCCGGTGGCTGGGTGGCCGCCGGGGCCGAGGGCGGAGAGCTCTCCCGAGGGCTGTCCTCCTGCTTCGGCGCCTGCGACTGCTCACGGGTGGAGGAGTCGCGCTGCTGCGAGGTGTCGCCGGAGTCGACCGGGCCACGCGTCTGCTCCGGCGCCCGGGTCCCCCTGGTCGCGGGCTTGATCGTCTCGCGAGGCGGCTGCGAAGCCGGCGGCTGGCTGCGGGGCGCCCGTGCCCGCTGAACGGTCGGTGTCGGCGTGGGCTCGACGCTCTCGCTGGCCGTCGGGGTGGGAGTCTCCTCGGCGATCGGCTCCTCGACCGGTTCCTCGGTCTCCTCGCCGGCGGGCACGGTGGGCGTGCTGAGCTGCTTGACGCTCGCGCACTGCGCGCCCGAGCACTCCTCCGGGCCGGAGTTGGTGAGCATCCACCCGGCACCGGCGCCGAGCAGCACCACGGCGACCGCGGCCAGGACCAGCGACTTGGAGCGGCGGCGGGGCTCCGGCTTCGGCTCGGGCTCGTCGCTCCAGCCGGAACCGAGGAAGCCCTTGCGCTGACCGTCGTCGCCGTCGTCGTAGGCGCGGTCGACCGGCAGGTAGTCGTCGTCGCGGTGGTCGCCGTCCTGGTCCTGGCGCTCCTGTGCCCTCGGCTCGTCGTACCCCTGGGCGTACTGCTGGGGGTCTTGGACGTGGCCGGCGTCCTGGGCGAAACCGGCGTCGAAGGACGGCACCGGATCCAGGGACGGCACCGGGTCGTGGGAGCGGCCGGTGTCGGAGGGCAGGCCCAGGTCGAGGGCGGGTGCGGGGTCGCGGGGCGGGCCCGGGTCCGCGTCGAGGACGTCGCCCTGGTCGAGGACGTCACCGGAGCCCTGCCCGCGCAGTGCGCTCTGGTCGAGGGGGATCGCCCCCTGCTCGGTGGGCAGGTGGTACGGCTCCTCGACGGGCTCGGGCGGCAGGTGGTAGGTCTCGTTGATGACGACGGCGGGCTGCTCGTCGGTGTCGGTCGCGTCGGTCTCCCATCGGGGGGAGAGCACGTCGCCCGCAAGGTCCGCGTCTAATGGCCTCCCCTGCTCATCCTCGTATGTCCGGTCTTTGTCGTCGCGCGCCACGATGTACCTCTCTAGCTACCACGTGTGATCGCGACCCTTCTTAACAGACTCCACCACACCTTGTCCGGAAATTTCACTTGAAAGTCACAAATCACCGGGAGCCACAGCTCACGCTGCGTAAACGCCGCCACCCCGCACTCCACGCAACGTGACCGCCACCACCCGTCAACACCTAGGCCCCGCCCGAATCCCCGCCCCGCCGTCCCCACAAAGGCCCTAAGTCTCCCTCAATTACGGCAAAAGCCGCCCTCCCCGCCACCCGCCGCACTCCGCCCGGCGGCCTCCAGGAACACGCTCCTCCCCTGCCCCCGCCCCACCGTGACGACTCCGCTCTTACCCGGGTCCCTGCCCGTGCCGCCCGCACGGCCGCCACCCCACTCCACGCAGTAGTTACTGGCGAGTAGCATAGGGCGGGAAGCTGTCCAGCAACGAGGAGCGAATCCGTGCCTTCCTCTCGTGACGTCGTGTTCGTCGACGGCGTGCGCACGCCCTTCGGCCGGTCAGGGCCGAAAGGGCTGTACGCGGAGACCCGCGCCGACGACCTGGTCGTCCGCGTCATCCGCGAGCTGATCCGCCGCAACCCCGATCTGCCCCCCGAGCGGATCGACGAGGTCGCGATCGCCGCCACCACCCAGATCGGCGACCAGGGCCTGACCATCGGCCGCTCGGCCGCCGTGCTGGCCGGGCTGCCCAAGACCGTCCCCGGGTACGCGATCGACCGCATGTGCGCGGGCGCGATGACCGCCGTGACCACCGTCGCGGGCGGCATCGCCTTCGGCGCCTACGACGTCGCCATCGCGGGCGGCGTCGAGCACATGGGCCGCCACCCGATGGGCGAGGGCGTGGACCCCAACCCGCGCTTCCTGTCGGAGAAGCTCGTCGACGGCAGCGCCCTGGTGATGGGCATGACCGCCGAGAACCTGCACGACCGCTACCCCGCGATCTCCAAGGGGCGCGCCGACGCCTACGCCGCACTCTCGCAGGAGAAGGCCGCCAAAGCGTACGCCGACGGCCGGATCCAGCCCGACCTGGTCCCGGCCGCGATCCGCACGGCCGACAAGGGCTGGGGCCTCGCCACACAGGACGAGGCGCCCCGGCCGGGCACCACCGTCGAGGCGCTGGCCGGGCTGAAGACGCCCTTCCGCGCCCACGGCCGGGTCACGGCGGGCAACTCCTCCGGCATCAACGACGGCGCCACGGGCTGCATCGTGGCCGCCCGCGACACGGCGGAGGAGTTGGGCCTGCGGCCGAAGATGCGCCTGGTCTCGTACGCCTTCGCGGGTGTGGACCCCGAGGTGATGGGCGTGGGCCCGATCCCCTCGACCGAGCGGGCGCTGCGCCTGGCGGGCCTCGACATCGCCGACATCGGCCTGTTCGAGATCAACGAGGCGTTCGCCGTCCAGGTGCTGGCCTTCCTCGACCACTTCGGTCTCGCCGACGACGCCGACAACGTCAACCAGTACGGCGGCGCCATCGCCTTCGGCCACCCGCTGGCCTCTTCCGGCGTACGGCTGATGACGCAGTTGGCCCGCCAGTTCGCCGAGCGGCCGGACGTGCGCTACGGCATCACCACCATGTGCGTCGGCATGGGCATGGGCGGCACCGTGATCTGGGAGAACCTGGCATGAGCATCGCTGAGCTGTTCGAGGACGAGGTTGTCACGAAGGCGCTGGTCCGCGACGTGGACCTGCCGGGCGGCGCGGGCACGATGGCGCTGATCACCCTGGACAACGGCTTCGACCACACCAAGCCGAACACCTTCGGCCCCGGCGGGCTCACGTCGCTGGGCGAGGCGCTGGACGCGATCGAGGCGCGTACCGACCTCGCGGCCGTGGGCGTGACGGGCAAGCCGTTCATCTTCGCGGTGGGCGCCGACCTCAAGGGCGCGGCGATGGTCCGCACCCGCGAGCAGGCGCTGGAGATCGGCAGGCTCGGGCACGCGGTCTTCCGCAGGCTGGGCGCGCTGCGGGTGCCGTCGTTCGCGTTCGTGAACGGCGCGGCCATGGGCGGCGGGCTGGAGGTCGCCCTGCACTGCACCTACCGGACGATCTCCTCCGGCGTCCCGGCGGTGGCGCTGCCCGAGTGCTTCCTCGGCCTGGTGCCCGGCTGGGGCGGCACACAGTTGCTGCCCCGCCTGATCGGCCCGCAGGCGGCGATCAAGTTGATCATCGAGAACCCGCTGTCGCAGAACCGCATGATCAAGGGACGGGACGCGTTCGCGATGGGCGTGGCGGACGCCCTGTTCGAGCCGGCCGACTTCCTGGAGGAGTCGCTGCGCTGGGCGGCCCGCGTGGTCCTGGGCGAGGTCGCGGTCGAACGCGGCGCGCACGAGGACGCCGACTGGGACAAGGCGGTCGCCGACGCGCGTTTCCTCGTGGACCTGAAGCTGCGGGGCTCGGCGCCGGCGCCGTACCGCGCGCTGGACCTGATCGCCGGCGCCCACGCGGGCGTCGACTTCGACGCCGAGGACGAGGCGCTGGCCGACCTGCTCATGGGCGACGAACTGCGCGCGGGCCTGTACTCCTTCGACCTGGTGCAGCGGCGGGCCAAGCGCCCGGCGGGCGCGCCGGACAAGGCCCTGGCCCGCAAGGTCACCAAGGTGGGCGTCGTCGGCGCGGGACTGATGGCCTCGCAGATGGCGCTGCTGTTCGCGCGGCGGCTGGAGGTCCCGGTCGTGCTGACCGACCTCGACCGGGCCCGCCTGGACAAGGGCGTCGGGTACGTCCACGCGGAGGTGGACAAGCTCCTCGGCAAGGGCCGGATCACCGCGGACCAGGCCAACCGCCTCAAGGGCCTGGTGACCGGGTCGCTCACCAAGGACGCCTTCGCCGACGCCGACTTCGTCATCGAGGCCGTCTTCGAGGACATGGAGGTCAAGAAGAAGGTCTTCGCCGAGGTCGAGGAGCACGTCTCCGCCGAGTGCGTGCTGGCGACGAACACCTCGTCGCTGTCGCTGAGCGAGATGGGCTCCGCGCTCGCGCACCCCGAGCGGCTGGTCGGCTTCCACTTCTTCAACCCGGTGGCGATCATGCCGCTGCTGGAGATCGTCAAGGGCGCGGAGACCGACACGGCGACGCTCGCCACCGCCTTCGCCGTCGGCAGGACGCTGCGCAAGTCGTCGGTACTGGTCAAGGACGCGCCCGCGTTCGTCGTCAACCGGCTGCTCACCCGGTTCATGGGCGAGGTCATCGCGGCGGTGGACGAGGGCACCCCGCTGGAGGTCGCCGAGCACGCCCTCGACGACCTGGGCCTGCCGATGTCGCCGTTCGCGCTACTGCAGCTCGTCGGCCCGGCGGTCGGCCACCACGTGTCCGAGACGCTGCACGCGGCCTTCCCCGGCCGGTTCGGCGTCTCGGCGAACATGGCCGCGCTCGTCGCCTCGGGCAAGCCGGGCGTGTACGCGCCGGACTTCTCGCTCGACCCGGAGGCGGTGGCGCTGTTCGCGGGCGGCACCGCGCCGTCCACGGCCGAGGAGGTACGCCGCCGCGTGCTGTCGGCGCTGGCGGAGGAGATCCGGCTCATGCTGGACGAGGGGGTCGTGGCGGCGCCGGAGGACATCGACCTGTGCATGATCCTGGGCGCCGGGTGGCCGTTCCACCTGGGCGGGATCACGCCGTTCCTCGACCGGGCGGGCGTGGCGGAACCGCGCTTCCTGGCGCCGGGCGTGGCGTCGGTCCCCGTACAGCCGCTCGCATAGCCGCCCGTGCGGTCCCGCCAGGGGGGCGGGGCCGCACGGCGTGTTCCTCAGCGGGATCGCGGGGGCCGGAGGTTAGCGTGGAGACCCGGGAGAACAAGCGAGGGGATCTCCATGAGGACGGCTATGCTCATGGCGCTGACCAGCGCGCTCGTCGTGTCTGTCGCAGGGCCCGCAGTGTCCGCAGCAGGGCCCGCCGCCTCGGCCGCGAAAGACCCGAAGATGCCCAAGGCGGTCATGCGCATCATCGTGCTCGTGGGCTTCGACGACCGGAAGACGACCTATCTGGCGTGCGGCCCCGACGGCGGCGGCGAGCATCCCCGGCCCCACGCGGCCTGCAAGAAGCTGCGTTCGGTGAAGGGCGACTTCGCCAAGCTGGTCAAGCGCGGGGTGCGCTGCCCGGGTGACCACATGCCGCACCAGGTCACGATCACGGGCACCTGGCGCGGCAAGCCGATCAAGTTCTCCAAGGTGTACGAGAACAGTTGCGAGATGCGGGCGGCGGGCGGCGCGCTCTTCCGGTTCTGACCTCTCACTCCCCCGTGACGCCGTCGATGCGCTCGCGCAGCAGGTCGGCGTGGCCGTTGTGGCGGGCGTACTCCTGGGTCAGGTGGATGAGGATGTGCCGGTGGGAGTAGCGCTCGCCGTGGCGCTCGCGCTCCGACAGCGTCTCCAGCGGGAGGCGCGCGGAGATCTCGCGGGCCAGTCCGACCTCGGCCCGCCAGACCGCCAGGGCGCCTTCGGGCTGGACCCTGACCACGTCGAACTCGGAGTCGTCCACGTCGTTCCAGTACAGGGGGCCGACGTCGGCGCCCGCGAGGACGGTCCTGAACCAGTAGCGCTCGACGTCGGTGAGGTGGCGGACCAGTCCGAGCAGCGACATCACGGACGGCTCGGCCGAGCGCAGCCGCATCTGCGCGGGCGACAGCCCGGCGCACTTCCACGCGAGCGTCTCACGCTCCCAGTCGAGGAAGGCCGTGAGAAGCTCGCGTTCGGTGCCGGAGGCCGGCGGGTCGGTACGGGGGTCAGCGGGACCGTTCATCCGCCTATTTCATCGTATGGATGCCGTGGACGCGGCTGTGGCGGTAGCCGTAGAAGAAGTAGAGCAGGCAGCCGATGGCCATCCACACGAGGAAGCGCAGCCAGGTCTCGACCGGCAGGTTGAGCATCAGGTAGAAGCAGGCGAGCACCGCCAGGACGGGCAGCAGCGGCACCAGCGGGGTGCGGAAGGATCGCGGCAGGTCGGGCCGGGTCCGGCGCAGGATGACCACGCCGACGGCGACGACCACGAAGGCGAACAGGGTGCCGATGTTGACCAGTTCGGCCAGTTCGCTGAGCGAGATGAAGCCGGACAGCAGCGCGGTCACCACGCCGATGATGACGGTGAGGCGGGCGGGGGTGCCGTACTTCGGGTGCACCTTGGCCAGGCCGCGCGGCAGCAGTCCGTCGCGGCACATCGCGAACAGCACCCGGCTCTGACCCAGCATGAGGATCATCACCACGGTCGTGAGCCCGGCGATGGCGCCGATGCTGATGAGCGCGGCGGCCCACGACTGGCCGACGGCGGTGAAGGCGTCGGCGAGCGGCGCGCTGGTGCTGAGCTGGTCGTACTTCTGCATGCCGACGACGACGAGGGAGACCGCGACGTACAGCAGCGTGCAGATGACCAGCGAGCCGATGATGCCGCGCGGCAGATCGCGCTGCGGGTTGATGGTCTCCTCGGCGGCGGTGGCGACGATGTCGAAGCCGATGAAGGCGAAGAACACGATCGCGGCCGCCGAGAAGATCCCGAGCACGCCGAAGGCGACCGGGGTGGTGCCGAACAGCACCTGGATGAGCGGCGCCCGCAGTCCTTCGACGGCGGGGCTGGCCACCGGCTCGGGGATGAAGGGGGTGTAGTTGGCCAGCTTCACGAAGAAGAGCCCGGCGATGATCACGAGCAGGATGACCGCGACCTTGATCATGACGATGACCAGGTTCACCCGTGAGGACAGTTTGATGCCCAGGACCAGGACCGCGGTGAGGATGGCGACGACCACCATGGCGGGCACGTTCACGACCGGGTCCTCCCCCGCCATCCAGCCGGGCAGGGTGAGCCCGATGGAGTGCAGCAGCGAGGCGAAGTAGCCCGACCAGCCGACCGCGACGACCGCTCCGGCCAGGGCCAGTTCGAGCAGCAGGTCCCAGCCGATGATCCAGGCGGGGAACTCGCCCAGCGTGGCGAAGGAGAAGGTGTAGGCGGACCCCGCGACCGGGATCGTCGAGGCGAACTCGGCGTAGCACAGCGCCGCGAGGCCGCAGACGACCGCCGCCACGACGAACGACAGGGCGACCGCCGGTCCCGCGGTCTGTTTGGCCACCTGCCCGGTCAGCACGAAGATGCCGGTGCCCACGATCACGCCGATGCCGAAGACGGTCAGGTCGGTGGCCGTCAGCCGCTTCCGCAGCCGATGCTCGGGTTCTTCGGTGTCCCGGATCGACTGCTCAACGCTCTTCGTGCGAAAGATGTCCACGCTGGCCGAGTTCCCCGATTGACCGCCTGTCATGCCTCCTGCAAGTGGCCGACCGCGATCAGGGTCGGCTCGGGGCTGTCCCTGATGCCGGGCGCGGACCGGGC
Source organism: Nonomuraea longicatena (assembly GCF_039525605.1). NCBI lineage: Bacteria > Bacillati > Actinomycetota > Actinomycetes > Streptosporangiales > Streptosporangiaceae > Nonomuraea > Nonomuraea longicatena. The sequence continues at coordinate 370,671 of NZ_BAAAHQ010000001.1, read as the reverse complement.
CATCAGGCTCGAAGCATGGTCAACGATGTCCTCGACGGCCTGGCGAGCCAGGGCCTCGGTCTGCTGTGGCCGGTCATGCTGGTCTTCCTCACGCTGGACGCCTCCGTCGGCGTCGGGCTGTTCGTGCCGGGCGACGGGCTGCTGCTGGTGGCGGGGACGACGGCCGACAGCGTGCCGGAGGCGCTGGCGCTCATCGCGGCGGGGGTGCTCGCCTGTTTCGCGGGCGCGTCCGGAGGCCACCTGCTCGGCCGCAGGTACGGCCCGCGCCTTCGGCACGGGCGGCTCGGACGGCGGATCGGCGAGGAGCGATGGGCGAAGGCCGAGGCGCTGTTCCAGCGCAGCGGGTGGGCGCTGGCGCTGGCCTACTTCCTGCCGGTGGTGCACGCGCTGACGCCCGCGCTGGCGGGCGCGGTCGGGGTGCCGTACCGGAGGTTCATGCCGTGGGCGGTGGCGGGGGCCACGGCGTGGGTGGGGACGTACGTGACGCTGGGCGCGGTGGCGGGCGAGGTCGTGCGGACGCACGCGGAACTGCTCCTGCCGGTCGCGGCGGCGGTGATCGCGGCCATCGTCGCGATCCCCGCCGGGGTGCGGGCGCTGCTCAGCTCCGGGCGGACGGGCTCC
>NZ_BAAAHQ010000001.1:312596-370017 GCF_039525605.1 Nonomuraea longicatena | reverse complement strand
GACGGCGCCGACCCGGCCGTTGTCCTCGACCACGACGACGAGCCGGTGCGCGGCGGCGGCGGGCACGAGTTCCTCGTCGAGCGGCATGACCCAGCGCGGGTCGACGACCGTGGCCGAGATGCCCTGGGCGTCGAGCAGCCGGGCCGCCTCCAGGCAGATGTGGGCCATCGGGCCGACGCCGACGAGCAGCACGTCGGCGCCGCTCTCGCTGGAGTCGGCGCTGAGCACGTCCATGGCGCCGAGCTTGCCGACGGGCTCGATCGTCTCGGCGACCGGGCCCTTGGGGAAGCGCACGACGGTGGGCGCGTCGTCGACGGCGACGGCCTCGCGCAGCAGTTCGGTCAGCCGCTCGCCGTCGCGCGGCACGGCCACCCGCAGGCCGGGGACGACCTGGAGGATGGACAGGTCCCACATGCCGTTGTGGCTGGCGCCGTCGTCGCCGGTGACGCCCGCGCGGTCGAGGACCACGGTGACGGGCAGCCGGTGCAGCGCCACGTCCATGAGGAGCTGGTCGAAGGCGCGGTTGAGGAAGGTGGCGTAGACGGCGACGACGGGGTGGAGGCCGCCCATCGCGAGCCCGGCCGCGCTGGTGAGGGCGTGCTGCTCGGCGATGCCGACGTCGTAGATGCGCTCGGGGAAGGCGTCGGCGAAGGCGTTGAGGCCGGTGGGGTGGAGCATGGCGGCGGTGATGGCGACGAGGTCGTCGCGCTCGCGACCGAGGCGGACGAGTTCCTCGCTGAAGACGTTGGTCCAGATGCGGCCCTTGGGCTTCTCCTCGCCGGTGGCGCGGTCGAAGGCGCCGGGCGAGTGGAACTGGTCCTCGTCGTGGTTCTCCGCCGGGGTGTAGCCCCGGCCCTTCTGGGTGAGCGCGTGGACGATGACCGGGCCGCCGAAGTCGCGCGCCTTGCGCAGCGCCGCCTCCATGGCCTGCTCGTCGTGGCCGTCGATGGGGCCGACGTACTTGAGGCCGAGGTCCTCGAACATGGCCTGCGGCGCGAGGACGTCCTTGACGCCCTTCTTGAAGCCGTGGAGCGCGTCGTAGAGAACGGGCACGTTGCCGATCTTGTCCTTGACGAAGTCGAGCATGTCCTCGTAGCGGCGGGTGACCCGCAGGGAGGACAGGTGGGAGGCCAGGCCGCCGATGGTCGGGGAGTAGGAGCGGCCGTTGTCGTTGACCACGATGACGACGGGCAGGTCCTTGATCCCGGCGATGTTGTTGAGCGCCTCCCAGGCCATGCCGCCGGTGAGGGCGCCGTCGCCGATGACGGCAACCGCCCTGCGCTCGCGCTCGCCGCGCAGTTTGAACGCCTTGGCGAGGCCGTCGGCGTACGACAGCGCGGTGGAGGCGTGGGAGTTCTCGACGAAGTCGTGCTCGGACTCGGCCTGGCTCGGGTAGCCGGACAGGCCGCCCTCCTGCTTGAGCGCCTCGAACCCGGACCGGCGGCCGGTCAGCAGCTTGTGCACGTACGCCTGGTGGCCGGTGTCCCAGATGACGGGGTCGCGCGGGGAATCGAAGACCCGGTGGAGGGCGATGGTGAGCTCGACGACGCCGAGGTTGGGGCCGAGGTGCCCGCCGAACCTCGCGCAGCTGTCGACGAGCAGGTCGCGGATCTCTCCTGCGAGGAGTGGCAACTCCTCCGCGCCGAGCCTTTTCACATCCTCCGGTCCGTTGATTGAGCCCAGCAGCGCGCCCACGTAATCAGCCCCTCCTGCTCGTTCCCGCCAACTCACCCGAGTGTAGTTCGTGAGGTGAGAAGTGATGGCAAGGTGGCAAATGAGCCCTCATTTGTCCGATCTTGACCTAGTCTTTCCATCATCATGAACACTCTCCCCTTTGGAAAACTCTCGTCTCTCGCGGCCACAGGGCTGGTGATCGCCATGGCCGCGGTAGGCACGGCGAACACGGCGAACGCGGAGGTCAGACCCGCTCAGCAGCCCGTCCGGGTCCAGCAGGCCGGCGCACAGTTCCAGCAGCAGGCGGCCCCCCGGGGCCGGGCGGCGGCGATGAACAACCCGCTCTACCGGAGCGGGCGCCTGGCCGACTCCGGGTGCGCGCCCGGCGACCTGCCCCGGGGCAGCACCGCCGCCTACCGGAAGTTCCTGCAGCGCGTCACCAACTGCCTGAACGCCACCTGGAGCACGCAGTTCCGCAAGGCCAGGATCCCGTTCACCAAGCCGCGCCTGCGGATCGTCACCGGCAAGGTCCGTACCGCGTGCGGCCCGTGGAGCTCGGGCGCCGACGGCATCTACTGCCCGACCGACCGCACGATGTACATGCTGATCACCAAGAAGCAGCTCAGGCAGCCGTACCCGCTCGGCATCAGCAGGCTGATGGCCCATGAGTACGGTCACCACGTCCAGCAGATCTCCGGCATCTGGAGCTACTACTGGTCGGCCAGGTCCGCCTCGGGCAAGTCGGGGCAGCTCCTGCTGTCGCGCCGCTCCGAGCTGCAGGCCGAGTGCTTCTCCGCGGCCTTCATGAGCACCGTCCAGGACACCCTGCCGGTCGACCCGCAGCAGTGGGAGGGCACGGTGGACTGGTTCCACAAGAACGGCCACAAGGCCTGGGCCCAGAACGACCACGGCCGGGGCCCGACCCAGGCCACCTGGATGCGGCGGGGCTTCCAGCACGCCTCGCCCGGTGCGTGCAACACCTGGAAGGTCAGCCCGCGCTACGTGAGCTGACGCCCGTTCCGATCCGGCCCTCCTGAGATCCAGGGGGGCCTTTCCTCACATAAGGTGCCTATCCATGCGTTCTCCGTTACTCGCGCTGGTTTCCGGCGCGCTGGCGAGTGTGCTCTTCGCGGGCGTCGCCCATGCCGCTCCCCCGGCGTACAGCCCGGTGCTGACCGACAACCCGATCCACAAGACGGGCCGGTTCGACCTCAGGGAGTGCAAGGAGCAGCCGGTCGACAGCGGCGACCTCGACGCCGCCCGCGTCTACCTGGAGTTCCTGCTCGACTGCATGAACACCACGTGGAGCTCCCAGCTGGCCAAGGCGAAGATCCCCTTCTCCAAGCCCCGCTTCGGGGTGATCGCCAAGCCGGGCGCGCGCACCCGGTGCGGCGCGTTCCCGAAGGGCGCCCAGGCGCTGTACTGCCCGGTCGACCGGAAGATCACCTTCCTGCTGGACGAGGCCATCCTGGAGGAGCCGTTCGAGCTGTTTCTCATGGCGGTCATGGCCCACGAGTACGGTCACCACGTCCAGTACCTCACCGGTGTGCTGAAGGTCGCCGACCGGGTCAAGGGCAAGTCCAAGACCCGGATCCTCGACGAGAGCCGCCGCGTCGAACTGCAGGCGGAGTGCTACGCCGGCGGCTTCATCGGCAGTGTGTGGCGCTCGCTCGGCCGGGGTGACTTCGACTTCCGCTACATCGTGAAGACGGCGCAGAACGGCTACGACTTCGCCACGCACGGCAAGGCCGCGAACGTCGGCTACTGGCTCAAGCGCGGCTTCGACGCCGAGTCGCCGGACTCCTGCAACACCTGGAAGGCCCCGAAGTCGCGGGTCTCCTGACCAGCCCTGCGATATTTCGTCTAAGATCCGCGATCGTGCGCATTCGCCATTTCGCCCTGTGTGTGGGCATGGTCGCGGGTCTGACCGTTTCTGGGACCGCGCGCGCGGAAAGCGCGACGCCGCCCGCTCTCAGCCAGAACCCGATCTACCGCTCGGGCCCCACCACGCCGATGGCGTGCGCGGTGCCCGCCATCCGGCGCGGCAGCCTCCGCTCGCTCAAGTCCTTCCACCGGGCCATGGCCCGCTGCGCCGACCGGTTCTGGGCGGGCCGGTTCAGGGCGGCGGGGTTGCCGTACAGTTCGCCGAAGGTGGAGATCACCACGGGCAACGCCTCCGCCTGCGGGCGGGTCACCACCCACGGTGCGCAGTACTGCCCGCAGCAGCGCACGGTCGTCATCCGCGTGATGCGACGCGACCTGACCGACCCGTTCCGGATGAACATCGCGCACTCCGTCGCGCACGAGTGGGGCCACCACGTACAGGAGCTGAGCGGCATCCTCGACGCGCGCACCACCGTCTACCTGACCTCCTCCGACGAGGAGCGCACGACCCTCAGCCACCGGCTGGAGATGCAGGCCGAGTGCTTCGCCGGGGTCTTCTACAGCTCCACGCTGGAGTCGATCGGGCCCGGCATCACCTGGGCCCAGTGGATCCAGGCCGTCGGCGACGCCGGCGAGAGCCGCAGCCACGGCCGCCCCCGCAACCTCGCCTACTGGCAGAACCGGGGATACACCGAGGCCGGCGCGGGTGCCTGCAACACCTGGACCGCGCCGAAGTCCCGCGTCTCGTGATCGTCAAGCGGGCGTCAAGCGGCCACCCGCACAATGCCCCATGACCTTAAGCATCCGCGTGAGCACCGCTGTGCTCACGGCCTTTGTGATCATCCCGTTCGCCTCCACGCCTGCGGCCGCCTACCCGGTCAAGGGCGAGGAACTCACCGCCAACAGCCTGTACGACACCGGTCCCGTCGAGGCCACGAGCTGCCGGGAGCCGAGCGTGCGGCCGTTCGACATCGCCCGCGCCAAGGCGTACGTCCGCGCCGTGCACGCCTGCACCGACCGGATGTGGCGGAAGCACTTCAAGGCGGCGGGCCTGCCGTACTCCTCGCCGAAGGTCACCTTCATCACCAGGAAGAACGCCCGTTTCTGCGGCGAGAAGTGGGACGCCGTCGGCGTCTACTGCGCCAAGACCCGCACGTACGCCGTCAGCCTCCTGCGCGACACCATGACAGAGCCGGACGACCTGTACCTGATGAACGTGATCGCCCACGAGTTCGGCCACCACGTCCAGGAGCTCACCGGCCTGGCCGACGCGTACGTCGAGGAGCCGTACCGGCACAAGAAGGAGATGCTTGAGCAGAACCGCCGCCATGAGCTGCAGGCCGAGTGCCTGTCCGGGGTTGTCATCGGCGGCCTGTGGGACTCCCTCGACCGCTCCTCCGCCGACTGGAGGGACCTGCTGGCCATCGCCGCCGACTCCGGCGACGATGCCACCTCGGACAGAACCCACGGAGCGGACCGCAATGTCAGGTACTGGCTCGGCAGGGGCTTCCGGGCGGCCTCGCCCGAGGCGTGCAACACCTGGACGGCGCCGTCCTCCCGGGTCGCCTAGCAGGCGTCCGCCGTCCCACGGATCGAGGATCGATGTTCGGCATCGTACGGCCGTGCCAGCAGGGGATGTGTGACGGGCACTTCTCCGACTGGCTGGGCCATCTGTGCGGGTTGTGCCTCGCGTTACGCGACGAGCACGGGCAGGCCGCCCGCCTGGTTACCAACTACGACGCGCTGCTCGTCTCGGTTCTCGCCGAGGCCCAGGTGCCCGCCGCCGCGCCACGCCGTACGGCGGGGCCGTGCCCGCTGCGCGGCTTCAGGGGCGCCGAGGTCGTCCGATCGGACGGGGCCCGGCTGGCGGCGTCGGTCTCGCTGATCCTGGCGGCCACCAAGCTGCGCGACCACGTCTCGGACGGCGACGGGCTCTACGCGCGCCGCGCGGTCGCCGCCGGGGCCGCGCGAACGGCCGCCCGCTGGACCCGGGCGGGCACCTCGACCGCCCGTGACCTCGCCTTCGATCCGGCGCCGCTGGTCGCCGCCGCCGAGCGGCAGACCGGGCTGGAACGCCGGGGCGAGGCGGGCCTGCTGGAGCTGACCGCGCCGGCCGAGGACGCGGTGGCCGCCGCCTTCGCCCACACCGCGCGCCTGAGCGGATGTCCGGGCAACGCCGAGCCCCTGGAGCGGGCCGGGCGCGCGTTCGGGCGGCTGGCGCACCTGCTGGACGCGGTCGAGGACCTCGGCGCGGACCGGGCGGTGGGAGCGTACAACCCGCTGGAGGCCACCGGCACCGGCCTGGCCGAGGCGCGCGGGCACTGCGACGCCGCCCACACCGACCTGCGGGCCGCGTTCGACACCCTGGAACTGCGACGGTCCGGGCTGGCTCGGACGCTGCTGGTGACGGAGACCGCGCGGGCGATCACGCGGGCCTTCGCGACCCCGGACGAGACGCGGCCCCCGCCACCGGGGCTGCCGAAGCAGGTGGTGGGCGGGCTGGCGACGGCCTTCTCGTGCGGCCTCTACCGCCCGCCGTGGGATCCGAAGCACCGCCGGTCCTTCTGCAAGCGCCACGACTGCGGCAACTGCCGGTGCGACGCCGACTGCGGCAGGTGCGACAACTGCTGCTGCGACTGCGGCGGCTGAGGCTCACAGCGCCTGTACGACGCTGTGCCCGATGAGCACCAGCGCGGAGGCGGACGCGACGACCAGGATGGCGATGCGGACCTTGCCGCCGTCGAGGTAGCGGCGCAGCGGGCCGGAGACCAGGAAGCCCACGACCATCGGGACGATGAGCAGCCCGCCGGTGGTGAGCGCGGCGCTCGGCAGGTGGCCGATGTAGGCGAGGAGCACCAGCGACTGGCCCGCGCTCAGGAAGAAGTACATCGCGAGCGTCGCCCGGATCTGCGGGCCTTTGGCGTTCTGGTAGACCAGGCCCATGGGCGGGCCGCCGATGCCGGTGGCCGTACCGGTGACGGCGGAGGCGAAGCCCGCGCCCATGAGGGTTCCGGCGTTGCGGGGGACGCTGATCGCGCGGGCGCTCAGCGCGACCGCGACGAGCACCATGGAGCCTACGAGGATGCCGAGCGTCTGCGTCGAGACGTAGACGACGATGAGCGCGCCGATGGCGCTGCCGGGCAGGCGGCCGATCAGCGCGAAGCCGAGGCCCTTCCAGTCGACCCGCCGCCATTCGACGGCGAGGGTGAACAGCGGCAGGGCGACGTTGACCACCTGGACGGCGCCCGGCATGATCTCCGGTTTGAGCAGGGTGAGCACCGGGGCCGCGACCAGTCCGAGGCCGAACCCGACGGCGCCCTGCACGATCGCGCCCACGAAGACCGCTACCCCACCGACGATCAGCACCAAAGCCATGTCACTCACATGACAGAGTCAACCATTCGTCAAATAACGGTCGGACCGCGCCCCCGAGGCAGCCCCCGGGGGCGCGGCCGAAGATCACTTGGCCAGGAGCGAGCGCAGGACGTACTGCATGATGCCGCCGTGGCGGTAGTAGTCGGCCTCGCCGGGGGTGTCGATGCGGACCACCGCGTCGAACTCCACGTCGCCCGCCTTCACGTGCACGGTCGCCGGGATCCCGCCGTCGTTGAGCGCCTCGACGCCGGTGATGTCGAAGCTCTCCTCGCCGGTGAGCCCCAGTGAAGCGGCCGAGGCGCCCTCGGGGAACTGCAGCGGCAGCACGCCCATGCCGATGAGGTTGGAGCGGTGGATGCGCTCGTAGGACTCGGCGATGACCGCGCGCACGCCCAGCAGCGCGGTGCCCTTGGCGGCCCAGTCGCGCGAGGAGCCGGAGCCGTACTCCTTGCCCGCGAGCACCACCAGCGGCGTGCCCTGGGCGGCGTAGCTGACCGAGGCGTCGTAGATGAACGACACCGGCGCGCCGTCGAGGGTGAAGTCGCGGGTGTAGCCGCCCTCGGTGCCGGGGGCTATCTGGTTGCGCAGGCGGATGTTGGCGAAGGTGCCCCTGATCATGACTTCGTGGTTGCCCCGGCGCGAGCCGTAGGAGTTGAAGTCCTTGACCGCGACGCCGTTGGCCTCAAGGTACTGGGCGGCGGGGGTGCCGGCCTTGATGGACCCGGCGGGCGAGATGTGGTCGGTGGTGACCGAGTCGCCGACCTTGACCAGCACGCGGGCGCCCGCGATGTCGGTGACGGGCTCCGGCTTGGACGGCATGCCGTCGAAGTAGGGCGCCTTGCGCACGTAGGTGGAGGCGGGGTCCCACTCGAAGGTGTCACCGGTCGGGATCGGCAGCGAGCGCCAGGTGTCGTCGCCCTTGAAGACGTCGGCGTAGTCGCGCTCGAACATGTCGCGCCCGATCGAGGAGTTGACGACCTCGGTGATCTCCTCGGGCGAGGGCCAGATGTCGCGCAGGTAGACGGGCTCGCCGTCGCTGCCGACGCCGAGCGGCTCGGTGTCGAGGTCGATGTCCATCGTGCCCGCGAGCGCGTAGGCGACCACCAGCGGCGGTGAGGCCAGGTAGTTCATCTTGACGTCGGGGTTGATGCGGCCCTCGAAGTTGCGGTTGCCGGACAGGACGGCGGTGACGGCGAGGTCGTTGTCCTGGACGGCCTGGGAGATCTCGGGCAGCAGCGGGCCGGAGTTGCCGATGCAGGTGGTGCAGCCGTAGCCGACCAGGTTGAAGCCGATCTTGTCGAGGTACGGCTGCAGCCCCGACCGCTCGAAGTAACCGGTGACGACCTGCGACCCGGGCGCCAGCGAGGTCTTGACCCACGGCTTGCGGTTGAGGCCCTTGTCGACGGCGTTGCGGGCGAGCAGCGCGGCGCCGAGCATGACGAACGGGTTGGAGGTGTTGGTGCAGCTGGTGATGGCGGCGATCGAGACGATGCCGTGGTCGATCTCGAAGGTGGTGCCGTCGGCCAGCGTGACCGGGCAGGACTTGCTCGGGCGGCCCGCGCTGACGGCGGGGGCGTCGGAGGCGGGGAAGCTCTCCTCGCCCGCCTCATCGTCGGCGACGTAGTCGGACACGTCGTGGCGCCAGGTGACCTTGGCGGCCGACAGCGCGATGCGGTCCTGCGGGCGCTTGGGCCCGGCGATGGAGGGGACGACGGTGGCGAGGTCGAGTTCGATGTACTCGGAGAACTCGGGCTCGGGCCCGGTGGGGTCGAGCCAGAGTCCCTGGGCCTTGGCGTACGCCTCGACGAGGGCGATCTGCTCCTCGGAGCGGCCGGTGAGGCGCAGGTAGGCGGTGGTCTGCTCGTCGATCGGGAAGATCGCGCAGGTGGAGCCGAACTCGGGGCTCATGTTGCCGATGGTGGCGCGGTCGGCGAGCGGCACGGAGGAGACGCCCTCGCCGTAGAACTCGACGAACTTGCCGACGACGCCGTGCTTGCGCAGGATCTCGGTGATGGTGAGCACCAGGTCGGTGGCGGTGGCCCCGGCGGGCAGCTTGCCGCTGAGCTTGAAGCCGACGACGCGCGGGATCAGCATGGAGATGGGCTGGCCGAGCATGGCCGCCTCGGCCTCGATGCCGCCGACGCCCCAGCCGAGGACGCCGATGCCGTTCTCCATCGTGGTGTGGGAGTCGGTGCCGACGCAGGTGTCGGGGTAGGCCTTGCCGTCGCGGATCATGACGACGCGGGCCAGGTGCTCGATGTTGACCTGGTGCACGATGCCGGTGCCCGGCGGGACGACCTTGAACTCGTCGAAGGCGGTCTGGCCCCAGCGCAGGAACTGGTAACGCTCGCGGTTGCGCTCGTACTCGCGCTCGACGTTGCGCCGGAAGGCGTCGGGGTGGCCGAAGTAGTCGACGATCACGGAGTGGTCGATGACCATCTCGGCGGGCGCCAGCGGGTTGATCCGCGCGGCGTCGCCGCCGAGGTCGCGTACGGCCTCGCGCATGGTGGCCAGGTCGACGACGCACGGCACGCCGGTGAAGTCCTGCATGATCACGCGGGCGGGCGTGAACTGGATCTCGACGCTCGGGTTGGCGCTCGCGTCCCAGCCGCCGAGCGCGCGGATGTGCTCGGCGGTGATGTTGGCGCCGTCCTCGGTGCGGAGGAGGTTCTCAAGCAGGATCTTCAGGCTGTAGGGCAGGCGCGCCGAGCCCTCGACGGCGTCGAGCCGGAAAATCTCATACGACGCGTCGCCGACGCGTAGCGTGTCACGGCTGCCGAAGCTGTTCGCGGACACGGTGGATCGCCTCCTCGGTGGACCAGATACTCAGCTCAAATCCTGCCGCACCTCAGGACCAGACCGGACGTTAGGTCACCCTAACCGGCGGGCGGCGACAGGTATCTCGACATCAAGATATCTCCATACTATCTCGACATCAAGCTAAATCGGACCGAGGCGCCAGAACAGCAACCCGATGATCGCCACCGACAGCACCGGGGCCAGGATCTTCTGCTCGAACTTCTGGCCGGTCTTGATGCCCATCTTCCACGGCAGCAGGAACCTGGCCCTGAGCGGCCAGAGCACCGGGCAGCCCTTCTCGGTCATGCAGTCGCCGAGCACATGGACGAAGGAACCCACCCCCACCGCGAGACCGAGCCACGCGTAGCCGACCCCCATCGACTGGAACACCACGAACAGCCCGGCGGTCAGCCCGATGTTGACCATAGCCGAGCCCAGCTTCTTGCCCGGGATGCCGATGCCGATCGCCCGCAGCGCGAGGCCGACGAGCAGCACGACGACGATGTCGCGGGCGATCGGATAGGCGTCGGCCAGCAGGTGGACGCCGATTCCGGCCGCCAGGGCGAAGGCGAGGGAGTGCGTCATCCCCCGGTGCCCGCCGGCCAGCCAGTTGACCGCCTTGGACAGCCCCCACGTCACCGGCCCGAACGTCTGCGCGATCGTGGCGCTCGGGTGGTCGAGGTCGGGCAGCATGGCCGCACCGGCGCAGACGATCGCACCCGCGATGAGCTCGACGGGTGTCAGCGCGGTCGCCATGATCCCGGTGTCGATGTACCGCGACGACTCGTTGAACAGCGGAATCGCCGCGAGCCCCGGAGCGAGGCCGAGCCAGGCGATGGCGCCGGTCATCGCGTGCGAATGTCCCATCATGCGAAGATCACAGAAGGTCACTGTACGGCAAAGGACCGTCGATTCCCGGGTAACGGCACGGCTTCACTTTCGTCCGAATATGAGGTTACTTATGAGTATCGCTCATATAAGCGGAGGTGCCCCCCAATGCGCTTACCCCTCGCGATCCTCGCCGCACTCACCGTGCTGGTGACACCCGCCCAGGCGGAGTCCACGGCGGCGGAGACCCCGCTGCCCGCCCGCCTGGAGACCATCCGCCAGGCCGAGGCCGTCGCCCTGTACGGCGACCCGGCCGTCCGCCCCCTCTCCCAGCGCAAGACCTCCCTCGCCACCCTCGGAGACAGCGAGATCTCCGGCGAGGGCGCCTTCGACCGCTCCCTGTACGAGCCGGGCACCGACGGCCCGGACAACTGGTGCCACCGCTCGGTCAAGGCCGCCGTCCACGTGACCGCCGTCCCCGCCGATCGCACCTACAACCTCGCCTGCTCGGGGGCGCAGACCAACGACCTCACCATCGGCGGCACCCATCAGTACGAGGAGCTGAACCAGGGCGAGAACCTGGCGATCAAGGCCCGCAACACCCGGATCAAGATGATCACCGTCGTCGCCGGGGCGAACGACACCGGCGGCCCCGAGTTCGGCCCGACGATGACGAGTTGCGTGACGCGGCGGGTGCTGTTCCAGGGCGACTGCTGGCCCGCCCAGGACCCGACCTGGGCCGCGCGGGTCGACTTCATCGTGCCGCGCGTCGCCAAGGCGCTGACCGACGTCAAGCAGATCATGGCGGAGGCCGGGTACGCCCCCGGCGACTACCGGCTCGTCTCGATGTCCTACCCGGGTCCCGGCAGTCCGGACGTCGAGGACAACCCCAACTTCCCCGGCTGGTACAACGGCGGCTGCCTCGCCTACCTGTCGGACATGGCCTTCGCCCGCAACAAGGCCGTCCCGATCTTCGAGAACGGCATCCGCAGGGCGGCCCAGCAGGCGGGCGCCCGCTACCTGGACGCCAGCCGCCTGTTCCACGGCACGGAGGTCTGCCAGGACCCGGCGTGGCTGACCGGGCTGCACGCCGTGGGCGGCGACTTCTTCAACCCGAACGCCGTGCGCCAGTCCTTCCACCCGAACACGCGCGGCCACGCCGCCTTCGCCGCCTGCCTCGGTCAGTTCTACGCGGCCGACCTGACGCAGGGCACCTGCATGAACCCGGCGGGCTCGCTCACCCCGAAGGTCTACGCCGGCCTCGCCGAGTTCAAGCGGCTGACGCACGCGGCGACGGGCAACTGCGTGGACGTCGAGGGCAACAGTTCGCGCAACGGCCGCGACCTGGTCTCCTGGCCGTGCGAGGGGACCCGCAACCAGGCGTTCTGGTACGACCCCGCCACGCAGGCGATCCACTCGCAGCTCTCGCAGGACCGGTGCGCCGACATCGACGGCGGCGCGCTGCGGGCCGGCACGGTGATCCAGGTGTGGGACTGCACGGCGAGCCCGGCCCAGCGCTGGACCTACGACGGCGCCCGTCTGCGCCCGGCCGCCGCGCCGTCGCTGTGCGCGAGCTTCCCCGGCACGGCCCGCGCGCTCGGCGACGACCTGGTGCTCGCGGCCTGCGACGGCGCCGACCGGCGGCAGGTCTTCACCTGGGACCGGCCGCAGGCACTGACGTACACGCAGTTGAAGCTCGGCGCCAAGTGCCTGGACGTGCCGGGCACCCGGCCCTCCGGCGGCGCGAACCTGCTCCTGTACGCCTGCGACGGCAACGCCGACCAGTTCTGGGGCTTCAACGCGGTCTCCGGCCAGTTGCACAACCTGGCCGACCCGGGCCTGTGCGCGGACGTGGAGGGCGGGACGACGACCCAGGGGCGGCCGGTCCAGGTCGCCGACTGCGCCTCGGCCGTCGGGCAGTACTCGGACTCGATGCGCTGGACGCTCGCGGGCGGCGTGTACGCCTCGCGCAAGGACGGCTCGTGGGTGATCGGCGCCGCGGGAAGCGCGGACGGCACGCCGGTGACGCTTCAGCGGGCGGGAACGTGGTCGGCGGGCCAGAGCCGGACGCCGGACCCGTGGAAGTTCCTCACGGTCGACATCTACTGAAAGGCCGGGAAACGCAGACGAGGTCGTTTCCAGCGGCGACAGCACCCCCCAGCCCTGCCGACGCGGAACGACCTCGTCTGCTCTAGTTAACGGTAGTCGAGGGACTCCTGTTCCCAGATTCCGCAACTTTTTCGTGATCTGCCTCACTCTCTTTGATCTCTCGTTCGGTGACGGAACGGAGGAAGGGGACAAAGACGACGGCGGCTAGAAGCGCGAACGCCAGGAAAGCCTCCCTTACTCCCACAAACTGGGCGAGTAGCCCGGCGAGGAGGGTCGCGATGGGCATCGAGCCGTAGGAGAGCAGACGGGCGGCGGCGCCGTACCGGCCGAGGAGTTCGTCGGGAACACGGCGCTGCGAGATCGTGCGGGCGTTCACGGTCCAGAGCGTGCCGCCCATGCCGCCGAGGAAGGCGGCGGCGCCGACCGCCCACACGTTCGGCAGCGCGAACGGGACGAGCACCATGAGGAAGGTGGCGACCAGGTCGGCGAACAGCGCCCAGCGCACCCCGGCCACCCTGTTGACCCACACGGTGGCGACGGCGCCGACCAGTCCGCCGACGCCGATGGTGCTGATGAGCAGGCCGAAGCCCTGGGGGCCGAGGCCGAGGACCTGGGTGGCGTAGACGGGCAGCAGGGCCAGCCAGGCGGCCCAGGAGGCGCCCAGCACGGTGACGGTCAGGTTAAGCGTGCGCAGCAGCCGGTCGCGCCACAGGAACCGCAGCCCCTCGCGGATCTCGCCGGAGACCGTCTGCCGCTGCTCGGCACGGCGGGCGCGGAAGCGTCCGGCCAGCAGGGCGAGCAGCACCGCGCCCAGCGCGAACCCGGCGGCGGCCGAGCCGAGGGCGAAGGAGACGCCGATGCCCACGAGCAGGCCGCCGACGGCGGGGCCGGCGAACTCGTTCATGAGCGTCTCGGCGCCCGCCATCCAGGAGTTGACCCGGGTCAGGCCCTTGGCGGGCACGGCGGCGGGCACCAGGGCGCCGACGGCGGCGGTGGCGATCACCTCGGAGACGCCCAGGGCGAGCCCGGTGGCGTACAGGACGGGAAGGGAGGCCCAGCCGCCGAAGACGGCCGCGAGGAGCACGCCGACGGCCAGGAGGCGGCCGAAGTTGGCCAGGACCGCGATCCGGCGGCGGTCGCCCCTGTCGACGAGCACGCCCGCGTGGAGGGAGACGAGCAGCCAGGGCAGCGTCAGCGTGAACGGGACGATCGCCACCAGGGCGGGAGAGTCGGTGATCGCGACGGCGGCCAGCGGCAGCGCGACCCGGGAGACGCCGTCGGCGAGGTTCGTGACCGCGGTGAAGCCGACGAGGACGGCCTCGTTCCTGGAGCGCATTTCTACCACCTATCGCAATGGACCAGATGGATTCTAACCATCTAAGTGATTAGATGGAATAGTGCTGACACCATCGCCTTCGACGAGCCTGATCGAGTCCTTCGCGAACACCGTCGACATCGAGGAGGACACCGACCTGCTGTCCACCCTTGAGGGCCTGCGGACCTGGCTGGACGCCCGCGACCTGCCCGCCGAGGCCGACACCGCCACCCTCGAACGCGCGCGCGTGCTGCGCGCCGGGATCAGGGAGCGCCTGCTGGCCGCCAACGGCGGGCGGCCGGACGAGGCGGCGGTCGCCGCCGCCGACGCGGTGCTGGCCGGGCTGCCGCTGACCGTACGGCTGAGCGTCGAGGAGCCCCTTCGGGCCGACGGCGCGCTGGCCGCGATCGGGGCGGCCTGGGCCACGACCGTCGCCACCGGCGAGTGGCAGCGGCTCAAGCGCTGCCCCGACCACGACTGCGCCTGGGTGTTCTGGGACGGCACCCGCAGCCGCACCCGCCGCTGGTGCTCGATGCGCGTATGCGGAAACCGGGCCAAAGCCCGCGCCCACGCGGAACGGCAGCGGACGACGTAGGGTTGTTGTCGACATGTTCTCGATATATCTTTGAAGCATCGAGAGCGTTCGACAGAAGGAGAACAACATGACATCGGCACAAGCGTCCGGCGGGTCCTGGTACGACCCCGGAGAGATCGCGCGCGCTGCCAAGGAGGCCCTCAACGCCGTCGCGGGCGCCTTCGAGCAGCACGCCGGACACCACGGACACCACCACCGGAGCGGGCACCACGAGCACAGGGGACGCGGCAACCGCGGTCCCGGCGGGCCGTTCGGCTTCGGCCCCGGGGGGCCGTTCGGACCCGGCGGGCCCTTCGGCCCTGGGGGGCCGTTCGGCGGCAAGGGCGGCTGGGGCGGCCGGCCGCGCAAGGCCAAGCGCGGTGACGTCCGCGCCGCCATCCTGGCCCTGCTGTCGGAGGAGCCGCGCAACGGCTACCAGATCATCCAGGAGATCGCCGAGCGCAGCGAGGGCGGCTGGCGGCCCAGCCCCGGCGCGGTGTACCCGGCGCTGCAGCAGCTCACCGACGAGGGCCTGGTCGTCCCCGACGAGAGCGAGGGCCGCAAGACCTTCCGCCTCACCGACGCGGGCCGCGCCTACATCGACTCCCACGCCGACGAGGTCCGCGCCCCGTGGGACGAGATGCGACCCGACATCGACGACAACACCGCAGATTTGTGGGATATCGCAAGACAATCCGCGTTTGCGATGATGCAAGTACTGCAGACTGGATCTGACGCCCAGATCCGCGAGGCCCGCAAGATCCTCGCGGACACACGGCGCAGGCTCTACCAGATCCTGGCAGACGGCGACCCCGACGAGGAGTGAACCCGGTGGACTCCCGCGACCTACGCATCGGCGACGCGGAACGCGAGCAGACGACGGCCTCCCTGCGCGAGCACTACGCGCAGGGGCGCCTCACCCCCGAAGAGCTCGACGAACGACTCGACGCGACCCTGGCCGCCAAGACCTTCCGCGACCTGGACTCGATCACCGCCGACCTGCCCGGCGAATGGCAGAACAGGCGGGCGCCCGACCTCCCGGCGGGCCTGCCCCGGTTGCACGCACCCTGGCACGGGCCGTTGCACGGGGCGATGCAGGCCCGCCGGGCCGGTTTCCTCGACAGGTTCGGCCGCCTGCCGATCGGGCGGATCATGCTCGCCGTCGCCGTCGTCGGACTGGTCCTCGGCGGGATCGGCACGGCCTTCCGGTTCCTGCTGCTCGCGTGGATCGTCATCGGCGTGGTCGCCCTCGTCAACCGCCGCGCCCACCGGCGCGACGGCTAACCCATCTCCTCCAGCCTGCGGCCCTTGGTCTCCCGCACCCACACCAGGACGAACCCGAACGACAGCACCGCGAACAGGGCGTACATCGCGTACGTCAGCGGCAGGTTCCACTCCGCCAGCGCCGGGAACGTGACCGTGATCAACCAGTTGGCGAGCCACTGGGCGGCGGCGGCCACGCCCAGTGCGGCGGCGCGGATCCGGTTGGGGAACATCTCCCCCAGCAGCACCCAGACCACCACACCCCACGACAGCGCGAAGAACAGCACGAACAGGTTGGCCGCCACCAGCGCGACCGGCCCCTGCGGGTCGGGCAGCACCACCCCGCCGGCTGTGCCACCCACCTCGCGGGCCGCGCTGAAGGCCCACGCCGCCGTCGCCAGCGACACCGCCATGCCCGCCGAGCCGATCAGCAGCAGCGGCCTGCGGCCGATCCGGTCCACCAGCGAGATCGCGATGAACGTGCCCACGATGTTGATCACGGAGCTGGAGAAGCTGATGAGCAGCGAGTCGCTCTGGTTGATGCCGACCGACTGCCACAGCACCGACGAGTAGTAGAAGATCACGTTGATGCCGACGAACTGCTGGAACACCGACAGCACGATGCCGACCCACACGATCGGCAGCAGCCCGAGCGCCGGGCCGCGCAGGTCCTTCGCCGTCGGCCGCACCTCGCTGCGCAGCACCTGCCTGATCTCGGCCACCCGGGCGTCGAGGTCGGTGTGCTCCCCCTCGACCTCGGCCAGCACCGTACGCGCCTGGGCGGTGCGCCCGGCCTGGACGAGGTAGCGCGGCGACTCGGGGATCGTCGAGGCGAACAGCAGGTACAGCAGCGCGGGCACCACGCAGGCACCCAGCATCCACTGCCATGCCTGCAGGCCGAGGACCACGTTGTTGACGTTCCCGCCCGCGATCCGCGCGATCACGTAGTTGACGAGCTGCGAGACCGCGATGCCGAGCACGATCGCGAGCTGCTGGAAGGATCCCAGCCTGCCCCGGTACGCCGCCGGCGCCACCTCGGCGATGTAGGTCGGCCCGAGCACCGAGGCCATCCCGATGCCGAACCCGGCCAGCAGCCGCCAGAACGCCAGGTCCCAGATCGCGAACGGCAGCATCTGGCCGATCGAGCTGACCGCGAAGACCACCGCCGCGACCTGCATCGCCCGCGTGCGCCCCCACCGGTCGGCCAGCCCGCCGCCCACCCAGGCGCCCAGCGCGGAACCGAGCAGGGCGATGGCCACCACCAGCCCGGTCTCCACCGAGCCCACGCCGAAGTGCTTCTGGATGCCGGTGACCGCGCCGTTGATGACCGAGCTGTCGTAGCCGAACAGGAACCCGCCGATGGCCGCGGCCGCCGTGATGAACACGACATGGCCGAGGTGTTCCGCATGGGGCTGCGCTCTCGCCATGCCCGTGATGTACCCCTTGGTGACTGTCCGCACCGCTGCGATTGCGCAATCTTGAACCGGACCCGGCATGCGCCCGAGACGGCGCGGGCAGGCGTGCTAGCGTCGCGCCGTGAGCACCGATCCGCTGCCGTTGCTGTGGCTGCACGGCCCGCCGGGCGTAGGGGCCTCGTCCGTCGGGTGGGAGGTGTTCTCCCGGCTCGGCCGCGACGGCGTCACCACCGCCTTCGCCGACGGCGACCGGCTCGGCCTGTGCTATCCCGTCCCCGACGGCGACACGCTCCCGCTGCGCGCCCGCGCGCTGGCGGCGCTCTGGCCCAACCTGCGCGCGGCCGGGGCCCGGGGCGTGGTCATGTCCGGCGTCCTCGACGGCCGCGAAGAGCTCGACCTCTACGCCAAGCTGCTGCCGGACGCCCAGTTGATGCCGTGCCGCCTGCGGGTGCCGCCCGAGGTGCTGCGGGCCCGCTACCTGAGCTGGGGCTGGCGGCCCGACCTGGCCGAGGCGGCCGTCGCCGACGCGCTCGCGGACGACGACGACCTCGGCGGCACCTGCCTCGACCTGGGCGAGCTGGGAGTGACCGAGGCGGCCCGCCTGGTCTGCGAGCAGGCCGTCACCTGGGACGCGAGCCCGGCCGACCCCCCGGCCGCCCACTGGCCCGGCGCCTCCCCCGCGACCGAGCCGATCATCTGGTTCTCCGGCCCCACGGCGGTCGGGCGCTCCACGGTGACGAGGGGTGTCTTCAGCCAGCTCGTCCTGCCGGGCGTGCCGGTGGCCTACGTCGATGTGAAGCAGCTGTGCGCGGTGCGCCCGGCGCCCGCCGACCCACGCCCGCTGGTGGCGCGCAACCTGGCCACCCTGTGGGAGTGCTACCGCGACGCGGGCGCCCGCGTCCTGATGGTCTCCGGCGGCCCCGACTCCGACCAGGACGTCGCCGCCTATCTCGCCTACCTGCCCGAGGCCACCCCGATGGTCTTCCGCCTGCACGCCTCCCGCGAGGCGCTGGCCGAACGGGTCGAGGCGCGCGGGCGGGGCACCGGGCCGAAGGAGCCGGGCGACGAGCTGCACGGGCTCGACGCCGACTCCCTCGCGGCGGTGGCCGCCCGCGCGGCGGCGGAGGCGGCCCGGATGGAGCAGGCGGACATGGGCGACATCCGCATCGAGACCACCGGCCGCTCGGTCTACCAGACGGTCGTGGAGATCATTCAGCGCCTGTCCGACTGACGACCCGGAGCGCTACAGCCTCGGGTCCACGGGTTCGGTCTCCAGGGCGAGGACGCCGAAGACCGCCTCGTGCACCCGCCAGGTGGGCTCGCCGTCGGCCAGCCGCGACAGCGCCTCCAGGCCGAGCCAGTGCTCCCGCAGGGCCAGCGAGCGCTTCTTGCCGAGGAAGCGCCTGCGCAGGATGTCCAGCGACTCGGTGTAGTCCGGTCCGTAGATGATGCGCAGGTACTCACGGCCGCGCACCTTCACGCCCGGCTGCATCCGGCCCTCCCTCGCCGGTACGGCGGGCTTGACCACCATGCCCTCGCCGCCCTGCGCGGTCAGCTCCTCCCACCAGGCCACGGCCGAGTCCCGCTCGGCGTCGGAGTCGAGGTCGACGAACCGGTGCCGGGTCTGCTGGATCATCGGCGAGTCGAGCGCGCCCAGCGTCTCCAGGTGCCAGGCGTGCGGCTCCAGCGCGGCGTTGCGCCCCTCGTGGGCGAGGATCTGGAACGGCGCCAGCCGTACGCCGTCCAGCCCCTCGACCGGCCAGCAGTAGCGCGCGTAGGCGTCCCGGAAGCGGGCCGCGTTGTCGTGGCGGCGGCGGGTGCGCTCAAGGAGCGCGCCCACCTCGACGCCGCGCGCGGCGGCCGCCTCCAGCGCCGCCGTGGCCAGCGGCAGCGAGGTCCGGGCGGCCGCGCCGACCGAGGCGTACTGCGACCTGATCAGCTCGACCGCCTTCGCCGACCACGGCAGCAGTTCGCCGTCGAGGACCACCCAGTCCGAGCCGAGCGCCTCCCACAGGGGCTCGCACGCGGCTCGCAGGCCGTCCACGAGCGGCCGGGTGTCGCCGAAGAACCGGCGGCCGGTCCGCGTGAAGACCTCGCCGGCGCGGCCGTCGTCGACGCCGAAGCGCGCGGCCGCCACCTCGGGCGTGCGCGCGAGTACGGCGACCGCCCGCGAGCCCATGTGCTTCTCCTCGCACACCACGTGGCGCACCCCGGCGGCGGCGAACTCCGCGAACGCCTCGTCCGGGTGCTCCAGGTAGCCGTCGCGCCCGGACGTCTCCGGCGGCGCCATCGTCGGCGGCAGGTAGACGAGCCAGCGCGGATCGACGGCGAAGCGGCTCATCACCTCCAGCGCCCCGGCCGCGTTGGTGTCCAGGATCTTGACCGGGCGGCCGAACCTGTTCTCGATATGCCGGGTGCCCTGCACGTCGCCGATGTCGAGGCGGCTCGGCGTGCGCCCGGCGCCGCCCAGCGGCTTGACCGAGGTGTACCAGGTCTGCTCGGCGGGCACGGAGACCAGCTCGCGCGACGGGTAGCGCAGCGCGGTCAGCCGCCCGCCGAAGACGGCGCCGGTGTCGAGGCAGATGGTGTTGTTGATCCACTCCGGGGTGGTCGTCGGCGTGTGGCCGTAGACGACCATGGCCCGGCCCCGGTACTCCTCCGCCCACGGGTAGCGCACCGGCAGGCCGTACTCGTCGGTCTCGCCGGTCGTGTCGCCGTACAGGGCGAAGGCGCGCACCCGCCCGGAGGCCCGGCCGTGGTATGCCTCCTTGAGGCCCGCGTGGGCGACGACGAGTTTGCCGTCGTCGAGCACGTAGTGGCTGAGCAGGCCGTCCATGAACGTGTGCGCCCGCTTGACGAACTCCTCGTCGCAGGCGGCGAGCTGGTCGAGCGACTCCTGGAGCCCGTGGGCGACGCGCACCTTGCGGCCGTTGAGCGCGCGGGCCAGCTTCTGCTCGTGGTTGCCGGCCACGCAGAGGGCCGTTCCCGCCTCGACCATGTCCATGACGATGCGCAGCACGCCGGGGGTGTCCGGGCCCCGGTCGACCAGGTCGCCGACGAACACCGCCGTCCTGCCCTCCGGGTGGTGGAGGCCCTGCCAGCCCAGCTCGGCCAGCAGCGACTCCAGCTCCGCGCGGCAGCCGTGCACGTCGCCGATGATGTCGAACGGGCCGGTGAGGTGGCGCAGGTCGCTCCACGAGCGCTCGTGGACGATCTCGGCGTTCTCGACGGCCTCCACGCCGCGCAACACGTGCACGCGGCGGAAGCCGTCTCGGTTGATCTTGCCGAGCGAGCGCCGCAGGTCCTTGCGCTGCCTGATCACCACGCCGGGGCCGAAGTCGCGCTCGGGCCGGCTCCGGTTCCGCTCGATCGCCACGTCCTCCGGCACGTCGAGGACGATCGCGTCGGCCAGCACGTCGTGGCGCTTGGCCAGCTCGATCAGGCTCTGCCTGGCCGGGTACTGCACGTTCGTGGCGTCGACCACGGTGAACAGGCCCCGGCTCAGCCGTACGCCCACGATGTGGTGCAGCAGGTCGAAGGCCGCCGGGGTCGCCGCCTGGTCGTTCTCGTCGTCGGAGACCAGGCCCCTGCAGTAGTCGGAGGAGATCACCTGCGTGGGCTTGAAGTGCCTGGCGGCGAAGGTGGACTTGCCGCTGCCCGAGACGCCGACCAGCACCACCAGCGACAACGCGGGCACGCCGAGCGCGACGCGGTCCTTCGCCGCCTCGGCGACGTCCTGTGTGTCAGTCACGGTGGAACACTCCCATCTGCGTCGGTGCGCCCAGCTCCGGGTCCTGCTCACCGATCGGTTCGTAACTCACGCCGTACCCGTAGGCGGCGCAGACGCTGTCGCACCAGGCGGCGAACTCCGCCCGCGTCCACTCGAAGCGGTGGTCGCGGTGGCGCATCCCCGTGAGGAACTCATAGCGCGGGTTGTATTCGACATTGGGGGTGGTGACCAGGACGTACCTGGGCTTCGCGGAGCCGAACACGACCTGTTCGAGGGCGCCGAGCCGCTGCGGGTCCACATGCTCGATCACCTCCATGAGGACGGCGGCGTCGTATCCGGCGAACCGCTTGTCCGTGTAGGTGAGCGAGCCCTGGAACAGCTCCAGCCGGGCGCGCTTGGAGTCCGGCATGCGGTCCAGGCGCAGCCTGCGGGCGGCGATCATGAGCGCGAACGCCGAGACGTCCGAGCCGCCGACGCGGGTGTGGCGGGGTCTGGACAGCAGCGCGCCGACCAGGTCGCCCTGGCCGCAGCCGAGGTCGATGACGCTGTTGACGCCGAGCCGGTCGAGGGTGTCCAGAACGGCCTCGCGGCGCAACAGGTTGAGCGGCTTCGGCCGGGCGGGATCCTGTGCGGCCCCGTCCTGGGTGGCCCCTTCTTGGGCGGGCCCGTCCGGCGCCGGCTCGGTCTCGGTTCGCGTCGCCCGCTCCGGTTCCCGCGCGGTGGCGTCCTGGTCCGGCGCCTGCGCGTCCTGCTCGGAGGTGTCGGCCTCCAGCGGGACGGCGGAGTCCAGCTGCTCCTCGGTGTCGTCGCCCAGCTCGGCCAGGCGGGCCAGGGCCGTACGGGCCAGGGACCACCTGCGGCCGAGGTAGCGGCGGGCGATCACGCCGCGCAGCGGATGCTCGCGCAGCCAGCCCTCACCGGCGCGCACCAGCTTGTCCACCTCGTCCGGCGCCACCCAGTAGTGCTTGTTGTCGTCGAGGACGGGCAACAGCACGTACAGCTGGTTCAGGGCGTCGGCCAGACGCAGGGTCCCGCGCAGCGTCAGCCGCACGTAGCGGGAGTCGCCCCACTCGGGGAAGCCCTCGTCCAGTGGCACGGCCTGCGCCTCGACCGCCCAGCCGAGTGGCGAGAAGACCCCTTCGGCCAGTTCCGCGCCGCCCCGGCAGACCAGCGTGATCTCCAGTGGCAGCGGGCGGCCGGGCAGCTCCGGCCGGGCCTTGCAGCGTCCGCCCCTGGCCGTCCGGTAGACGTCGGCCAGGGCCACCGCCATCAGCGAGGAGGCGGCGTAGGGGCGGTCGTTGACGTACTGGGAGAGGCTGAAGTCGGCGGAGGTCTTGCCGCGCGAGCGCACGAGGGCGACGGGGTCGACGTCGAGCAGCAGCGCGGCGGTGCAGCGGTCCTCGCCCGCCTCTGGGTAGAACACGGTCGCGGTGCCGAAGGACTGGCCGAACTCCTGCACACGGTCGGGATGTTTGTGCAGCAGGAAGCCAAGGTCGGTGGCCGGCCTCGCGGTGGTGGAGATCGTCAGCAACACCGGACAAGTGTTGCGTATCGCCCGTCACACGTGCGGAAGGATCTCCGCCGCGATGAGCTCCAGGTGGTCGAGGTCGGCGAGGTCGAGGACCTGCAGGTAGACGCGCTCGGCGCCGATCTCGGCGAACTCGCCCAGCTTGGCGAGGACCTCCTGCGGGGTGCCCGCGAGCCCCTCGTGCCGCATCGCGTCCAGGTCGCGGCCGATGGCGGCGGCGCGGCGTTCGAGTTCGGCCTCGCCTCTGCCCACGCACACGACCTGGGCGGCCGAGTAGACGAGCGGCCGGTCGGCCGCCGCGCGGACCCGGTCGAACAGGGCCCCCGTGTCGGCGGGACCGGCGAACGGCACGTTGTACTCGTCGGCGTACTTCGCCGCGAGCAGGGGTGTGCGCTTGGCGCCGAACCCGCCGATGATGATCGGCGGGCGCGGGCGCTGGACCGGCTTGGGCAGCGCGGGCGAGTCGGTGAGCCGGTAGTGGGCGCCCTCGTGGGTGTAGGCGCCGTCGGCTGTCCAGAGCCCGGTGACGATCTCCAACTGCTCCTCGAACCGGTCGAAGCGCTCGCCGACGGACGGGAACGGGATGCCGTACGCGTCGTGCTCGCGCTCGAACCAGCCGGTGCCGAAACCGAGTTCGACGCGGCCGCCGCTCATCTGGTCGACCTGGGCGACGCTGATCGCCAGCGGTCCCGGCAGGCGGAAGGTGGCGGGCGTGACCAGGGTGCCGAGCCGGATCCGCGAGGTCTCGCGGGCGAGACCGGCCAGCGTGATCCACGCATCGGTGGAGCCGGGCCCGTGCTCTCCCTCGCCGATCCGCACGTAGTGGTCGGAGCGGAAGAAGGCGTCGAACCCCAGCCGCTCGGTGGCCTGCGCGACGGTCAGCAGTTCGTCGTAGGTGCTGCCTTGCTGAGGCTCTGTGAAGATCCGCAATTTCATGGGGATCATTATCCGAAGACCGCCTCCGCGCCGGGTAAAGGCTTGCTAGTTTCACTTTCGGTAGCTGCCCGGCGACAGGGGGTCAAGCATGCCGAGAACGCGTGGAGACGGGGAGAGACTGCCCCGGCCGATCGCCGTGATCCTCGGGCTGCTCTTGGTCACGGCCACCGGTCTTGCGGTGTGGCTGCTGCCCTCGCGGACGGTCCTGGCCCCGGCGACGCCCAGGACCTCCGCCAGTGCGGACGTCAGGCGGCCACGGGCGAGTCTCAGCCCGTCGCCCGTGCCCGCCGTGCCCTCCACCGGGTCTGCCTCCACCCTGCCTTCCTCCTCAGGGCCGTCCTCCGCCGGGTCTCCCTCGCCCTGGCCGTCGCCGTCCCCCGCGGCGTCCGTGCCGTCGCCGCAGACCGCCGCCGGGCCTTCGGCGTACGTGTCGTACGTCGACACCGCCCGCGCGCCCTCCTTCGACCTGCCCGGACACGCGGCCCGCTCCGGGGTGCGGTGGTACGTCCTCGGCCATCTGGTCTCCGGCGGCGACGGCTGCGCCCCGCGCTGGAGCGGCAGGCACGAGCCGGGCGGCGACCCGGTGGCCAACCGGATCGGGCGGCTGCGCGCCGAGGGCGCGGACGCCGGGCTGTCCTTCGGCGGACCGACCGGCACCGACCTGGCCGACGCCTGCGCCTCGACGCGGCGGCTGACGGCGGCCTACCGCCGGATGGTGGGAGCCTTCGACGCCGACTTCGTCGACTTCGAGCCGCGCGACGACCTCAGCCTCGACGTGGTGCTGCGGCGGGCCAGGGCGGTCCGGGCGCTGCAGCGGGAGCGGCCGCTGCACGTCAGCCTCACGCTGCCGGTCGGCGCCGCCGGGCTGTCCGAGCGCGATCTCGCGGTGCTGCGCTTCACCCATGAGGCGGGGGCGGTGGTCTCGACGGTCAACCTGCTCGCCCCGATCGAGCCGCACAGCGCGGGCGAGGGGCGGATGCACCGCGTGGCGGAGGCGGTACGCGCGGCGCACCGGCAGGTCGGCCGGGTGTTCGCGCTGCGCGACGAGGCGGCGGTGTGGCGGCGGATCGCGGTGACGTCCGTACTCACCTCGCCCGCCGATCTGGACGAGGTGGACGCCCGCAAGCTGAGCACGTTCGCGGTGCGCAACGAACTGGCCTGGCTGTCGATGCGGGGGGCCACCCCGGTCACGGACGTGTGCCGCATCCTCTGGCGCACTCGTGGATGAACTATAAGATTCTGCACGTCGGAGGAACATCTGTTCGCGTGCAAGGGGGGTTGATGGCGTCCCGGCCGGAAGTGGCGAGAAAACTGCTGCTGTTCTGGATGGACGCCATGATGGTCCTCATCGGCGTGCTCACCTTGTCCTCCATGGTCGCCCTGGCCGTCACCAAGGTGCTCTCCCCGCAGCAGGCGATCTTCGGCACCCTCTGCGTCTGGGGCGTGGTCGCCTTCATCCCCCCCATCCTGCGCGCCGCCTACGACGACCGGCCCCGCCCCACTCTGCTGCTCATCCTGTCCGGCCTGCTGGCGCTCGGCACGTTGGTGATGATCCCCCGGGGGCTGGCCACGCCCACGTGGGAGGTGGTGGGCGCGGTCTGGCTGTCGGGGCTGGCGATCTACGTGCGGTGGCGCGTGTCCGTCGCCTTCGGCGTCCTGGTGTTCGCCCTCACCGTCGCCGCGAGTGTGCTCATCAGCGGGCAGTCCCTGATCTCCGCCGCGCTCACCGAGGCCGTCAACGTGGTCGTGGTGCCCCTGGCCATGTGGTTGTGGCTGTGGCTGTGGCGGGTGATCAGGGAGGCGCACGAGAGCAAGGAGGCCAAGGCCCGGCTGGCCGTCGCGGAGGAGCGGCTGCGTTTCGCCCGCGATCTGCACGACCTGCTCGGCCACAGCCTCTCGGTGATCGCGTTGAAGAGCGAACTGTCGGCCAAGCTCGCCACCAAGGATCGCGAGCGGGCGGCGGGCGAGATGGGGCAGGTGCGCGAACTGGCCGAGGCGGCGCTGACCGAGGTCGAGGCGGCCGTGGAAGGCTATCGCGCGCTCGACCTGCAACTGGAGCTCGACCGGGTGCGCGCCGTGCTGGAGGCGGCGGGAACCCGCTGCACGTTCCAGGTGAGCGCCGACGACCTGCCCGAGGCGACGCGAACCCTGCTGGCCTGGGTCGTCCGCGAGGGGGCGACGAACGTGCTCAAGCACAGCACCGCCGGCCGCTGCGACATCACCGTCGGCGGCGGGGTCCTGGAGATGCGCAACAACGGCGTGCGCACGCCCCGCCGGTCCCAGGGGGACGGCAGCGGCCTGCGCGGGCTGGCCGAGCGGCTGACCTCGGCGGGCGGCTCGTTCTCCGCGACGTTCGTGGGCTCGGACGAGTTCCTGCTGCGGGCGGAGGTGCCCGTATGAGGAAGATGACCCGGCTCACCAAGATCCGCTGGCTGATGATGGCCTCGGGCGACATGGTCAATCTGACGGTGTTCATCGGCCTGTTCCAGCTTTACGTCCTGTACACCCTCGGCCAGGTGCCCGTCGTCCTGGCCGCCGCCGCGGCGGCCGGACTCGTCGCCTTCTACGCCCTTGCCACCCGCCCCTTCCGCATCGCGATCCGCAACGGCCCGCGTCCGACGGTACTGCTGGTCGTCGCCGGGCTCCTCGCGCTGGTGTACGCCGTTCTCGGGATGATCTGGCCGGTCCCCGTGTGGGTCGCGATGCTGGCGCCCTTCGTGCGGCGGGCGACCTATCTCAAGCTCGCCGTGCCCATCACCGTGATCTGCTGTGTCTACTACGGCATCATGGGCGGTCTGGCCGCCGTGGTCGTCGTCCTGCTGCTGTCGCTGTTCGTCATGGGCGGGATGCTGGCGAACGCCGTCATCTGGCGAGTCTCCGTCGAGGCGCACGACGGGCAGGAGGCCAAGGCGGCGCTGGCGGTGTCGGAGGAGCGGCTGCGCTTCGCCCGCGACCTCAACGACGTGCTGGGGCAGAGCCTGGTGGACATCTCCTCCCGGACCGGCCAGGCCGCCGCCGCGCTCGCCGCCGATCCCGGGCGGGCGGAGCGCGAGATGTTCGAGGTGCGCGATCTGGCCAGGCGGTCGCTGCGCGAGGTGCGGGCGACCGTACAGGACTACCGGGCCCTCGATCTCGGCGAGGTGCTCGCGAGCGTACAGGCGGTGCTGGAGGCGGCGGAGGTGCAGTGCGCGATCGACGCCGATCTCGACGGGCTCGCGCCCGAGGCGCGGACGCTGCTCGCGGCGGTCGTCCGCGAGGGCGCGACCAACGTGCTCAAACACAGCGCCGCCCAGCGGTGCGCGATCACGATCAGGAACGGGGTGCTGGAGATGTCCAACGACGGGGTGTCCATGGCGGCGGGCCCGCCCGCCGGGCTGCGCGGCCTGTCGGAGCGGGTGCGCGCGGCGGGCGGCACGCTCACCGCCGGGGCCGAGGGCGGCCGGTACGTCCTGCGGGCGGCACTGTGACCATCCGCGTGCTGCTGGCCGACGACGAGCACCTGATCCGGGGCGCACTGGCCGCGCTGCTCGACCTGGAGGACGGGATCGAGGTCGTCGCCCAGGTCGGCAGGGGCGACGAGGTGCTGCCCGCCGTGCAGGAGCACCGGCCGGACGTGGCCGTGCTCGACATCGAGATGCCCGGCATGGACGGGCTGAGCGCCGCCGACCGGATCAGCTCGCTGTGCCGGATCGTGATCCTGACGAGCCTCGGGCGGCCGGGCTACCTACGGCGGGCGATGGCGGCCGGGGTGAGCGGGTTCCTGGGCAAGGACGCCTCGGCCGAGGAACTGGCGATGGCGATCCGCAAGGTGATGGCGGGCGGGCGCTACCTCGACGCCGAACTCGCGGCGGCGGCGATGGCGGCGGGCGACAGCCCGCTGTCGGAGCGGGAGCGTGACGCGCTGCGACTGGCGGCGGACGGGGCCTCGATCTCGAAGATCGCCTCGGATCTGCACCTGACCGAGGGCACCGTGCGCAATTACCTGTCCAACGCGATGACCAAGCTCAACGCGGGCAACCGGGTCGAGGCGATCAGGACGGCGCAGCAGATGGGCTGGCTCTAACTTTCCCGACATTTATGTTGATTTCCCCATATATCGGGCAAATCACTTATATGGCTACGTTGTCAGTTGAGCGGGTCGTGGTCCCCATGCCGGAGCTCCCGGACCGGATCGCCACCCTGGCCTTCGCCCACGGCGCCGACCGATTCATGATCGTCGGCAGGCACTCGCTGCGCAGCCTCATGGAGGCCGAGATCGGGCAGCGCCGCAAACCCACTCTGCACCTCAACGCCGACCGGGTGGACGTCGACTATCCGCACACGGGCATCCTGCGGCGGCCGGAGCCCGCGGCCTTCCATCTCAGCACCCGGGTCGGCTGGCGCCTCGAACTCGTGGGCGGCGTCCACGACCTGCGGGCCGACCTGTCGGAGCTGGACGTCCACACCGTCACGGTGGACGGCGGCATGACCGAGTCGGCGATCGAACTCGGCGACCCCAAGGGGGCCAGGACGTTCACCGCCGACCACCTCAGCCACGTCGAGATCCGCCGGCCGCCCGACGTGCCCGTCCGGGTCGTCGTCACCCGCTCGGCCGCCCACCTGCGGGTGGACGGCCGGCATCTCGGACACACGGCCGAGGTGGAACTGCAGTCACAGGCCTACGACCTGCACTTCCCCGGCTACACCTTCACCTTCCGCCGGGCCGACCGCGTGACCATCGCCACCACCTGAGCGCGAACCCTACGGCAGGGAGGGGCGCAGGACGAAGACGCCCCACCCCAGGTACCGCCTGCCGAACTCCAGATGGGCCCGGCGGCCCTTGCGCAGGAACTCGCGCAGGCCGGGGGCGTCCGGGTCGCCGGGGTTGTCGCGCAGCCAGTCGCTGACGGTCCACCACTGGGAGGCGACGTAGCGGTCCCAGCTGTCGGCGTTGGCGAGGACCATGTCGAGCAGATCGTAGCCCGCCGCCTCCATCGCCTCCGCCGTGTCGGCCAGGGACGGGCACGCCTCCGGGTCGGCGTGGAGGGCCTCGGCCGCCTCCGGTGTCGGGACGGCGTTCCAGAAGACCTCGCCGACCAGGATCAGGCCGCCCTCGCGCAGGAGCGGGCGCATGAGGTCGAGGGTTCCGGCCAGGCCGCCGCCGATCCAGGTGGCGCCCATGCAGGAGACGACGTCGTAGGCACCCTTCTCGGCCCCCTCCGCGTACTCGGCGGCGTCCGCGCGGGCGAAGCCGACCCGGTCCGAAACACCGAGTTCGGCGGCGCGGGCCGCCGCGGCGTCGAGGAAGACGTCGCTGATGTCGACGCCGGTGCCCTGCACACCGTAGCGGGCGGACCAGCGGGCGAGCAGCTCACCCTTGCCGCAGGCCAGGTCGAGGACCCGGGTTCCGGCGCCCGGGCGGCAGATCTCGCCGAGGGTGTCGAGTTTGTCGTCGGTGAACGGGTTGAGGATGCGGTGCCGGGATTCGGCGATCTCGTGGAAACGGAGCGACATACGGGTCTTTCACTGAGTCGGGCAAGGACGGAGTCGTCACGGCGAGAGGCGGCCGGAGGAGGAGCGTGACCCTGGAGGCCGCCCGCGCGGGGCGGCGGGTGGGGGGAAGAGGGCTGGCCGTGGCCGGAAACATCAGGATCTGAGGAGCAGGGCCACGCACTCCACGTGATGCGTCATCGGGAAGCAGTCGAAGGCCCGCAGGTCCGTCAGGGGGTAGCCCAGCTCCCCGAACCACGCCAGGTCGCGCGCCAGCGTCGCCGGGTCGCACGAGACGTACACCACCCGCTCGGCCTCCAGCCCCGCCACCCGCTCCACCACGTCGCGCCCCAGCCCCGACCGGGGCGGGTCCACCACCACCAGGTCGGCACGCTCGATCTGGAAACGGTCGAGGGCCTCCTCGACCCGCCCCCGCTCCACCCGGGCCTGCGGCAGGTCGCGCAGGTTCGCGTGGGCGTCGCGGACCGCCGCCGTCTCCCACTCCAGCCCGAACACCGCGCCCTCCGGCCCCACCGCCTCGGCCAGCGCGGCCGCGAACAGGCCCGCGCCGCAGTACAGGTCGAGCGCCCACTCGCCGGGCTCCGGCTGCGCGTAGGCGAGCACCGCGTCGAGCAGCGTCTCGGCCGCCCCCGGATGCACCTGCCAGAACCCGCTGCCCGACACCCGGAACTCGCGGTCCTCGACCCGCTCGTGCAGCACCCCCGAGCCGAACCTGGCGTCGGTGCGCCCCTTGCCCTGGTCGACCAGGATCGACGCGGGCGCGTCGAGGTCGGGCACCGCCACCGTACGGCGCGGCCGGGGCGCGATGACGACCGCCCGGTCGCCGCCGGAGGAGGCGATGACCTCCACCCCCGCCGCCCCGTTCCAGCTGCGCGCCTCGGCGCCGACGGCCTCGACCTCGGGATGGGCGATGAGGCAGGCGTCGACCACCTCGATGTCGTGGGAGCGGTGATGGCGGAAACCCAGCCGCCCCTCGCGCGTGGCGGCGAACTGCACCCTGGTACGCCAGCCGAGCCCGTCCGGCGCGCCGGGCACCTCCTCGACCACGATCTTGCGGTCGATGCCCGCCAGGCGGCGCAACTGCTCGGCCACCACATCGGCCTTGAGGCCGCGCTGGGCCTCCAGCGTGGCGTGCTGCCAGTCGCAGCCGCCGCAGCGTCCCGGGCCCGCGTACGGGCACGGCGGGAGCACCCGATCGGGCGAGGCGTCGAGGATCTCGACGGCGTCGGCCCGCAGGAACCTGGCCGTCTCCTCCGTCACCCGGGCGCGCACCCGCTCACCGGGCAGCGCGTGCCTGACGAACACCACCCGCCCCTCGTGGCGTGCCACGCACCACCCGCCGTGCGCGACGGGTCCGACTGTCAGCTCCAGAGTTGCCTGTTCCACAGGACCACAGCCTAAGCCCTCGCCCACGGGACGCCTCCGCGCACCCGTACGGCTACGCTGGGTGGTCATGCGTGTGGTGAGGCGGCGGCTCGGGTTCGGCGGCACGCTGCTGGCCGCGTTGTTCTTCTGCGCGTCGCTGACGCCGACGCTGCTGCCCCGGCCGTGGGTGATGCAGGGGCTGATGGGCGCGCTCGCGGCCGCGATCGGCTACGCCGTCGGCGCCTCGGCGGGCGCGCTGGGCCGGGCGCTCATCCCCTACCGGCTCCCCGAGCGCGGCCGGGTGCCGGCGTGGCGGGTGATGCTGGCGGGGTGCGCGCTGCTGACGGTGCTCGCGCTCGGCTACAGCCTCGGCTGGCAGCAGGACCTGCGGCAGCTCATGGGCATGGACACCGCCATCACCTGGTTCCCGCCCGCGATCCTCGGGCTCAGCGCGCTGCTGTTCGCGGCGATGCTGATGGCGGCCAGGCTGGTACGGCTGGGCGGGCGCACACTGGTGCGGTGGCTCGACAGGTACGTCCCGGTGATCGTCGCCCAGGTCACCGGCGTCCTCGTCGTGGCGTGCGCGGTCGGCGTCCTCGCCAGCGACGTGCTGTTCTCCGGATTCGTCAACGTCATGAACGACGCCTCCTCCGTGACCAACGGCACCACCGACCCCGGTGTGGCGCGGCCGGCGTCGCCCAAGGTGTCCGGAGGGCCGCGCTCGCTGGTGTCGTGGGACACCCTGGGCCGGGAGGGGCGCACGTTCGCGGGCACCGCCGTGCCGGTCGCGCGGCTGTCGGCGTTCTCCGGCGCCCTCGCCAGGCAGCCGATCCGCGTGTACGTCGGGCTCGACTCGGCCGGTTCACCGGCGCAGCAGGCGGCGCTCGCGGTCAGGGAACTGGAGCGCACCGGCGCCTTCGACCGCGCGGTGCTGGCGGTGCTCGGCACCACCGGCACCGGCTGGGTCGACGAGAACATCTCCGACAGCCTCGAGTACATGTACAACGGCGACACCGCCCTGGTCGCGATGCAGTACTCCTACCTGCCGAGCTGGCTGTCGTTCCTGGTCGACAGGGGCAAGGCGGCGCGGGCGGGCGCGGCGCTGTTCGACGCGGTGCGGGCCAGGTGGGAGCGGGCTCCGCAGGGGCGGCGGCCCAAACTCGTGGTCTCCGGCGAGAGCCTCGGCAGTTTCCAGTTGGAGAACGCCTTCGACGACCTGCCCGACCTGGTGCGGCAGACCGACGGGGCGCTGTTCGTCGGCCCGCCGGACGCCAACCCGATCTGGCGCACGCTCACCTCCGGCCGCGACCCCGGCAGCCCCGTGTGGCGCCCGGTCTACCAGCGCGGCGCCACCGTGCGGTTCGGCCAGTACCCCGAGGACCTGACGAGGCCGGGCACCACCTGGAACCACCCGCGCGTGGTCTACCTGCAGAACGCCTCCGACCCGGTCGTGTGGTGGTCGCCCCGGCTGATCTACGCCAGGCCGGAGTGGCTGGCGGCGCCGCGCGGGCCCGATCTCAACCCGGAGATGGACTGGTTCCCGCTGGTGACGTTCTGGCAGGTGCTGGGCGACATGTCGGTCGGGCTGGACGTGCCGCCCGGTCACGGCCACGTCTACGGCGCCGGCGTCGTCGAGGGCTGGGCCGCCGTGGCCGCCCCGCGCGGCTGGAGCGCCTACGACACCGCCCGCCTGCACACCCTGATCAGCGCTCGCCCCGATCAGTGACCTGGTCGACGGCGTGCCAGGGACGGCGCACCGAGCCGGGGGCCAGCGGCTCCGGACGGCCCTGCAACCGGTCGGAGGAGTGCAGCTGCCAGGGCACGCTCGTCACCATGACACCCGGCTTGAACAGCAGCCTGGCCTTCAGCCGCAGCGCGCTCTGGTTGTGCAGCAGGTGCTCCCACCAGTGCCCGACGACGTACTCGGGGATGAAGACGGTGACGACGTCGCGCGGCGAGCGGCGCCGCAGCGTCTTGACGTAGTCGAGGATGGGCTGGGTGATCTCCCGGTACGGCGAGTCGAGCATCTTCAG
The DNA here is from genome assembly GCF_039525605.1 of Nonomuraea longicatena. Lineage (NCBI taxonomy): Bacteria > Bacillati > Actinomycetota > Actinomycetes > Streptosporangiales > Streptosporangiaceae > Nonomuraea > Nonomuraea longicatena. Next base: position 337,699 of record NZ_BAAAHQ010000001.1, on the reverse strand, counting down.
CGGCACCGGGATGCCCCGCCGCTCCCACTCCTCCTGAAGGCGGCGGGCCTCCTCGCCCTCGACGCCGACGGTGATGGCCTCCAGCGTGGACGGCCGCGTGGCGCGGGCGTAGGCCAGGGCGCGCATGGTCGGCTTGTGCACCTTGGAGACCAGCACGATCGCGTGGTTGCGGGCGGGCAGCATCGACGGGTCGTAGTCCTCGTCGATCTCCAGCTCGGTCGCCACGTTGTCGTAGTGGCGGCGGATCGCCTTCATCATCAGGAACAGGATCGGCATCGCGATGCACACGATCCAGGCGCCGACCAGGAACTTCGTCAGAAGTACCACGACCAGGACGAGCCCGGTCATGATCCCGCCGAAGAAGTTGATCACCCGGGAGCGGTGCATCTGGTGGCGGACCCTGGGGTCGGTCTCGGTCTTCAGGTGCCGCGTCCAGTGGATCACCATGCCGGTCTGGCTGAGCGTGAAGGAGACGAAGACGCCGACGATGTACAGGTTCAGCAGGCGGCTGACGTCGGCCTGGAAGCCCCACAGCAGCAGGCAGGCGCCCAGGGCCAGGATGACGATGCCGTTGGAGAAGGCCAGCCGGTCGCCCCGGGTGTGGAGCTGACGCGGCAGGTAACGGTCCTGCGCCAGGATCGAGCCGAGCACCGGGAAGCCGTTGAAGGCGGTGTTCGCGGCCAGGAACAGGATGAGCGCCGTCACCACCGCGATGATCACGAACAGCGCCGAGCCGCTGCCGAACACCGCGTCGGCGACCTGGGCGATGATCGGCTGCTGGTAGTAGTCCTGGCCCGCCGGTTTGCCGTCGATGAGGATGTCGACGGCCGGGTGCTCGGCCACCTTCACGCCGGAGACCAGGCCGAGCGCGATGATGCCGCCGAACATGGTGATCGCGACCAGGCCCATCATGAGCAGCGTCGTGGCCGCGTTCCTGCTCTTCGGCTTGCGGAAGGCGGGCACGCCGTTGCTGATCGCCTCGACGCCCGTGAGGGCCGCGCAGCCGGAGGAGAAGGCGCGCAGGATGAGGAAGGCCGCCGCGAACGAGGTGAGGTTCGTCTGTTCGGCCACGATCTCGTAATCGGCGGTCGGCGCATGGATCTCGTCGCCGATGATCAGCAGCTTGATGCCGCCCCAGGCGACCATCCCGACGACCACGAACATGAAGGCGTAGGTGGGGATGGCGAAGGCGGCGCCGGACTCCCTGATGCCCCGCAGGTTGACCACGGCGAGCAGGATCACGATGACGATCGCGACCGTCGGCTTGTGCTCGGCGACGAACGGGACGGTGGCGCCCACGTAGTCGACGCCGTTGGCCACCGACACCGCGACCGTGAGCACATAGTCGACCATGAGCGCGCTGGCCACGGTCAGCCCCGCGTTCTTGCCGAGGTTGGTCGTGGCCACCTCGTAGTCGCCGCCGCCGCTGGGGTAGGCGTGCACGTTCTGCCGGTAGGAGGCCACGACCGTGAGCATCACGACGACGACCGCCGCCGCGACCCACGGGCTGTAGTGGTAGAACGACACCCCCGCCAATGACAGGATGACCAGAATCTCCTGCGGTGCGTACGCCACGGACGACAGCGCGTCACTGGCGAAGACCGGCAACGCGATGCGCTTGGGCAGCAGCTGCTCGTGCAGTTGCCCACTGCGCAGCGCTCTGCCCACCAGGAGGCGTTTGAGAAGATCTGTTACCTTCGCCACGGGAACAGATGCTAGCCCTCACTGCCGTTCCCCCAGTTACGGCGCTCCCTTATCACGCCATACTGGTGTTGAGACTGCCAACCGCGGACGGCGGAGAGTATGCACATAGTGATCATGGGATGCGGCCGCGTGGGCTCCACCATCGCGCACATCCTTGAGGACAACGGCCACTCGGTCGCGATCATCGATCGGGACCCCCAGGCGTTCCGTCGCCTGCGCGCCGGATTCCGCGGCCGCCGTGTGACGGGCATCGGCTTCGACCGCGACGTGCTCACCGAGGCCGGGATCGAGTCCGCCTCCGCATACGTGGCCGTCTCCAGCGGGGACAACTCCAACATCATCTCCGCGCGGGTGGCCCGCGAGACGTTCGGCGTCGACAACGTGGTCGCCCGCATCTACGACTCCCGGCGGGCCGAGATCTACCAGCGGCTCGGCATCCCCACCGTGGCGACCGTACGGTGGACGGCCGATCAGATCCTGCGCCGCGTGCTGCCCGAGGGGGCCGAGCCGCTCTGGCGCGACCCGACGGGCACCGTCGTCCTGGCCGAGGTCACCGTCAACCAGGCGTGGATCGGCACCCGCGTCATCCACCTGGAGGATCGGGCGCACGCCCGCATCGCCTTCATCAACCGGATGGGCGAGGCGCTGGTCGTCAAGCACGACACGATGGTGCAGGAGGGCGACATCCTCCACGTCATCGCGGCGGAGAGCGACATGGACCGGATCAACAAGGTGCTCGCCGTGGCGCCGGAAGAGGACCACTGATGCGCGTCGCCATCGCCGGGGCCGGGGCCGTCGGCCGTTCGATCGCCGCCGAACTCCTGGAGAACGGGCACGAGGTCCTGCTCATCGACAGCGACCCCAAGGCCATAAAGATCGACTCGGTGCCGCACGCGGAGTGGCTGCTGGCCGACGCGTGCGAGATCTCCTCCCTGGACGAGGCCGGGCTGAACAACTGCCACGTGGTCGTCGCCTCCTCCGGCGACGACAAGGTGAACCTGGTGGTGTCGCTGCTGGCCAAGACGGAGTACGGGGTGCCACGTGTGGTGGCCCGGATCAACCACCCGTCGAACGAGTGGCTGTTCAACGAGTCGTGGGGGGTGGACGTGGCGGTGTCCACTCCGCGCCTGCTGTCGGCGCTGGTCGAGGAGGCGGTGAGCGTCGGGGACCTGGTGCGGCTGATGACGTTCCGGCAGGGGCAGGCGAACCTGGTGGAGCTCACGCTGGCCGACGACGCGCCGGTGGTGGGGCAGCGGGCGGGTTCGGTGCCGTGGCCGACGGACTCGGCGCTGGTGGCGATCCTGCGCGAGGGGCGCGTTCTGGTGCCGACGGCCGACGACCCGCTGGAGGCGGGCGACGAACTCCTCTTCGTCGCGAGCCAGGAGGTGGAGCCCACTCTGGCGCACCTGCTGTCCGGCCACTGACCCCTCTGTCCGGCCACTGACCCTTCAGACACCCCATCCGTCACGGCCCGGCCGACTCGCGCCCACCCGCCGTCCCGCGCGGGCGGAGCGTGACCCTGGAGGCCGTCGGCCGAAGTGCGGCGGTGGGGGCAAGGGGGCTGGGCCGTGACGGAGAAGCCGGTTTTACCCCCAGCAACCGAGAGAAACCGGCTCTACGCCGGCAACCGGGAGAGACCGCTAAGAACCCGCAGGGCGGATCGGGGTGCGGCCTCGGCCGAGCATCCAGACCATGGTGGCCAGGGCGGCGACCTGCAGCGGCCACCCCATGAGGATCTTGGCGATGCCGAGCGCCGCCACCGCCTCGTCCCCGCCGTAGACGTACACGGGCGCCTGCACCGCCACCCGCACCACACACGGCACCATGAGCACCCACGTCAGCCGCGTGCACAGCCGTACGATGCCCGGATCCCGGCGCCACGCCGTAGGGTCGCCCGTGACCGATCCGATGAGGAACCCGACCACCGGCCACCGCGTCACGATGGACATCAGCATGACCAGGCTGTATCCGGCGTTCCACAGGATGCCCGGCAGGAAGTACGCCTTGGCGTCGCCGGACCGGCTGGCGAAGAAGGCGCCGATGGCGATGCCGATGAGGCTGTTGATGACGAACTGGGGCGTCGAGCGCTGCACCAGCCGCACGACGAGCAGCGCCACCGCCAGTGAGACGCTGACGATGAGCGACAGCCGCAGCTGCTCGGTGGTGATCCAGGTGACCGTGAAGGCGATCGTCGGGACCGCCGCCTCGATCATGCCGCGCACCCCGCCGAGCGCCTTGCCGAGCTGGGCGCGTACGGCCGCCTCGACGGTGTCGTAGGCCACTTCCTCAGCCTCGTCGGCCTTCACTCGATCAGCTCCCTGGGCGCAGTTCGTATCGTGGGTTGAACATCACCTTGCGCCCGTCCTGCATGCTGACCAGGCCCTCGGCCTTGACGATGCGGCCGGGTTCGATGCCCGCGATGCGGCGGCGGCCGAGCCAGACGAGGTCGATCACGTCGGACCCGTCGTAAAGCTCGGCCTCCAGCGCGGGCGCTCCGCCTCTCGGGCGCAACGTCACAGTGCGTAGCGTACCGGCAACGCAGAAGCGGCGGCGACCGCCGCACCGCGCGATCGGGGTGGCGCCGGCCTGGTCGGCGTCCTCGCGAAGCTCCTGGGCCTCGATTTCGGACTGCGGCGAGGTCAGCCGGCTGAAGAAGCCGCGCAATCCCCCGCGTTTGTGGGGCTCTGCCGTACTCGTCATGATGACCCAGCTTATGCGATGAGACGCCTCAGCGAATCTCGCTGATTTCAGGTCCTCGCTTGAACGGGTCCAGGGTCGGCTCCGGCTTGTCCTCGACGGTCTTCTCGTTGGGCCGCCGCAGCGTGATGGGCTCCTCACGGGCCATCGGCTCGTCGCCGCGCACGACCACGACGTCGCGGACGAAGCCGAGGAACTCCTGCGCCACCTGATCGTCGAGGGCGGCCCGGCCGCTGACGATGGCCAGCAGCAACCAGCGGGGGCCGTCGACGCCGAGGTAGCGGATGGGTCGCCGCTCGCCGTCGACCTCGACCTCTCCGGCCAGTTCGGTGCCGAGGGGGCCCGGTCGCGCCGCGAGCGTCGGCGAGCTGGAGGTGATCTTGGTGCGGACCTCGTCCCAGAGCCCGGCGGACTTGGGCGCGGCCAGCGCCTGGACCTGCAGCGTGCTCTCCTCGTAGAGGGCGACCACACTCACGTTCTGGTCGCCGACGGCGGCCAGGCGGATGTCGAAGGCCGGCTGGTTCGGCACGCGCAGGCCGCCGAGGTCGATCCGGTCGTTGTCCGGATGCGCCTCCTCGGCGTCCCACGGGCCCCCGTCGCGGGCCTGGCTGGGCGCGTCGGCCCCGGCAGCGGCCCCGGCAGCGGCCTCGGGCTCCTCGCGACGCTTGCGTCGGAACACGGTCTCTCACTCCCTCTCGTCCGGACGGGCGAGCCCCGCCGGAAGTCCTATCGCCCCGTGGAGCCGAATCCGCCGTCGCCGCGCGCGGATCCCGGCAGGCTCTCGACCTCGGCGAAGGCCGCCCGCTCCACCCGCTGGACGACCAGTTGCGCGACGCGGTCGCCGCGCTGGAGGCGGAACGGCTCCTTGGTGTCGGTGTTGATCAGGGTGACCCTGATCTCGCCACGGTATCCGGCGTCGACGGTACCCGGTGCGTTCACGAGCGTGACGCCGTGCTTGGCGGCCAGGCCGGAGCGCGGGTGCACGAACGCGGCGTAGCCGTCGGGCAGCGCGATCGCCACGCCGGTGCCGACCATCGCGCGCTCGCCGGGCATCAGCTCGACGTCCGCCGTGGCGTAGAGGTCGGCGCCGGCGTCGCCCGGATGCGCGTACGCGGGCAGCGGCAGACCCTCGTCGAGCCGCTGGATCAGGACCTCCACGGTGCTGGGCACGGGTTCACCTCGTCGTCATGGTTGCGTTGTCCACGCAAGAGGTTACTAGCAGCCGGGTCGAGTCCCCGGGTGCTCGTTGACGGCTCGCTGACCGTGTCCGGATCCCGGTGTTACGGCGCGGGCTCCTCCTTGGCCGCAGGCGGGGACGGCTGGGGCACCGCGGGCAACGGCATCGGAGGGTCGTGGCGCAGCTGCGGCAGGGCCCGGTAGATGACGGCCGCCACCGGCACCGCGACCGCGGCGCCCGCGATGCCGCCCATCACGCCGCCGACGGCCAGGACGAGGATGATGGCCAGCGGGTGGAAGTTGAGCGCCCGCCCCACGATGAGCGGCTGCAGCACGTGGTTCTCGAGTTGCTGCTCGACGACGAGCAGGATGACGAACAGCAACGCCTTCCACGGCTCGACGGAGCCGAGCGTGACGAGGGTGGCGACCGTACCGGCGAAGAAGATGCCGACGATCGGGATGAAGCTGGCCAGGAAGATGAGTACGGCCAGCGCCGCCCACAGCGGGACGCCGAGCCAGTACAGGACCATGCCCATGACGACGCCGTGGACGGCGGCGACGGCCACGGTGCCCTGCACGTAGTGGGAGACGGTGGTCCACGCGGTCTTGCCCGCCCGGTCGACGCGCGGCGCCATCGAGCCGAAGGCGCGCAGGAACCACGCCCAGATGCGGTCGCCGTCCTTCAGCAGGAAGAACGTGACGAACAGCAGCAGCACGATCGAGGCCAGCACCTCGATGGCGACCTGCCCTGCGGCGATGGCGGTGCTCGTCAGCGCCTGTGACTGGGTGGTGACCAGGTCGGTTATCTGGTCGGCCCACTGGGTGAGCTGCTCCTCGCGCAGGTGCAGCGGCCCGGTGATCAGCCAGTCGCGCACGTCGGTGACGGTGGTGGTGATCTGGGCGGACAGGCGGGGCAGTTCCTCGCTGGCGCGGGCGCCGACCAGCCAGCCGGTGCCGACGATGATGGCCAGCGCGACGAGCATGGTGGCCCAGGTGGCGTAGATCGGACGCAGGCCGGCCTTGGCCCGCAGGATCCGGGTGAGCGGGTAGAGCAGGGCCGTCAGCAGGAGCGCGATGGCGACGGGCAGGGCCACGAAGCTGAGGCGGGCGATGATCAGGGCGAAGAAGTAGACGACCACGCCGACGAGGATCAAGCACACGCTCCACGCGGCTGCTTTGGCGACGAGGGGCGGGACGAGCTTTGCGGTGCGGTCGGAGAACACGTGTTCAAGACTGGCACGCCTCGGCGGAAGATGCGCGCACATATTCCTGGTGAAGCGGCCGCCGCCGTGGCAGGTTCGAAACCATGAGGACTCTGTCGATCTTCGCAGTGGTCGCACTGCTGTTATCCGGGCTGTTCGCCGTGCCCGCCCAGGCGGGCGGGCGGCTCGCGTTGGAGGTGCTGTCCGGCCGGGCCGACCAGGTGAGCGGCGGCGACGCCCTGGTACGGGTCTCCTGGCAGCGCCCCCGCGTCCCCGCCCGCCCGAAGGTGACACCGAAGGTGACGCTGAACGGGCAGGACGTGAGCGCCTCCTTCACCACCGACCCGGACGGCCGCTCGGCCACCGGCCTGGTGCGCGGCCTGCGCGCGGGCGACAACACGCTCGCGGCCGCCGCCCTGTCGCAGCGGGGCACGCTGCGCCTGCGCAACCATCCGATCTCCGGGCCGATCTTCTCCGGCCCGCACCAGTACCCGTTCCTGTGCAAGACCGAGCGCGGCGGCCTCGGCCCGCCGGTCGCCGACAACCAGGACCGCCAGGGCTACCGGGTGGCGGACGGCTGGAGCAGGGACTGCTTCGCGCCGACGGTCACCGACCGGCTCTACCGCACGACGGGCGGCGCGTGGCAGCCGCTCCCGGCCGAGCGGCCCGCCGACATGGCGACGACCACGCTGATGGACGGCAGGCGCGTGGACTTCGTCGTCAAACGCGAGCGCGGCGTGATCAACCGCTTCCTGTACTCGATCGCGGTCGTGGAGGACGGCTGGAACCGGCGGGCGATCTACCGCTTCGACGGCGGGGTGGGCATCGGCCGCGACCAGGGCACGCTGGGCGGCAGCGCCCTGGACGAGCACGGGCTGGGGCTCGGCTACGCGATCATGTACTCGTCGGGGACCCGTACCTCGACCCACTCGAACATGGTGCTGGGCGGCGAGACCGCGCTCATGGTGAAGGAGCGCTTCGTCGAGCTGCACGGTCGCCCGCTGTACACGGTCGGCGTCGGCGGCTCCGGCGGCGGGCTGCAGCAGTACCTCTACGGGCAGAACCACGGCGACCGCGTGATCGACGCGGCCATCCCGCAGTACGCCTTCCCCGACATGATCACCCAGACCATCCACGTGGCCGACTGCGAGCTGCTGGAAAGGTACATGGACGGTGACCCGCGCTGGGCGCGCTGGGACTCGCGCAGCGTCCTCATCGGCATGAACGCCAGCGACACGGTCGCCAACCCGTACACGCGGCGGCCCGGTTCCACCGAGTGCGTGAGCGGCTGGCGCGGCCTGACGCCGCTGTCGCTGAACCCGAAGTGGACCGACGACAACGACCCCGAGTGGGAGCGGATGGACCCGCCGGGGGTCAAGGACGGCGTGCACTGGACCTTGTGGGAGGACCTGAAGAACGTCGTCGGCACCGGCCCCGACGGGTACGCGCGCTCGACGATGGACAACGTGGGCGTCCAGTACGGCCTGACCGCCCTGCGGGAGGGGAAGATCACGCCGGCGGAGTTCCTGGACGTCAACGAGAAGGCGGGCTCGTGGAAGGAGACGCGGGACATGGTCCAGGAGGGCTGCCCGTTCGTGCCCTCGGTCTGTCCCGGCGACTGGGATCCGTGGAGTTCGCGCAACGCCGGTCCCGGCCGCAGGGGCGCGGACCCGGCGGTGGTCCGCGCGGTCGAGCGCAGCGGGCTGGTCTTCACCGGCGACATCGACATCCCGATCATCGACTGGCGCCACTATCTGGAGGACGAGCTGGACATGCACAATTCCCACCAGTCGTTCGCCACGAGGCAGCGGATGCGCGACCACGACGGTGACGCCGCCAACCAGGTGATCTGGTTCACCGACGCCCGCCCGGACGGCCGCCGTTCCGACCAGACGCCGGAGGCGCTGCGGGTGATGGACGAGTGGATGGCCAACCTGCGCGCCAAGCCGTGGCGCGGGGTGGCGGGCAACAAGCCGCCGCTGGCGGTCGACCGCTGCTTCGCCACGGACGGCACGCCGCTCGCCGCCGGTGACGGCGTGTGGGACGGGGTTCTCGACAAGCGGGCGCCGGGCGCGTGCACGCAGCGGTTCCCGCTCTACTCGACCTCCCGGATCGTGGCGGGCGGCCCGATCGAGGGCGGCGTCTTCTCGTGCGGGCGGCAGCCGGTCACGCGGGCGATCGAACGCGGCCTGTACGGCTCCTGGCGGCCCTCGCCCGAGCAGCGGGCCCGGCTGGAGGCGGTGTTCCCGACGGGGGTGTGCGACTACTGACGCGGGCCGGGCGCGCATCCGGTGCGGGACCGGGTGCGCGCCACCCAGGGCTCAGCCGAGTTCCACCTTCACCACCAGGCCCTCGCCGGACTCCAGGACGAACTCCTCGACGCTGCCGGCGCCGCACAGGTCGTCCTGGGCGTGCTGGACGAGCGCCGGGTCGGGCGCCACGACGGTGAGGCGGGAAACCTCGGCGCGCATGGACAGCCTGGCCTCCGACTTGGCCTTGCGGATCTGGCCGAGCACGTCGGAGGCGACGGCGAGCACGGCCGGGTCGCCCTGGCCGTGCTCGGGGGCGGGCCAGGCGGCGCGGTGGACGGAGCCGTCACGCCACCACGACCACACCTCTTCGGTGACGAACGGCAGGAACGGCGCGAACAGCCGGAGCTGGATCTCCAGCGCCCGCCGGAGCGCGGCCACGGCGGAGGCGTCGCCGTCGTAGGCGCGGGCCTTGACGAGTTCGAGGTAGTCGTCGCAGAAGGTCCAGAAGAACCGCTCGGCGACCTCCAGCGCCCTGGTGTGCTCGTAGGCGGCCAGCGCGGCCCCGGCCTCGCGGACGGCGTCGGCCAGCGCGGCGAGCATCGACAGGTCGAGCGGCTCGGTGACCTCGCCCTGCGCGGACTCGAAGCCGAGCACGAACTTCGAGGCGTTGAGGATCTTGATGGCCAGGCGGCGGCCGATCTTGAGCTGGCCGGCGTCGAAGGCGGTGTCGACGCCGTAGCGGCCGTTGGCCGCCCAGTAGCGGACGGCGTCGGAGCCGTGCTTGTCGAGCAGGTCCATCGGGGTGACGACGTTGCCCTTGGACTTCGACATCTTCTTGCGGTCGGGGTCGAGGATCCAGCCGGAGATGGCGACGTCGCTCCACGGCACCCGTCCGGACTCCAGGTGGGAGCGGACGGCCGTGGCGAACAGCCAGGTGCGGATGATCTCGTGGGACTGGGGCCGCAGGTCGTAGGGGGCGACGCGCCCGTAGAGGTCGTCGTCGCTGCCCCACCGCCCGGCGATCTCGGGGGTGAGCGAGGAGGTGGCCCAGGTGTCCATGACGTCGGGGTCGCCCGTGAAGCCGCCGGGGACGCCGCGCTGCTCCTCGGTGTAGCCGTCCGGCACGTCGCTCGCGGGGTCGACGGGCAGGCGGTGCTCAGGCGGCACGATCGGCTCGTCGTAGAGCGGCTGCCCGGCGCCGTCGAGCCGGTACCACACGGGGAACGGCACGCCGAAGAAGCGCTGGCGGGAGATGAGCCAGTCACCGGCCAGGCCCTCGACCCAGTTGTCGTAGCGCACCCGCATGTGGGCGGGGTGCCAGTCGAGCTCGCGCCCGCGCGCGAGCATGCGCTCGCGCAGGTCGGCGTCGCGCCCGCCGTTGCGGATGTACCACTGGCGGGTGGTGACGATCTCCAGGGGACGGTCGCCGCGCTCGTAGAACTTGACCGGCCGGCGCACCGGCTGCGGCTCGGCGACCAGGTCGCCGGACTCGCGCAGCAGCTCGACGACGCGCTCGCGGGCGGTGTGGACGGTCTTGCCCGCCAGTTCGGAGTACGGCTCGGCCTCGACGCCGTGGGGCGGCTCGGGCAGCAGCCTGCCGTCCCAGCCGACGACCGGCCGGGTGGGCAGGTCGAGTTCACGCCACCAGGTGACGTCGGTGACGTCGCCGAAGGTGCAGATCATGGCGATGCCGGTGCCCTTGGCGGGGTCGGCCAGGCGGTGGGCGAGAACGGGCACCTCGACGCCGAACAGCGGGGTGAGCGCGGAGGTGCCGAACAGGTGCCGGTAGCGCTCGTCGTCGGGGTGGGCCACCAGGGCGACGCAGGCGGGGATGAGCTCGGGCCGCGAGGTCTCGATGGTGATGGGGCCCTGGTCGCCGTAGAAGGAGATCGCGTGCATGGCGCCCGGCCATTCGCGGTCCTCCAGCTCGGCCTGGGCGACGGCGGTGCGGTAGGTGACGTCCCACAGGGTGGGCGCCTCGGCGAGGTAGGCCTCGCCGCGCGCGAGGTTGCGCAGGAACGCCCGCTGGGAGATCGCGCGGGACTCGTCGCCGATGGTGGTGTAGAGCAGCGACCAGTCGACGGACAGGCCGACGCGGCGCCAGACCTCCTCGAAGGCCCGCTCGTCGATCGCGGTCAGCCGGTGGCACAGCTCGACGAAGTTGCGCCGCGAGACGGACACCGGGTTCTTGCCCGGCTTGTCGGGCGGGGCGAAGGCCGGGTCGTAGGGCAGCGACGGGTCGCAGCGCACGCCGTACACGTTCTGGACGCGCCGCTCGGTGGGCAGGCCGTTGTCGTCCCACCCGATGGGGTAGAACACCGTTTTGCCCGTCATCCGCTGATAGCGGGCCATGATGTCGCTGTGGGTGTAGGAGAAGACGTGACCGATGTGGAGCGAGCCGGACACGGTGGGCGGCGGCGTGTCGATGGAGTAGACGCCGGCGCGCTCACGGGTGCGGTCGAAGCGGTAGACGCCCTCGGCCTCCCAGCGCGCTACCCATACCTGCTCCAGGCCGTCGAGAGTGGGTTTCTCCGGCATGGCGGCATCGCGTAGTCGCTGCTGAGTCATGCCACCTTATGGTACGGCTTCGCGGGCCCGGCCCGCGCTGGAGACTAGTGTTCGTTACATAGCTGAAGGGGATGGTCGACATGGCTGACGAGAAGCCGGATCTCGCGTGGAGAGTGATCGGGGGGCTGGTGGGCCTCGTCACCGCGTGGGGGGCGAAGAAGCTCCTCGGGTTCGTCTGGGTCAAGGCGACGGGCAAGGAGCCGCCGGTCGACTCGGAGTCGCCCGAGGTGAGCATGGGTGAGGCGATCGGGTACGCGGTGGTGATGGGCGTGGGGATGTCGGTGGCGCAGATCGTGGTCAACAAGACCGCGAAGAAGCGCTACGACGCCTGGAAGGCGCTCAAGACTCCAACGCCCTGAGGAACTCGCTGGCCCAGCGGTCCACGTCGTAGGTCGCCACGCGGCGCCGCATCGTGCGCATCCGCCGGGCCAGCTCGTGCGGCGAGGCGTTCATGGCGGACATCATCTGGCGTTTGACGCCCTCGACGTCGTAGGGGTTGACGAGGTACGCCTGCCGCAGCTCGTTGGCTGCCCCGGCGAACTCGCTGAGCACCAGGGCGCCCTGGTGGTCGTGGTGGCAGGCGACGTACTCCTTGGCGACGAGGTTCATGCCGTCGCGCAGGGGTGTGACGACCATGACGTCGGCGGCGAGGTAGAGGGCGGCCAGTTCGCGCTTGTCGTAGGACTGGTGGAAGTACTGCACGGGCTGCCTGCCCATGTTGGAGTGCTCGCCGTTGATCCGGCCGACCTGGAGTTCGATGTCGTCGCGGAGCCTGCGGTACTCCTCGACGCGCTCGCGGCTGGGTGTGGCGATCTGTACGAACACCGCCTCTTCCGGGGTGATGCGCTGCTCCTTGAGGAGTTCGCCGAAGGCTTCCAGGCGCAGCCCGATGCCCTTGGTGTAGTCGAGGCGGTCGACCCCGAGCAGCACGTGCTCGGGGTCGCCGAGCTCGACGCGGATCTCCTTGGCCCGGTGGATGATCTGCGGGTCGCGCACGAGCGCGTCGAGTTCGCCGAAGTCGACGGAGATGGGGAAGGGCAGGGTCTTGACGGTGCGGTCGTCGAGGAAGATCTCGCTGCTCTTGTGGTTGACGTTGAGCAGGCGTTTGCACAGCTGCCGGAAGTTGGCGGCGCCGCCGGCGAGCTGGAAGCCGACGAGGTCGGCGCCGAGCAGCCCTTCGACCAGTTCCTGGCGCCACGGCAGCCGCCAGAACAGTTCGATGGGCGGGAAGGGGATGTGCAGGAAGAAGCCGATGCGAAGGTCCGGCCGCATCTTCCTGAGCATGGCGGGCACGAGCTGGAGCTGGTAGTCCTGCACCCAGACGACGGCGCCGCGCTCGGCGGTGCGGGCGGCGGCCTCGGCGAAGCGCTCGTTGACGCTGCGGTAGGTCTCCCACATGGCGCGTTCGAAGAGGGGCTGGGCGACCACGTCGTGGTAAAGGGGCCACAGGGTGGCGTTGGAGAAGCCCTCGTAGTAGAGCTCGACCTCCTCGGCGGTGATCGGCACGGGGATGAGGTCCATGCCGTCGTGCTCGAAGGGTTCGAGGAGTTCGTCGGCGGCGCCGGTCCAGCCGAGCCAGGCTCCGTGCCTGCTCTGCATGACGGGGGTGAGGGCTGTGACCAGTCCGCCCGGGCTCCCGCGCCACGAGGCCCTGCCGTCCGGCTCGATCACTCGATCCACCGGCAGCCGGTTAGCCACGATCAGGAACGAGCTTCGGCCACTCACCTTGGGTATCCTCCTACGACCACTCTACGGAAGCCGCAGGGCGCGGCTCACGGCGGCCGCCACCCGGTCGGTCCCCGCGTGGGGGACGATCGCGGCGATGTGGGCGTCGGGCCTGATCAGCCAGGCTTCGTCAGGCGCCGCACCGAGTGTGTCGGCGAGGAGTCCGGTACCGTCGATCTCCGCGAGCTCGACCACGGCGAGCGGCGCCTTGGTCACCTTGCCCAAGATCTGCACAAACAAACGAGAATCGCACATTTCGCCCAGAATCAGTAGAAATCCGTCACGGCACCGCTCGCGCAGCCGTCCCCCGGGGAGGGCGACGTCCGGCACGATCACGCCCGGCGCGGGCGCCTGGCCCGCACCGCGCGGCGGGCGCCCGCCGCAGGGCCGCCCCGGCGTGGTCAGCGGCGAGTCCGCATACCAGTACGGCTCGGCGAAGCGCCCCGAGTCGATCTCCTCGACGGCCCCGCGTTCGAGCACGTCCAGCCGGTGGGCCCGCTCCCCCTCGGTGCGCGGCACCAGGAAGCGCATGGTGGCCGAGGTGACCTCCAGGTTCTCCAGCGCGGCAGCGTGCCGCTCGGTGTGGTAGGTCTCCAGCAGTTCGGCGGGCGCCCAGCCGTGCAGGACGGCGGCCAGCTTCCAGGCCGCGTTCTCGGCGTCGGCGACGCCCGAGTTGAGGCCCCTGGCGCCGAACGGCGCGAACAGGTGCGCGCAGTCGCCCGCCAGCAGCACCCTGCCGGCCCGCATCCGGGAGACCACCCGGGAGTGGAAGCGGTAGACGGACTGCCAGACGAGTTCGTAGTCGCGGGCGCCGACGATCTGCCTGATCTTGGCGTCGACGTCGCCGGGGGCGGCGGCGAAGCCGGGCGGCACCTGCCAGTCGACGCGGAAGGTCGAGTCCGGGCACGGGTGGATGAGCACCTGCCTGCCGGGATTCCAGCCGGGGTCGAAGTAGAAGCGGCGCTCGTGCTCCCAGCCGGGCAGGTCGGTCCTGATGTCGCAGATGAGGAAGTGGTCGGCGAAGCTCTCGCCGTCGAAGGACAGGCCGAGCCCCCGCCGCAGGCCGTGGGCGCCGGCACCGGCGCAGACGAGCGCGTAGGGGGCGCGCAGCACCCGCTCCCCGCAGTGGACGCGCACCCCGTCCCGGTCCTGGGTGAGGGAGGTGACCTCGTGATCCCAGCGCACGTCGATCAGGGGCTGCTCGGCGATGGCGGCGTCGAGCAGTTCCTCGGTGCGCGCCTGCGACAGGTTGACGAACGGCGGCAGCGGCCCGCTCCGCTCGAAGCTCCAGGAGAACAACTCGCGGTCGCGGTAGTAGGTGCGGGCGGTGGTCCAGGTCAGCCCCTCCTCCGCGATCTCCGGTACGCCGAGCGCGCACCACAGGTCGAGGACGTCACGTTGCTGGCAGATCGCCTTGGAGCCGACCGGGTCGCGGGCCGGGCGCCGGTCGAGCACGACGACGGGCAGGCCCCAGCGGGCCAGCAGCAGTGCGGCCGTCTGGCCGACCGGCCCGGCCCCGACGACTACGACTGCAGGGCCGCCCATACCTCCCTGTCCCTTTCCGCCGTCCAGATGACGGGGCGCTCGACGCCGTGCAGTTCGTCCCACAGGCGGGACACGTCGAAGGGCAGGCAGTGCTCGAAGATGGGCCAGCCGCCGTACCGGGGGGCAAGGGCCGCGTGGGTGCGCTCGAAAGCCTCTTTCAGGGTGGCGCTCGCGCCGACCTCCCTGATCATGACGTCGAGGAAGTCGCGCGTCTGGGCGATGGCGGCCGCGACCCCGTCCACGCCTCTGGCCACCGCTCCCCTGCCGCCGACGAGGGTCTCGGCGCCGAAGGCGGCGACGCGGTCGAGGGTGTCTGTGGCCCAGTCGCGGTGGAAGGCGTCGCCGGTGTACAGGGCGGCCTGCGACTCGACCAGGTCGCCCGCGAACATGATCCGCTGCCGGGGCAGCCAGACGACCAGGTCGCCCTCGGTGTGGCCGCGCCCGCAGTGGGCGAGCACGAGGTCGCCTCTGCCGCCGCCGAGGTCGATGGTGAACCTGTCGCTGAAGGTGGCGGTGGGCCGGGTGAGGCCGGGGATGGAGGCGGGGTCCTTGAACAGGCGGGGCATCCTGCCGTACTCGCTGGCCCAGTCCTGCTCGCCGCGTTCGGCGATGAGGCCGCGGGTACGCTCGTGGGCCACGATCACCTCGGCGCCGAACGCGGAGGCGCCGAGGACGCGGACCGCGTGGTAGTGCGTGAGGACCAGGTACTTCACCGGCTTGTCCGCGTGCTCGCGCAGTCTGGCCAGCCACTCGCGGGCGGCGGTGGGTGTGGCCAGCGCCTCGACGCACACCAGGAAGTCCTCGCCCTCGACGGCGCCCACGTTGGGGTCGCCCTCGGCGGTGAGCGCGTAGACGCCGTCGGCGAGGACCTCCAGGGTCTGCCGCTTGTCGGCCAGGTCGGCGGAGGAGGCGAAGGGCTTGCTCATCGGCACTCCGTTCCGTGGCGTCACCAGTCGTAGAAGCCTTTGCCCGTTTTACGGCCGAGCTCACCCTTCGCCACCTTCTCCCGCAGGATCGCGGGCGGCTCGAAGCGCGGGCCGAGCTTGGCGTGCAGGTACTCGGCGATGGCCAGCCGCACGTCGAGCCCGACGAGGTCGCCGAGCCTGATCGGCCCCATCGGATGCCGGTAGCCCAGTTCCATGGCGGTGTCGATGTCCTCGGGGGCGGCCACGCCCTCCTCGACCATCCGCATCGCCTCCAGCCCGAGCAGGACCCCGAGGCGGCTGGAGGCGAAGCCGGGCGAGTCGTTGACGACCACGCCGGTCTTGCCGAGCCGCCCGACCCAGTCCCGGGCCCGCTGGAGCACGCGGTCGGGGGTGGCGGGGGTGACGACGATCTCGACCAGAGCCTGCACCGGGACCGGGTTGAAGAAGTGCAGGCCGATGAGCCGCGCGGGTACGTCGAGGCCCGCCGCGAGCTCGGAGATGGACAGCGAGCTGGTGTTGGAGGCGAGCACGGCGTCCGCGCCCACCCGCGACTCGGCCTCGGCGAGCACCGCGACCTTGAGCGCCGGATCCTCCGGCACGGCCTCCACGACCAGGTCGGCGTCGGCCGGCACGGGGCCCATCGTGAGCCGGGCGAGCGCCTCCTTCGCCGCCGCGCCGCCCTTGGACTCGGCGAGCGCCAGGCCCCTCTCGACGCGCTCGCGCGCGGCGGGCGCGTCCGGTTCCTGGACGGTGACCTCCGCCCCCGCCGACAGGAAGACCTGGGCGATGCCCGCCCCCATCCGCCCGCCGCCGATGACCGCGACCCTCATCCGGTCCTCCTGTCGAGAAAGGCCCGCATCCGCGAGCGCTTGTCCGGGTCCTCGAACAGCACCGCCTGCGCCAGGTGGTCGGCGAGCGGATGCGCGCCGGGCGGGGCGTCCAGGACCAGCTTGGTCAGGCGCAGCGCCGCCGGCGACATCGCGCCCATCCGGTCGATGAGCGCGTGCGCGGCGGCCTCCACCCCCTCCGGCTCGTGCAGGGAGGCGACCAGGCGGCTGGACAGCGCCTCCTCGGCGCCGATCGGGTGCCCGGCCAGCAGCACCAGCTTGGCCAGCGGCTCGCCCACCAGCTCCTTCAGCCGCCAGCAGGCGCCGGCTCCGGCGATGATGCCGAGGTTCGGCTCCGGGTTGGCGAACCTGACCCGGGTACTGGCCACCCGCAGGTCGCAGGCGTAGGCGAGTTCGGCGCCGCCGCCGAGCGCGTAGCCGTCCACGGCGGCCACCGTGGGCATCGGCAGGCGGCGGATCCGCTCGAACAGCGTGCTGTTGACGCCCTGCAACGCCTGGTCGCGGCCGCGTTCGAGAAGCTCGGCGAGGTCGGCGCCCGCCGCGAAGAAGCCCGGTGTGCCGCTGGTGAGCAGCAGCGGCAGCGGCTCGCGTTCCAGCCGGGCGCACACCTCGTGCAGTTCGCCGACCATCTCGGCGTCGATCGCGTTGCGGGCCTGCGGGCGGTGCAGCCGTACGACGAGGCGGTCGTCGCGCTCGTCCAGGATCAGCGTGTTCACGGGCGCTCCACCAGCATCGCGACGCCCTGGCCGACACCGACGCACAGGGCGGCGAGGCCGGTGCGGGTGTTCTCGCGCTCCATCCGGCCGAGCAGGGTGACGACCAGGCGGGCGCCGGAGCAGCCGAGCGGGTGGCCGAGCGCGATGGCGCCGCCGTCGGCGTTGACGGTGGCGGGGTCGAGGCCCAGACGGCGGACGCAGGCGAGCACCTGGGGGGCGAACGCCTCGTTGATCTCCACCGAGAGGTCCGCCACGTCGGCCGGGTCCCGTCCGGCGCGGGCGAACGCCTTCCGCGTGGCGGGGACCGGGCCGAGGCCCATGAGCCGGGGTTCGACCCCGGCGGCGGCACCGGTGAGGATGCGGGCGCGCGGGATCAGCCCGTGGCGGCGCACGGCTTCGCCGCTCGCCACGACGACGGCGGCGGCGCCGTCGGACAGCGGCGACGCCGACCCGGCCGTCACCACCCCGCCGGGACGGAAGATCGTCCTCAGGCGGGCCAGGCGTTCGAGCGAGGTGTCGGCGCGCGGCCCCTCGTCGGCGGTGACCTCGCCCACGGTCACGAGCTCCCGGGCGAAGCGGCCCTCCTTCGCGGCGGCGACCGCTCTGGTGTGCGATCGCAGCGCCCAGGCGTCGGACTCCTCGCGGCCGATGCCGTCGAGTGCGGCGACCTCCTCGGCGGTCTCGCCCATCGACAGGGTGGTATCGCCGGGGAAGGCGGGGTTGGTGAGGCGCCAGCCCAGCGACGTGTCGGCCACCTCGCCCGGCTTGGCCCACGGGGTGCCCGGTTTGGCCATCACCCAGGGCGCCCTGGTCATCGACTCCACGCCGCCCGCCACCACCAGGTCGGCCTCCCCCGCCCGTACGGCCTGCGCCGCCGACACCACGGCGCTCAGGCCGGAGGCGCACAGCCGGTTGACCGTGTACCCGGGAGTGCTCACGGGCAGCCCGGCCAGCAGCGCCGCCATCCTGGCCACATTGCGGTTGTCCTCGCCCGCCTGGTTGGCCGCGCCCAGGATCACCTCGTCCACGGCCTCCGGATCGGCGCCCGCGCGGCGCAGCGCCTCGCCCACGACCAGCGCGGCCAGGTCGTCCGGGCGCACTCCGGCGAGGGCGCCGCCGTACCTGCCCAGGGGGGTGCGGACCCCTCCGACCAGAAAGACCTCGTTCATGGGGATTCCTCACGTGTCCGGTGTCGCGAGCTCGGACTTCGGGTAGGTGCTGCGGACGTCTCTTGACAGAGATCCCGCACGGTGGAATGTTTACCGAACATTCGGTCAGTTGACAAGGGAGACCTGCGTTGGACAGCGCACGTCGCATGCTGGCCGCCGACACGGCCTCGGCCGCGCTCGGCATCGAACTCATGGACCTCGCCCCCGGCCGGGCCGTCTGCCGCATGACCGTGACCGCCCGGATGGTCAACGGGCACGGCCTGTGCCACGGCGGGTACGTGTTCCTGCTGGCCGACACCGCCTTCGCCTGCGCCTGCAACACCCACGGCCCCGTGACCGTCGCGGCCGCCGCCGAGATCACCTTCGTGGCGCCCGCACGCGAGGGCGACGTGCTCACCGCGACGGCGGCCGAGCGCACCCGCTTCGGCCGCAGCGGCGTCTACGACACCACCGTCCGCGACGCGGGCGACCGGGTCGTGGCCGAGTTCCGCGGTCACAGCAAGCAGCTGAGGAGCTGAGATGAGATACGGCGGCGCCCCCGAGCCCGGCGAACTCGACCCTGCGGAACGCCTGTCCCGCGACGAACTGGCCGCCCTGCAGCTCGAACGCCTGCGGCGGATCCTCGACCACGCCTACCGCAACGTGCCCTTCTACCGGCGCAGCTTCGACGCGCACGGCGTCCACCCGGACGACTGCGGGGAACTCGCCGACATGGCGCGCTTCCCCTTCACCACCAAGGAAGACCTCCGCGACAATTACCCGTTCGGGATGTTCGCCGTCCCCCGCGAGCGCATCGCGCGCATCCACGCCTCCAGCGGCACCACCGGACGGCCGACCGTGGTCGGCTACACACGCGGCGACGTCGAGCTGTGGGCCGAGGTCATGGCCCGCTCGATCCGCGCGGCGGGCGGACGTCCCGGCCAGCTCGTCCACGTCGCCTACGGCTACGGCCTGTTCACCGGCGGGCTCGGCGCCCACTACGGGGCCGAACGGCTCGGCTGCGCCGTCGTGCCCGTCTCCGGCGGCATGACGCCGCGCCAGGTGCGCCTCATCGAGGACTTCCGGCCGGAGGTCATCATGGTCACGCCGTCGTACCTGCTGGCGCTGCTCGACGAGTTCGAGAACCAGGGCCTCGACCCCCGCCGCAGCTCGCTCCGGACCGCGATCCTCGGCGCCGAGCCGTGGACGGAGGACATGCGCGCGGAACTGGAGGACCGCTTCGACCTGCACGCCGTGGACGTGTACGGCCTGTCGGAGGTGATCGGCCCCGGCGTCGCGCAGGAGTGCGTCGAGACCAAGGACGGCCTGCACGTCTGGGAGGACCACTTCTACCCCGAGACCGTGGACCCGTTCACCGGGCAGGCGGCCGAATCGGGCGAACTGGTGCTCACCACGCTCACCAAGCAGGCCATGCCCGTCATCCGCTACCGCACCCGCGACCTGACCAGGCTGCTGCCCGGCACCGCCCGCCCGGCGTTCCGGCGCATCGAGAAGATCACCGGCCGCAGCGACGACCTGATCATCGTGCGCGGGGTCAACGTGTTCCCGACCCAGATCGAGGAGCTGGTGCTCCGTACGCCGGGCCTGTCGCCGCACTTCCAGCTGCGCCTCACCCGCCCGGGACGGCTCGACGTGCTGACCGTCGTGGTCGAGTCGCGGCCCGGCCTCACCGACCCCGAGCGGGCCGCCGCCGAACTGCGCGGCGCCGTCAGGGACGGGGTCGGCGTGCGCGTCGAGGTGGAGATCGTCGGCCCTGAGACGCTGGAGCGCTCGGTGGGCAAGCTCAAGCGGGTCGTGGACAGCCGGGATAATTGACCTCATGGCCACCACCAGCCGCAGACGCGGGCGCGGACACGACCCCGAGTCGGTGCTGTCGGCCGCCGTGGGCGTCTTCAACGAACGCGGCTACGACGGCACCAGCATGGAAGATCTCGCCCGCGCGCTCGGCGTGACCAAGTCGGCCATCTACTACCACGTACCGGGCAAGGAGCAACTGCTCGCGCGGGCGCTCGACCGGGCCCTCGACGGGCTGTTCGAGGTGGTGGCCGACCAGCGCGCCGCCACCGGGCCCGCGATCGAGCGCCTGTCCTGGGTCGTACGGCACAGCGTCCGCGTCCTCGTCGAGCGCCTGCCGTACGTGACGCTGCTGCTGCGGGTGCGCGGCAACAGCGCGACCGAGGTGGCCGCGCTGGAGCGGCGGCGCGAGTTCGACCGGTTCGTGGCCGCGCTGGTGAAGGAGGCGGCGGCGGCGGGCCAGATCCGCGCAGGACTGGACCCCGCGCTGGTGACGCGGCTGCTGTTCGGCACGGTCAACTCCATCACCGAGTGGTACCAGCCGGGCCGGGGTACGGCCGACGACCTGGCCGACGCCCTGCTCGCGATGGCCTTCGACGGCCTGCGCGTCTGAACCTCGTCCCGTTCGCGGCGCTGTCGAGGGGGCGGCGCCGCAAGGTCAGGAGCCGAGCTCCCGGGGGTCGTCCGGGTGGAGTTCGCGCACGGCGGCCAGGTGCGGGGGCGCCTGCTTGCCGCGCAGGTCGGCGCGCACCGCCGCGCTGAGTTTCTTGGTGGCCGCCCGGTTGAGCACGCCGCCCGCCACGGCTCCGGTGAGGAACGGCCCGAGCGTCGTCAGGTGGCGGCCGAGGGTCCTGAGCAGCCGGTTGCGCACCGCCGTCTTGGCGGCCGCGCCGAGGGCGAGGCTGACGGAGGTGGGCGCCAGCGGGTCGATGCCGCGCTGCTTGGCCCACGCCGTGGTGAAGGCGACGGCCCGCTGGGTGCCGGTGCCCTCGATCCGGACCCCGTAGACCTCGTGCAGCTCGGCCAGGAGTTTGACCTCGATGGCCGCGACGACGATGGTCTCGGCCACGAGCTGCGCCGGGGCGGAGAGCAGGAGGGGTGGAGCGGCGAACTCGGCGGCGGCCAGCGCCCCGCCGATCGCGCCGACGGTCATGGTGCCCTTCTGCGCGGTCCGCACCAGGTCGTCGGCGAGTTGCTCGCCGGTCAGGCCGTGATGGTGCTCGGAGAGCGTCTGAAGGTCCCTGATCGGGATGCGGGGCGCGATGTTGAGAAAGACGTCGGCCAGCCACCGGCCCCGGGTCTCCCCGCTCTCGCGAGCCCTCTTGCTCCCGGCGGCGAGGGTCCGGGTGAGTCGGCCGAGCAGCTTGCGCCGCTCGGCCGGCTCCAGCTCACCGGAGTCGGTGAGCCGGCCCACGATCTCGCCGACTTCCCTCGCGGGGTCGGCGTGCTCCCTCTCAGGTTGTGCCACGATGCCTCCTTGGTCAGGCGGCGCACTCCCGGCAGACCTGCTGTCCGTTCCTCTCGGAGGCCAGCTGGCTCCGGTGGTGCACCAGGAAGCAGCGCGAACAGGTGAACTCGTCGGCCTGGCGGGGAATCACCCGCAGGGAGAGCTCCTCGTTGGACAGGTCGGCCCCGGGCAGCTCCAGCGACTCGGCGAGGTCGGTCTCGTCGATGTCGATGCTTCCGGACGACTTGTCCGTGCGCCGCGCCTGAAGTTCCTGAAGGCTGTCTTCCCCCAGGTCGTCATCGGTCTTGCGCGGGCTGTCGTAGTCGGTAGCCATTGTTCTTACTCCATCCCCCTCAGCTCTATGTCTTCGCGCTCGTCGCGCGTCTTCTAACGTCCGGGACGCTCAACTTGTGCCCGTTCCGTCGGGAGATTTTGCATCGGTACCCCGCGGGAACGGTAGTCGAACCTCCCAACACGTCAGGGCACGGTACCGGGGACAGCAGTTAGCCAAATATGGCGAAACCCGCAGCCTCGGCGTCTTGCACCACCGTGTTCGACGGCACATCCAACCACATGTGCGGCGTGAACGAGACGCCCGCGGGCGAGCAACACGCCGGTGTCAGCGGCTGGGGAGCCGAATCGTCACCACGAGCCCTCCACCCTCTCGGGGGACGGCGGAGACGTCGCCTCCGTGTGCCTGCACGACCGCGCGGACGATGGACAGTCCGAGGCCCGATCCCTTGGCAGACTCCACCCTGTCGGTGTGAAGCCTCCTGAAGGGCTCGAACAGACTGTTCACCTCGTACGCCGGGACATGTTGGCCGGTGTTGGCCACCTGAACAACCAACCCCCTGTCCCCAATTCCCGTTCGGATCCAGACTTTTCCGTTCTCGGGGAGGTTGTACTTGATGGCGTTCTCCAGCAGGTTGCTGATCGAACGCTCCAGCAGCACCGGGTCACCCAGCGTGGCGCCCGGCTTCAGGTCGGTGGTGACGGCGACGCCCTGCTCGTCGGCGAAGGGGGTCACGATCTTCAGGGCGGTCCTGGCGACGTCCTCGATGTCGAGGGGTTTGCGGACGGCCAGCTCGCGTTCGCTCCTGGCGAGCAACAGCAGGCCCTCGATGAGCTTCTCGTTGCGCGCGTTGACCTCGAGGAGCGTGCGGCCCAGGGTTTTGAGGTCCTCTGACGTTTCGGGATCGCCGAGGGCGATCTCCAGCACGGTCCTGTTGATGGTGAGGGGGGTGCGCAGTTCGTGGGAGGCGTTGGCCACGAACCGGCGCTGAGTGTCGAAGGCGACGTTGAGCCGGGTCAGCATGTCGTCGAAGGTGTCGGCCAGTTCCTTCAGCTCGTCGTTGGGGCCCTGCAGGCCGATACGCTGGTGCGCGAGGGTGCTCTCCGAGAGCTTGCGGGCCGTGGCCGTGATCTTGGTGACCGGGCGCAGCGCCCGCTCGGCCACGAAGTAGCCGACGATGATGGCGAAGATGCCGACCCCGATCAGCGCAAGGATCGAACTCTGCACGAGCACGTCGCGCGCGTAGGCGACGGCCTCGGCCCTGGCGTTGTCGAACTTCGCCTCAAGGATCGCCTGCTGGATCACGTCCAGGCCCCTGGTTTCGAAGGGCAACTGCCAGGCGACGTCGATGGCGTTGCCCACGATGACGTACAGCATGGAGATGACCACGGCGGAGGCCGCGAAGAACACCAGGCTGTAGGTCATCGTGAGCCGCCACCGGATGCTGACCTTGTTGGGCAGGTCCTTGAGCATCTCGGTGTGGGCACGCGCGGGCCCCTCCACGACCTCGGGCGGCGGCGGGCCGTCCCAGGCGGGTGGGCCGCTGGGCGGCGGCGCCGGTTTGTCCCCGGCCCGGCGAGGGTGCGGGTTGATCATCGGGTGGGTCGGTACCGGGTCGCTCACCAGGACTCCTCCGCCGACCGCCGGGCCCGCCCGCCCCGCCGCGCGGACGCGGCGGGCGGACTCGGACAACGGTCGGCTCCTCGGCTCACAGCTTGTATCCCACTCCGGGCACGGTCTCGATCACCTGCGGCTCCCCGAGCTTCTTGCGCAGCGTCATCATCGTCACCCGCACCACGTTGGTGAACGGGTCGATGTTCTCGTCCCATGCCTTGTCCAGCAGGTCCTCCTGAGAAACCACGGCGCCTTCGGCGCGCATCAGCTCCTCCAGGACGGCGAACTCCTTCTTGGTCAGCACGACCTCCTTGCCCTCGCGCTCGACCAGCCGCTTGCCCGGGTCGAGGCGGATGCCGCTGCGCTCCAGCACGGGCGGCAGCGCGGGCGCCGAGCGGCGTCCGAGGGCGCGCACCCGCGCGACCAGTTCGACGAAGACGAACGGCTTGGCGAGGTAGTCGTCGGCGCCGAGGCCGAGCCCCTCCACCTTGTCGTCCACGTCGCCCGCCGCCGTCAGCATGAGGATGCGCGAGGCCGAGCGCTGCTCGACCAGGCGCCGGCAGACGTCGTCGCCGTGCACGACCGGCAGGTCGCGGTCGAGCACGATCACGTCGTAGTCGATGTAGGAGGTGCGCTCCAGCGCGCCACCCCCGTCGTAGGACACGTCGACGGCCATGGCCTCGCGCCGGAGACCGGTCGCGATCGCGTCGGCGAGCACCCGCTCGTCCTCCACCACCAGCACTCGCACTGCCTGGTACACCCTCTTTCCCTACCGATGCCACATTCTCCGCACACGACGATAAGCGCACGGTAAGGCATGCGTGGGCACGGGAGCCGCAAGCCATCCCCAAATCCATGTTTCAGAGGGTGGGGGGGTGGGGTACACATGCGGGACACCCACCGCCGTGTGCCTCGGAGCGGCATGCCCGCGCTCCGAACCCCCTGTCAGAGCCCCCGAGAGAGAAGGTGCGATGGGCGAGTTCACCACGACGATCGAACGCCGCCTCGACCAGGCCTACCGTGGCCTCAAGGAGGCCAGGTGCGCCGGTGACGACTACCTCGCCGACACGCTCGGCGCGGAGATCGAGGACCTCCGGCGGCTGGCGGACGAGCACGGTGTCCCGCTGCCCCGCTGAGGACCGTACGAGGACGGCCTGAGGACGACAAGACCGGCCGGGGCCCTGGAGGAGGGCTCCGGCCGGTTCACGTCCACGCTCAGGCGCCGCGCTCGCGGTCGTGGGGCGCCGCGAGGGCGTCGCCTTCGCGCTCGTGGGGCCCGAGGGCGCCGTTTTCCGCGTGGGGCGTGAGGGTGTCGCGTTCGGGGTCGAGCGGTACGAGGGCGTCGTGGAGTTCCTCGTACAGGCCGGGGGCGGCGCAGAGCGCGAACGACGGGCCCGCCGGCAGGTCGCCGAGGCCGGCGAGGCGGGC